>CAYTAS010000054.1:0-22539 GCA_964435885.1 uncultured Nitrospira sp. | reverse complement strand
CTTGTTTCTTATGAGAGGACCCGAGAAAACCTTCTGGGTGGATTCTCAGAAATCCCTCTCCTTGATTCGCAGACTACGGATAACGTCAAGTCAGTTCTCCTGACGTTATTGGCCTTCAATGCAGGGGGAGTAAACAAAACGGGGCTCTCGGCGCTATTGGATTCTGCTCGTACACTACATGCGCGATTGAAGGAGATCCCTACCCTTTTCAATCAAGTGACTGAAAGCCTTGGTATAGTATACGGCTGCACCTTGCAAAATCTGCCTGGTTTAACGGAAGTCCTGGCACTCCTGAAACAGACGGATTTTAACATTCTTCATCTCCGGCACCCTGTCTTAGAAAACCAGGTCTACGACCTGACACGGAAAAAAGCTCATTCAGAATTCCAAGTGCTTCAGCATCGAACAGCCCAACTTTCACGTAGATATGTTATGAGCCGTCTTCCTCCTGCATTTGAGTTGTGGGTGCACGCCGATGTGGTCTCGTCTTCTTCTTTCGTTGGGCGCTTATTCAATGCCGAATATAGGGCAGCACGGAGTTGCTACCGGGCGTTAAGAACAGAGAACGGCAATAGCGGGTGGTCTGTAATGGCTATGGAGCTCAAGGAGTTGGCAGAATACAGCCAACAAGTAGAAAGGTTCTCTGCTAGCTCTCAGTACCACGAAGCCTTCGGACATGCGTTTAAAGGCATGGAAACACCATTCTCTGAGCTAGCTCAGCTTCAATCGTGGTACTCGGAAATTCGCGCCAGACTTTCTTCCTACCAAACAAGCTCCCAGGCTCTAATAGATGCTTTGCAGACGCTTCCCGTAGAGACATTACGTCGCCTCGTGACACTAACTCAATTAGATGACTCCACCATCGAATTTCTAAGAGCCGTTCCATCTCAACTTGATCGTTTAGGGATTGTCCTTGATAAAGGTAGGAACACCGGGCTTCAAATAGCACTTCCTGATCTTGTACCCAAGCTCAGCAACTTGGTTGACCTCCTTACTCGAGTAATTGAACTCCTTATGCCTATCCAGTTTTTGGATCACGTAGTTCTTGAGGATATGCCTCGTCTATTAGAAGAGGCCGCCTTATATCGAATCGCTGAGAAAGAACTAGATAACGACACAGATGTCTCAGCCTTGTTGGGAGATTCCTACCACGGAGTTAAAACTGATCGGGCAGGATTGGAAGCAACCTTAACCCTTATCGATAAGGCCACTCACCAGAACATTCCATCCGATATCCAGACATGGTTGCTAACTGCCGTAGACTACCCGACACGAGTTCAGAAGCTGGCAGATCAGCTTCACAGCCTGAATAATCACTTCTTGCAGTATTCGACCCTCTGGGATGAGTTTGTCGAGTTCGTAGAACTTGATCCCCAATACTGGCACGACAAAACAACCCAAGACTTGGGTAACTTGAGTCTGAATCTCATTCAGGCTCGTTTGGATAAGGCGTTTAATGCTCCTCGCTCTCTTTCCGAGTGGTTGGATTTCGTGCGCAGCCGCAAGGAACTCGAAGATATTCAACTCACCACAATTGTTTCTCTTGCAGAACAAGGGCACCTAAGTCCTAATCAGTTGACAGACACCTATGATTTCTCCGTTTACAACGGTCTGACACACCTTATTTTTAAAGCTCATCCTTCTCTTTTGAACTTTAGCCGTAGCCGTCACGAAAAAATCAGAGAGCAATTTATTAAGTTGGATAAGGAACTACTCACTTTATATCGGACACAGGCAGCTTATGACATCAGCAGGCGGCCAGTCCCTAAAGGTAATGCCAGAGGACCAATCCGAGACTATACGGATCGCGCCCTTATTGAGCACGAAATGCAAAAACAACGGGGGCACATTCCGATTCGGTCTTTAATCAACCGTGCCCATGCAGCACTACTCGGCTTAAAACCCTGCTTTATGATGGGCCCCATGTCCGTAGCTCAATACCTTGAACCCGGAATGTTCCATTTCGACCTTGTGGTGATGGATGAAGCCTCTCAGCTAAGACCAGAAGACGCGCTTGGAGCTGTATCCCGCGGGTCTCAGCTGGTCATTGTCGGCGATCCTAAGCAGCTACCGCCAACCTCCTTTTTTGACATGCTATTTGTGGAACAAAACGAGGCGGAAGAAGATGATAGTTTGGCTATTGAAGAGTCAGAAAGCATCCTTGACCGTGCTTGTGAAGTATACCAACCCATCCGTCAGCTCCGGTGGCACTATCGCAGTCGCCATGAAAGTTTAATAGCATTCTCGAATCACCGCTTTTACGACCAAAACTTAATTCTGTTCCCTTCTGCTGAAAATGATAGCTCACGACTAGGCGTAAAGTTCCACTTCGTTCAGGAAGGTGTCTATAACAACCGCATCAATCGTCTAGAGGCTGACACGATTGTGCAAGCAGTTCTCAACCATATGGAAAAGTATCCGAATGAGTCACTTGGAGTTGCCACATTTAATTCTGCGCAACGAGATCTTCTAGAAGAACTTCTCGATGTGCGAGTGAAGGTTGATCCCATTGCGCAGGCGTACATCGCCAAATGGGCCACGCATTCCGAGCCATTCTTTATAAAGAATCTTGAGACGGTTCAAGGAGACGAACGAGACTGCATCTTTGTCTCATTTACGTACGGACGTGATGTTCACGGTAATATGTATCAGCGGTTTGGACCTATTAACGGCATCAATGGTCATCGCCGCTTGAACGTCTTATTTACTAGAGCAAAGCTGCGAACAGAGGTCTTTAGCTCGATGCAGCCGGAGGACATAACCGTAGGTGATGATAGCTCTCTGGGTCTTAAAGCCATGAAAGCCTATCTGGCATACGCCAAAACTGGAGTTCTGGAACAGCCACACATTGGTGAAGGACCTGAGCTTAATGACTTTGAGAAAGCCATCCGTAATGCGCTTGAAAGACGTGGATTCAATATTCAAGCTCAAGTTGGTATTGCAGGCTACTTCATTGACCTCGCAGTCCGCCATCCAAAGAAACAGGGTTGCTTCATTCTAGGGATTGAGTGTGATGGCGCAACATACCATTCGGCGAAATCAGCGCGCGACCGAGATCGATTACGTCAGACCAACTTGGAAAACCTTGGGTGGCGCATTCATCGAATTTGGTCAAGCGATTGGTTCCGCAATAGTACAGCCGAGATCGAAAGAATAGAGTTACTGGTGAACAATCTGCTCCGCTGTGATGGCGTAGTATAGATAATTGGAGCATGTGCTAATTTTGTGCTAAAAATTGTTCAATACCATGAGAATCTTTGAAATCAGTGGAACCAATGAAATGCTACTAAACCATGATATTTAAACGTGAAACGGGGAAACCATTTGAAACACCGAGTCTTGTAGTATTAACCCTTAAGCCATTCGTAAACCGCAGGTCGCCCGTTCAATCCGGGTCGCCGGCCCCATACCGCACTTCGCGCGTACCGATGGTCTATTTATCGTGATGACGACCGGCGGATAGACACCACCGGAAATCTCTCCTTTTCATAACCACGCGTACTCGACTCGGAGCGCACCATATTAGCGCGACGGGACAGGAACTTCCGTAGTCTACCTTCCCGCAGCGGGACTTTGTGGGCGCCCCGCTCACGACGATCTTGCCGTAGGGTGTCGTGGCTTGCCGCTCTTAGGTTGACCCACGGACCCATCTGGAGCAACCCAAACGCCCCACAGACCCTAGGGACATTTCATCACCGCTCTCTGGTTCTCCCTAGTATTACGACGTGCCGGCCACCTGTACTATGCAAGGAGAATGAAGCAAGCACTCGGGACGCCGGAACGAAAGGAGGGTGTACGATGACTGCGACGGCGATGAAAGGCAAACAGATCGCTCTGGAGTATTCCTTCAAGTCCGAAGACAACCAGGTGGCCGACTCCAACGTCGGGCAAACTCCCTTCGTCTACACACAGGGCGCCAATCAAGTGATCTCAGGCCTTGAGTCAGCGGTCGAGGGGATGACGGTAGGAGAGACCAAGCAGGTCGTTGTTTCTCCTGTGGACGGCTTTGGTGAGCCCAATCCGAACGCGGGCCAGGAGGTTGACAAGAGAAGGCTCCCGAGGGACATCCAGGTCGGAACACAGCTCAGCGTGAAAGACAAAGATGGTCGAGAGCATCGCTCCATGGTCACACAGATTAACGACCACACGGCACTCTTGGACTTTAATCACCCGCTTGCCGGCAAGACGCTGTGTTTCGATTTGAAAGTGGTTGCCATTGAATGATGAAACGCGAGGTGCGTCGCTCGCATCGACACGAAGACCTTCCGCTTCAATTGCGAGAAGGTGTCCGGCGCCGAATAACTTTATGTGGACGCAGGGTCTTGGGGATCGAGCGCATCCCAGCGGGCCTTGACTCGCCGACTCTTACGTGTTGTCCGAGGAGGCGCGCCGTTTATTCGCAGTCGTGACGAACCGATCTTCGGGAAATACAGCCCGGAGGCGGGTGGTGACGGATCGGCGATAGAGTTCGGATTCGCGACCGACCAGGACCAGGTTATTGTCGTCGAGGAGGATATTGAGGTGATCTTCCGAGACGAGGAGGCGAGTGCTGTCGCCCACATTCACGCGATACTGGGTTTTCCCGTCCGGATTGCGATCTGCGCCCGATACGATCTCGGTCAGACCATCAATAATACCTTCATAGGCCTCGGTACGATGACGGACTTTCGTCCCGTTTGGGATACGGACCCACTGCTCAATCGATGTTGATCCATTCAATTTCTCGGTACTCATGAACATGTACTCCAAGTGAAAGCAATTCCGTACGCCATGATTATGAACGACGCGACCGTTGCGTAGGCTGCCGTAGGCAACCGGATCTGCGCCGATAGCCACCCTCTACTGATCATTGCAATCGCGCAGAGACGGAACAGGAAGGGGAGAGCGCGAGGATCAGAAATTCAGGTTGGTGAATACTACCACAATACCGCTGCACATTGCGAAGGAAAGGAAATGTCTGGTAGGAAGCTCAGCATCTCATAAGCAGGTGGGGCTGCCGGAGCCGTTTGAGGACGGCTCCGGCTCACACGCCGGTCCTTACCCCAGGCACCCGCTTCAGTTACGGCGATCCGCTACAAACCACGCATCACATGAAACCACCCATAAAAAGGGCAAATGCAACGATCCCGAGAAAAATCACGCCATACAAATACACCCATGCCGGCTCGTGCGTTAAGTCGTCCTTTACGTCCTTTAAGTGTAAATCACTCATGGCCGGTTACCTCCTTGTTTGAAACCTCCTGCTTTCCGTATCAAGGTGTCTGGACTGTCCTCTATGCTCGGTCATATGGTAATCAACGGAACGTTCCTTCGCCATCGCCCGGAGGATTGAATTTGCGGCTACACCGAATGGGTGATGGAATCGGTACACACAGGACGGATCAATGGGATTTCAGGTAGGTCAGAAGAGCCTCAACGCGCCCGCTGACGGCGAGTTTTTGATAAATATGATGCAGATGCGTCTTCACCGTATCGGCTGAGACGCACAACTGATCGGCAATTTCTTTGTTGCTCCGGCCGGCGGCGGCGCACGCCAGGATTTCCCGCTCTCGATCGGTCAGGCTGGTGAGCAGGGTGGTGTGTTCCCCTGGGCGTGGGCGCACTGTGCCGGGAACGGTTTGAACGAAATGGCCCGGTATGACCGGCGCCAGGACATGTTCGCCTCGAGCCGTCGCGCGGATGATGCGCAAGAAATCCGTCTGATCGGTGTCCTTCAAGATATAGCCGAAGGCGCCGCCTTGCATGGCGGCGACAATCCTGGTGTCTTCGTCGTACCTGGCCAACAGCAGCACTCGGGTATTGGGTACGTGCTGATGGATGAGTTTGATGAGCGAGTCGATATCAAGGTTCGGGAGATCGACGTCCAAGAGGACGATATCGGGCTTGTGTTCGATCGCCGATTGATAGGCCTCGCGCCCATCCGGCGCTTCCAGAACGGCCGCGACATCCTGCTCCTGTTCCAACAGCAGCCGTAAGCTCTGGCGAAACAGTCGTTGGGCTTCAACAATGAGCAGCCGGATGGGCCTGACGTGGACTCCGCGATCAGTTCGATGCGCTGCGTTTCCCATGCTCGTGTCCTCATCGGCGCCCGACGCCGTACTCCTTATTCTGTCAGGCGCCGGTGAACCGTTTTAGGCTGCCATGCGAAAGGTCCAGCGATCGGCATCCTGCCTCAGTCGAGCGAGCGCCGTTGCCTCTCGGGTGTGCACCGCCATGGAAAGGCCTCCGAAAAAGATGGTGGCCAACAACAACCCGGCGGCAATCACATAGCTCATCGGAATCTCCGGCCATGACGCTGTTTCCACAGATGCCATAGCGCCATCGATTGATGGCACCGATGACATTGCCACAGTCGGCTGCATCGTACGACCTGCGAGAACCTCGTGACGTACGGCAGCGACTATCAAGCCGGCCAGCTGCTCTTGTTGTGCAGCCCGCCCTTGTTCAGATCTCATTTGCGCCCAAACCACATGGACCAGAGCCGACCCGAGTCGTTCCTGAACGGCGCCTGCCTGCAGCCGGTCGTGTTGGGCCGCTTCCACGATGCGGCGACCGAGCGTGGCTTGCCAGTTCGAGGCGAATCCGTCACGCAGGCGCTGCCCGTGAGCGTCGATCGCGCCGATCATGCGCATGTTGTACATGGTGCCGTCCCGATCCGCCGATAAGAGGCCGCTCCGGACGCCGCGCATCGTGAAGTTAACGATCGCCCGTCCCATGACACCCTCGACGCGAGCGATGTGAGCGGCTGGGATAGCTTGTGCCTCGTTGAGGACCGTTCCGAGCAGCCCCCGAGAGCCCGTTTGCCATTCACGATACGACATCGTTGCACGATTCCATTCGGAGGCTGAGCGAGCCATGGTGTGATTGGTGTGGCGGTCAAAGAGCGCTTGGTCCACGATGGCTTGACCGAGAACCGGTTGGAGGGCGCTCATGCCGCTCTTGATACCGCCGGCTTGTTCCTGTGCAAGCGAATGAGAGGGACTCACCTGATACGTTCCGTTGACCGCGATGAATAAGAAGAGTGCCCCAAAGATAGTGGCGCACATTCCGACACCCACGAGAATGTCAATGGTGTTATAGCGGTAAGACATATCGACCTCCTTGCCACATGAGGCGATCGCCCGCGTGGCGACGTGTCGCATCGGGAGAGAGTCGTCAGACTTGCCCGCTCAGCGACGGCTCTCCACGACACCATAGTGAGAGGATTGAGAAGCGACGAACAGGAGAGAAGGCCGCACGTGCCATGTCGATCGGGTGCAGGTTGTCTCCCAATGACGAACATGGCACCACCTCCTGCGAAGATGAGGCGGCTTCGAACTTTTACTCTACGCCCCACGGGCAGGGCGGTCAAGAGGGCTCACGCCGGAAGAGACTCGCCCGTCTCCCATGCGCTAAATCGAGAAATCATTGGCCAGACGATCCGCGGTGCGTAGCATAGGAAGTCATGAAGATCTCGTACCTCCTTCTGGGCCTGATGGTTGTCTTGCCAAGTCCGGAAGCGGTTGGAGCAGAGTTCGTCGCGCGGGTCATTGCGGTTCATGAGGGAGACCGTCTGACAATCCACTATCAGGGTCGAAAGGATGTGGTGTATCTCCGCGAGGTGGATTGTCCAGAGTTGAAACAGCCTTATGGAGTACAGGCGAAGCATGCGACGGCCGCTTATATCGCGAATCGTGAAGTCGTCGTGCGGGAACTGCGTCAGGATCGGCAGGGTCGGATGGTTGCCGATATCCTGCTTCGAGACGGACGTCAAGTTGCCCATGAGCTGGTCAAAGAAGGACTGGCCTGGGTGCAACCGGGAGAAATACAGAATCAGACTCTCAAAGACATGGAAGAGCTGGCCCGAGCCTCCGGGACAGGGCTGTGGTCGGAGCCCAATCCCGTTCCACCCTGGAAGTGGAAACCGACGAAGCCTGCCCGTCACGATCGCTGAGGGAGCACACCCTCGGACTCTCCTGGCCTCCTGTATTCAGATACATCACCCCACGTCGCTCAACGACGTTGAGACAGTTCCGATCGGTAACGAGCCTACGAATCCCAGAGAGTTGCCGGCAAGCATCACGTCTGGAAGGGGTTGGCATGAAATTTTTCACTCCCCACCTTCTGTTGATAACCCTGTGCACAAAACTCATTTCTCAAAAAATCCTGTGCGAATGGCGCATGGATTTATCAAATTGCCCATTTTTTATGCATCCGCCCCACTGAGTTCGACCCACAACTAATAGTGATACAAGCTTGAGTTCCTTACATTCCTGCATATTCCTAGAAATAAACTCTTGACATGAGTAGTGGTCTCCGCCTGGGTCTCTACTACTGCCACCATATCCAACGGTTATCCACAGGTTTCAAAGTTTTCTGGGGATGATGTTCTCAGCGCCAGGAGCGAGTTCCGTATCTGTCAAGGGGTTCAACGGGAAAAAGACAGCTCCATCGCATCGCGAAAAAGATCTACGGATTACCTTCTCAAGGCTGGAGCCGAATGGTTGAATGCGGGCACAAGCATCGAGACCTCCCTGGAGCCGAGACCCCGGATGGGCGAATTTCCCATCCGGGGTCTCGGAGAGTAGGGAGAGGAGATTAACTCCCGGCGACCGGCTCCGACGTCATCGGATCGGACGGGGCGGGTGGAGCACTTTCGGTTGTCGAGTCGCCATCTTCCATGGTCGATGAAGAATCGATCGATGACTCAGAAGGCTCAGAGATCGTTGCAGGGGCGGGTGGAAGCACCATATGTTGTTGGCCGATCTTGCGGACCTCCATATGGACTCGACGATTCATGCCTCGGCAGATGTCGCTGCCATCGACACACAACACCCCCTCTTCACCTAGGCTCACGGTCTGGATCCGGTGTTCCGCAATGCCGGCGCTGACCAGTTCCGCTTTCACCGCTTCCGCTCGCTTCATACCCAGCTGTTTGTTGTAGCCGGCTGATCCCTGCTGGTCGGTATAGCCCTGGATCAAAACACCATAGTCCTTATGCTGCTTCAGCATCGCGGCTTGATCCGATAATTGGGCTTTCCCTTCATCAGTCAGGCCCTTGCGGCCGACTTCGAAGTAGATATCGGCATGGAGAACGTCCGGCATTGAGGCGACCGAAGCCGTGACCTGGGTGGGGTTGGTGGTCGAGACTATGGCCTGGTTGACGACCGCCGTCTTCTTGAGAAGATCAGTGACTTCGGTAGACTGAATCTTGCTCGTGGCGGGAGAAGCCTTCACCTGGTTGCCGATTTGGCTGTAGAGCCAGATTGCGGCAAGCAATCCTCCGATAAACAGGACGACGCCGGCCACAACCATGACCTCTTTCGTCTCTTTCTGTGGCCCTATGACCTTGGAAGAAATGTTTCCTGACGACACCTGTGATGAACCCTGTGACATGATAGCGAGCCTCCTTCTTTCGTAAAAAGTGAAAGGTAAAAAGTGAAACGTGACTCTCAAAACCTGAAACCCGAAACTGTCCCCGGCCTGATTGGAACCACCTCCTTTCCCGTCGTTTGTTGGTTACGCTGACTGAGGATTGCTTGAGCAACGGTAGTGCCGCGTAGGAAAAGTAGGAAAGTTAAGAAATTTGTAAGAAAAGTTGAGAGGTTAAGTAATGGAGCTAATTAACGAAAAGATGCGGGGAAGGATTACCCATCATCCCATGCGGGGATCGCCCCGCATGGAGGCTATTGAAACTGACCTCAAACTGGGTTCTCACTGCGCTGAGAGGCTCTGCGCGTCGTAGGGGCAGGCTCCGGCACTGCCGGTGCCTGCCCGGCTTGGGTACGGAAGGATGCTGAAATTGCACTCACCCTTTATTGCAACTCAGATGGTTACCGTGGGCCGACAACGTGCGATGGTGCCGGTGCGAGCCACATTGGTGAGCCTGGCGCGAGACTACTGCCGGTTGACTGCTTGGGAACCTGGGCGATCCCTGCACCGTGATCCATCCACGAGTAGCCGTCTTGCGGCGACCTACGCCGCTTCTCGTGATACGAAGATGGAATCATGCGTCCGGGAACTGCTCCGGGTAAAGCCTGCTCCATAACTCGATATTCAGGCCTGGACCTATTTGTTCGACCGTTCAAAGGGACATGTAAATGCGATATACTGCATCGCATATAGGGGAAGAGGGGTAACAATGATTTGCTGCATAGGCCTCTTTGCAGGCCTCGCCGTCGGCTCAGCCGTCGGAGGACCATGGACGTTCATTGCGCCGGCAGCTGGTTTCGGCTTGGGGCTTATGGCGGAAATGAAGCTGATGGGCGGCTACCACAGGAATAACGGAAGTGATGGAAACCATGGAGGCGGTTGTTGTGTAGGCCGGCACAGGGGCGAAGAAGGGTCGGAATCACGCCTCAAAGATCCCGTCTGCGGAATGAGCATAGAAGACGACACAACCAGATATAGGACAACGTTCAAGGGAAACGCATATTGCTTCTGTTCCTTCGAGTGCGAGTCCTCCTTCAAGGAAAATCCTAAGCGGTACATATGCGGTACATATGATGCTCCTGCACTGAAAAATCACGCCTGACAGGGGTGGTCGCAGTTGTCCGGCGCTTCGACGGCTCAGTCCTTCAACGAGAACGGCGTGAAGTCCGTCTGCCTGTCGTACCAGTCCTCGTTCTCCTGACGTTTCAGCCAGCCAACGACCGCATAGGTGACCGGCGTGAAGACGACCTCGACGGAGACCTTGAACGCCCAGTTGAAGGCGATGACCTTCATCATCGTCCCAGGCTGCCAAGTTCCGATGAAAGCAATCGGATAGAAGAGGGTGCTGTCGACGAGCTGGCCGACCGCGGTTGAGCCGATCGTGCGGGTCCAGAGGTGACGCCCCTCGGTCCAGACCTTCATCTTTGCCATGACGTAGCTGTTCATGAAGTCGCCGCACCAGTAGGCGACCATTGAGGCGATGACGATCCGACCTGTGCTGCCGAAGACGACCTCCAGGGCAGGCTGGATCACAGCATTGAAGGGCTCCTCCGGATCCCCCGGCATGTGGATGACGAAAAGTCCCATGATGGTTGCGAAGATCATTGCGATGAAGCCGGCCCAGATGACTTTTCGCGTACGGGCGTAACCATAGACCTCGGTCAGCACGTCGCCGAAGATGTAGGAGATAGGGAAAAAGAGGTTTCCGGCGCCGAAGGTCAGGCCGAAGAGGATGCAGGTCTTGCCTGGCCCGATCAAGTTCGAGCAGAGCAGGACCGTCACGAAACCTGCCATGATGAGGTCGTAGTAGCGGTAGTGGCGAGGGTTCGAAGCGAGATTATGCTCGAGTGGTTCGGGAGGGGCAGTCATCTGCAGGCCCGGTTCCTCTTGGTTTGTGGTTCTCCGTGCTCCGTGCCGGCGTCGCCCGTTCACGAGTGCGATCCGGATCTCTGCTCTGGCCGCTCGGTTTTCGGATCGCCGCCATCGCGCGTGACATGGAGCAGCCACTCAGGAAGGAATAGAAAATTTGCAAGGCTCTGGTCCGGCGAGGAACGTACCAAAGACCTCATGAAGGATCAATGCCCAGGCACTGTCGGATCTGTGAGAAATCAGCAGGCGGAGCGTCCTCTCAGAAACCCTCGCCGGCCATCGATCGCGAGTGCGGAGTAGGCTGCTCTCTGTGAAAAAAACATAGAACGACTCAAAAGCGTGCGAGGCTGGAGAAGGCGACTGCAATGACTGTCGTGTTATGTTGAGGTCGTGAGGGAAAGCGGGAGTCCGGCGGTCGATCTTGTCTTGTGCGCTACCGTATCAGAACTTGGCGTCAAACGACAGGTCCAGTGAAAGGGTCTCATTGGGGGTCACGGTGAGATCCTGTTCGTACGTGCCGAGAATCGGATGCCAGGCCTTGAAGCGATAGGTCCCCGGCGGGAGATTCTCGATGGAGAAAGAGCCCGACGCATCCGTGACGGCATAATAGGGGTTGTCGACGGCATAGCCCCAGTTCTGCATGTAGGGGTGCAGGCTGCAATGCATGGTAAACACGTATTGCCCTTTGGCCAGCTGCACGAGATCGGTCGTCCCGGTGGTTTCTACGGAGGGCCGGTAGAAGACAAGATCTCCTCCGGCTTGATCGGAGGCAATACCTTGAATGTCGTGGGGGACCGGGTCTCGATTGAACACCGTGAGTTGCCGTGTGTTGTTTACCACGGTGACGAACGGCAGAAACTGACAGAGCGTCGCTTCGACTTCGGCATCGGTGAAGGGGAAGGGCTTGCCGTGTTCCACGCCTTCCACCGCCACCACGACATCTTTGAGGGAGCCGTCCGGTCTGAAGGTGACGTCTCTCAGACGTCGGTATCCACGACCATCGGACAGTTTGCTGCAATGCTCATGGTCCGGATAGCGATGCAACTCGAATTCTCTTGGCGCCGGAACGGTTCCGTTGACGGTCACTGTCCCACGCACGGTGGCCCCCGCTTTGACTGGTCCCACTTCATAGGCCCAGGCCTTGGTTCCCAACCAGGGTGTCAGGACCGCGAGCATCCCTATCATCAGCCAGAACCCTGTTCCGACGTGTTGCTTCGACACTGGTTCTCCTGCCACTACCGGGTCGTTTACTACTGGTTGCATCTTGAGAGGAAACTACCGAACTGTAGTCTCCCACTAATATAGTATTGCTGAGTCTGCACGCCCTCTGCAACGGTGAATTCACGAGTGCCACACTCTTATCCCAAGCATCGAACAGCCAAGTGGAGAGGACCGGATGAGCGGGTCTAGTTCTCGGTATCTCGCCAAGATAGAATAGGTACCATGGTCCGATCGCAGGGCAGCACATTTTCTCGGGCGCTCAGCCACCTAGCGGCGAACAGAAGTGACAACGCGGCACGTTCACATCCAACCAAGGAGTACATCGCATGTCAGACATTAAAGAGCAGATGACGAAAGCGCTGGAGCATCTCAAACAACAGCGCGATGAACTTCAGGTTCAGCTTCACCTGGCAAAGGCCGATGCAAAGGATGAATGGGCACGCCTCGATGCTCAGTGGAGTGAGATCAAGCCCAAACTGGAGGCGGCTCGAGAGGAGGTTGGGAAGACGGCTGAATCAGTCGGGGCTGCGCTGAGTCTGGCAATCGATGAACTGAAAAACGGCTATGAGCGGCTGCGGAGCCGACTCTGAGGGGGGGCGTACCCCTGTACAAGCGGTCGGCATGAGAATCAGCCGACACCGTCGCTATGCCATGGTTTTCCGCCGGTATGCCCCGCACCTAAATGAGGCCGACAAGGCCTGGCTTACGGTTCTTCTTTGGGGAACTCCTCGCTCTGTTTGAGCCAGAGTTCAAGCAGTCGAGTCTCGCGTTCAGACTGAGAGATGTGCTCCAACGCAAACGCGCCCGTTAACCGATCTTCATAAAACGCGCGCTGCTTGGCGTAGGTTTTCTTAAACGCTTCCGTCTTGAGAGTTTTCCAATCCGCATCGGATATTCCAGCATGAGCACGCAAGAGGTTGATTTCGATGGCTTGGAAGGCAAAGACTTTCGCCAAAACCTTAATGACGGTTGCATTGGTCATGAATCGTGGAACTTTATCAGCCATGACGCATCGTTTCGGTTATGCCGATGCCTAACCAAGCCGTATCGGCGACATTCTCAGCATCCTCGACCGGGAGAGAAGCCGGGTGCGGAACGGATCAGTTCCGCACCCCGCTCCAAACTTTTGCCGGATCGATCGGCTTGTCAGGATTGAGTGTCTTCGCCTTTTCCAGCAGGACATCGGTCCCCTCCGGATAAGCCGGGTCAGAAATACAGCAATCATCGACCGGACAGACTGCCGCGCATTGAGGCTCGTCGTAATGGCCGACGCACTCAGTGCATCGTTCATGGGTGATCACGTAAATATTGTCGCCCACTCCCTGGCCGTCGCCCACATGATGTCCCTTCCCTTCCGCGTCGCTGCGGGTTTCGAAGATGGCCTCGTTCGGACACTCCGGCAGACAGGCCCCACAGTTGATGCATTCATCGGTAATCAACAATGCCATGATTCTGGCCTCCTTCTTCTGTAAGAGTTAACCTGGTGTCGCGATATCAGCTAATCGAATAATTTACGCATGTTGCACTGTGGTACGCGTCACTGTCAATGCGGCAGTTCGAGCAGAGGGAGATGCGCTGCAAACCTTGACGGTGTATAGTATCGTGCTTGCGTCCTTGGGAGGGGGAAATGATATTCAGACGGCCCGAACTTGAAAAAGACAATCCGATTGCTCCGGAGCCGTATGTGGGACCACGCCGACGATTGGCGATGGCTCGCGCGGCGGCGTCGGGAAGGCTTACGGAAGGAGAGGACGTGACAGAGACGCTTCAGGTGTTGACAGAGGCGGCCTCGCGAGTAGTGAATGGCTTGCCAAAAATACCGAAAACCAATAAGGACTTGAAGTCCTTACGGACAGCGATTGCACAGGCAAAGCGAGTACTCGCGGCCGAGGGCCGTTCCATGACTACAGTCGGGTGAAGATCTCCTGAACCGTCTATTAAGTCACAATTGTGCAGCGTGGGCCAGCTTGATTTGGTTCCTTTTCTCGCGAGGCCCACGACTCTGAAGCCTTCCGTCTCTTCCGATCTTGCCGTTACTTTTTCGCGATTTTTGGATCGTGCTCTCGCGTGAGGGCCGCCCGCAGTTTTTCCTCCTGCTCTTGGCTGAGCGACGTCTGGAGGATCCTCCCTTCATACGGCGAGATTCTGGCCAGTAACGTGTCTTGGTCGGCACTACGGATCAGCAGAAAGATTGCCGAGGTGCCCCGCGAGATCGTGCTGCCGAGATCCTTGATAAATTTGTCGGGGATTCCATAGTCGCTCAGGAGACCATACTCATTGGCAGCGGTGCTGACGGCTCCTCCTCCCGCACCTCCGGCGATGCTGCCCAACAGGCCCGCAAGGGGATTCAAGAAGAGCAGGCCCATGAGCCCTCCCCATAACATGCCCAGCGCGACGCCTTGTTTGGTCGCCCCGCCGAACACATCGACGCACTGTTTCAGATGGACTTTCCCGTCCATGTCGCGGACGACAATGACCGCGTCTTCGAGGTCGAGCACATAGTCCTGTTCCATCGCCCGCAGTTCGTTGAGCACCCGATCGGCGGTGCTGGAATCCTTAAATGCAATGCAGACCAGTTCACTCATGATGCCTCTCCTTCTTGTCCAGATCCAGACGCGGTTTGCGGTGACGTCATGACCATCCACCGATACTAGCACTAGTTACCAGGATCATCGGGCTTGGGGCAAGAGAGCTGTTGTCCGGTCCTCTGAGCCAGGTAACTGAAAGGCGTGCTCGCCCCTTGTTTTTCCACGCCTTGTTCCCTTACTCTCGATCCGCCCTGTTTGGAGTCGCCCGTCATGTTGCAAGCCGTGACACTGAGTTGTCGGCGTGGAGAGCGCCGCCTATTTTTCGATCTCACCGTGAAGGTCGAGCCGGGAACACTCCTGGCGGTCGTAGGCGAAAATGGCAGTGGGAAAACCAGTCTGCTGCGCATCTTTTCCAGTCTGTTGCCGCCGGAGGAAGGTTCCGTCCTCTGGGAAGGCGAGGATATTCATCGACTCAAAGAACTGTATTCAGGTCAACTGACCTATATCGGGCATCTCAATGGGATTAAAGACGATCTCACGCCGGTTGAAAATCTGATGAGTGTCATGGCTCTAGCTGGTGAAGCCTGCTCGCGCGCTACGGCGCAAGAAGCCTTGGAAGCGATCGGCCTCAAACGTCCCATTCATCGGCTGCCGTCGAAAGTGCTCTCGCAAGGACAGAGGCGCCGGGTCGCCCTGGCGCGTCTGTGGCTTTCCACCCGGCCTCTCTGGCTGCTGGATGAACCCTTCACTTCGCTGGATGCGGCTTCGACGGGCATTGTGACACAACGTCTTCATGCGCACTTACAGCGCGGTGGACTCGGGGTCATCGTGACACACCAAGAGGTGGATCTTCCCGCAGACAGGGTGGAGCGTTTGAGGCTGACTGGATGAGTCATTCCAGCATGTGGGAGGCTGTAGGCGGAATCGTCCGGCGGGATCTGTTGTTGGCCATGCGGCACCGATCGGACGCGGCGATGTCGGTCTTCTTTTTAGTCATCGTGGTCAGCCTCTTTCCGTTAGGGGTTGGGCCGGAGCCTGCGGTGTTGCGGACGATCGGTCCCGGGGTGCTGTGGGTCGCAGCCTTGTTGGCCTGTCTATTGTCCTTAGCGCGTGTGTTTACGGCGGACTATGTGGACGGCACCTTGGAGCAGATGGTCCTGGTGCCCCAGCCCTTGGCGATCCTGGTCGTCGGAAAGGTGTTCGCGCATTGGCTGATCTCCGGGCTCCCCATCGTCCTCCTGTCGCCGCTGCTCGGCCTTCAATTTGGTTTGAGCGGAGAATCGCTGGGAGTGCTCGTGATGTCGCTCTTGCTTGGGACGCCTACGTTGAGTATGATTGGTGCCATCGGCGCCGCGTTAGTCCTTGGCGTTCGTGGGAGTGGTCTACTGGTTGCCCTCCTGGTGCTTCCACTCTACGTTCCAGTGTTGATTTTCGGGGCCGGCGCCGTGACCAGCAGTATGGCTGGGATCGGCGGTGAAGCAAATCTGTCGCTGCTCGGGGCGTGCCTGGTGCTGGCACTCTTTCTCGCACCATGGGCCACGGCGGTCGCGCTGCGTATTGCGTTGGAGTAAAACAGTTTCATGAGCACCGGTATCATTTGGGCCAAATTTTCTTCTCCGCAGGCTTTGTATCCCCTAGCTGGCCGACTTATTCCGTGGTTCGCTTGTGTGGCGGTAGCCCTGATGGGTGTCGGCCTCTACATGGGATTTTTTGTTGCGCCGACGGACTTTCAGCAGGGTGAGGCCTATCGGATCATCTTCATCCATGTTCCGGCCGCCTGGATGTCGATGTTCTTGTATGTGGTGATGGCTGTCTGGGCGGGTATCGGGTTAGGGCTCAATGCGCGGCCTTCCTTTATGATGGCCCAGGCCATCGCCCCGACCGGGGCGATGTTCACGTTTCTGGCGTTGTTGACGGGAGCGATGTGGGGAAAGCCCACCTGGGGCGCCTGGTGGGTCTGGGATGCCAGGCTGACATCCGAGCTGATCTTGTTGTTCCAGTACGCGGGCGTGATGCTCTTGCGGACCTCGATCGACGACATGCGTCGGGCGGATCGTTCGAGCGCGGTATTCGCGCTGGTCGGTGTCGTCAATGTTCCAATCATCTATTTTTCTGTGCAATGGTGGAATACGCTGCACCAAGGTGCGTCGGTCAGCGTGTCGACCGGATCGAAAATGGCGGCAACGATGCTGATCGCCATGCTTCTCATGACGCTGGCATTTTGGATGTACAGTATTGCCGTCGTTCTCTCGCGGGTACGATGTATTATGGTTGAACGGGAATCATTGCCGCTCTGGGAAGATAAACCGGCCGTGATTCAGAAGGTAGCGGAGGCTCGCTGATGGAGTGGGGGAGCGCGTCGGAATTCTTTGCGATGGGTGGGTACGGGGTCTATGTCTGGACCTCGTATGTGGTCACGGCGCTGTGTATGGTGTGGGAGGTGCTGGCTTTGTGGCGCCGACGGGCGGCGGCGCGTGCTGAGCACCGCGCAATGTTGCTGGGAGGCGCTGATGAAACCACGGCATAAACGCTTTGTCTTTATCGGATTGGGATTACTCGCGCTGGGTGTTGCGACCGTGCTGGTGTTGAATGCCTTTCAGAGCAATCTTGTGTTCTTTTTCACTCCCACCCAGGTCGCGAGCGGAGAAGTCCCTCAGGGGAAAAGTTTCCGGATCGGTGGAATGGTCGAAGACGGCAGTCTCATCCGCGACAGTGACGGTCTCACGGTTCACTTCATCGTCACGGACACCGCAAAGAGTGTGCCGGTGACCTATAGGGGAATTCTTCCGGACCTCTTCAAGGAAGGGAAGGGCGCTGTGGCGCAAGGACAACTGGGAGCCGATGGCACGTTCGTCGCCAGCGAAGTGCTGGCAAAGCACGACGAAAATTACATGCCGCCTGAAGCGGCGGAAGCGTTGGCGAAGGCCAGGGCATCCGGCGCTCAAGAGAGTAAGTCGCTCGTTGTTCCGGAAAGTAAGAAAGATTCACTATGATTCCAGAAATCGGTCACTTCGCGTTGATTCTGGCGCTCTGCGTGGCTATGGTGCAGGGAAGTCTTCCTATTTATGGCGCCGCAGTCGGAAATTCATCGCTGATGGCAGTCGCCAAGCCTGCGGCGCGCGCTCAATTCTTGTTGGTCCTCATCGCGTTTTGCAGCCTCGGGTACGCGTTTGCCGAAAAAGATTTCTCCGTGCTGTATGTGGCGGCCACGTCGAATTCGCAACTCCCGCTGCATTATCGCCTCGCCGCAATTTGGGGGGCTCACGAAGGGTCTCTCCTCCTCTGGACCTTCATTTTGACTATCTGGATGTTTGCGGTCACGCTGTTCTCGAAGCATCTTCCCGAAACGATGCGTTCCCGGATTCTTGGGGTGATGGGCCTTGTCAGTGTCGGATTTCTTCTGTTCATGTTGACCGTCTCCAACCCTTTTGAGCGGCTGATCCCTGCTGCTGTGGAGGGGCGCGATCTGAATCCGCTCTTGCAGGATCCTGGGATGGTTGTGCATCCTCCGATGCTGTACATGGGTTATGTCGGCTTCTCGGTCGCGTTTGCATTCGCGATTGCCGCACTGTTGGGAGGCAATCTTGATGCCGCCTGGGCTCGTTGGTCTCGGCCGTGGACCACCGTTGCCTGGTGTTTCTTAACCGTCGGTATTGCCATGGGAAGTGGGTGGGCCTACTACGAGTTGGGGTGGGGTGGATGGTGGTTCTGGGACCCGGTTGAAAACGCGTCGTTCATGCCGTGGTTGGCGGGAACGGCCTTGATTCATTCACTGGCCGTAACCGACAAGCGAGGCGGATTCAAAGTTTGGACGGTGTTGCTTGCCATCATGGCGTTTTCTTTAAGTCTTCTCGGGACGTTTCTCGTTCGATCCGGTGTCCTAACCTCGGTGCATGCCTTTGCCACCGATCCCAAACGAGGTCTTTTTATCCTGGTATTCTTAGCCGTCGTCATCGGAGGATCGTTGGCCTTGTATGCCTGGCGCGCTCCGCGTGTCGGATTGGGGGGAAGTTTTTCGATGGTGTCGAGGGAGGGAATGCTCCTGGCCAACAACGTGCTCTTGGTCGCAGCCATGGGGTCGGTTCTGTTGGGGACCTTATATCCTCTGTTCTTGGATGCGCTGGATCTCGGCAAAATCTCCGTCGGCCCTCCGTATTTCGACTCCGTCTTCGCTCCCTTGATGGCACCTGCCATTTTTCTGATGGGGATCGGTCCGTTGGCTCAGTGGAAGAAGGCCGACCTGCCCGATCTTGCCAAACGATTAAAGTGGGCCTTCGGGGTGAGCGTGATATCGGCGCTCGTCCTCCCGTTTGTCATGGGCCAGTGGACTCCGTTGCTGAGCCTTGGGCTCTTGCTGGCGATCTGGATCGTGACCACGGCCGTGGTCACGTTACGCGAGCGGTTGACTCATGCCGCCGGGGATAAGTTTTCCGATCGTCTGGGTACGGTGTCTCGCTCCTACTGGGGAATGTTGCTTGCCCATGTGGGGGTGGCGGTGTTCATCGTCGGAGTGACGATGGTGAAGGGGTTCGAGACCGAAAGCGATGTGCGCATGAACGTCGGAGAGACGGCGACGATCGGTGGCTATACATTCCGATTCGACGGAACCCAAGACGTCGTCGGGCCCAACTATACGGCGGCGCGCGGCACCTTCCATGTCAGTCAAGACGGTCGTGAGACGACGGTCTTGTATCCTGAAAAGCGCCGCTATGCCGCGCAGAATCAAGTGATGACCGAAGCCGCGATCGATCCCGGTCTCTTGCGCGATTTGTATGTGTCGCTTGGTGAACCGCTCGAGGATGGAGCTTGGAGCGTACGGCTCTATCACAAACCGTTCGTCGATTGGATCTGGGGCGGGTGTTTCATTATGGCGTTGGGGGGTGCGTTAGCTATTAGTGATCGCCGGTATCGACTCGCATGGCGCAAGCAAGAGCCCGCTGTGGTTGCATCGACTCGACCGGCTAGGCGCAAAGTGGCATGAACCGGTTTCTGTTGCCGTTGTCCATCTTTGTTGTGGTCGTTGGGTTTCTGGGCATTGGGCTCACGCTCAATCCGCGCGAAATTCCATCTCCCTTGATCGGGAAAGCGGCTCCGGAATTCTCTCAACCTCAACTGTTCGATCAAGAAAAAACATTCTCACCGGCTGATCTTAAAGGAAAGGTCTGGCTGCTCAATTTTTGGGCTTCCTGGTGCAGCGGCTGCAAAACGGAACACCCGGTGTTGATGGAACTGGCCGAGTCAGGGCAGGTGCCGATCTATGGGATGGATTACAAGGATCAGCGGGATGAAGCGTTGGCTTGGTTGCAACGATGGGGCAATCCGTATCCAGTGGTCGGTGTGGATGAGGCTGGGCGAGTCGGGATCAACTATGGTGTCTATGGAGTTCCGGAAACCTATGTCATCGACAAGCAAGGTGTGATTCGATATAAACAGATCGGGCCGTTGGATCCGGACACGGTTGCCAAGAAAATTCTTCCCCTTGTGCAGCAGCTTGAATCGCAATGATCTGGTTGGCATTCATCATGGCATTCGCCTCTGGGCCTGTTTGGGCGGGCGAGGCTCAACCCTTGGGGGACGACCCTGCCGTCGAAGCGCGACTCAAACACCTCGCCGTCGAGCTTCGGTGTTTGGTCTGCCAAAATCAATCACTCGCCGACTCCAATGCCCCTCTTGCCGAAGACTTGCGTCGAGAAGTTCGAGAAATGATCGTCAAGGATATGACCGACAAAGAGATCATCGATTTTCTTGTGGAGCGGTACGGCGATTTTGTGCTTTACCGCCCGCCGCTCAAGGCGACGACGACGCTGCTTTGGATGGGGCCGTTTGTTCTATTGGCAGTGGGTGCGACGGTGCTGGTCATCACGTTGCGGCGTCGGGCGGGTAGGGTCGTCGATGCCCCCGTCACAGATGAAGAGCATCGACGAGTTGAACAACTTCTGGCGGAGGGAGACAAGCGCTCATGACCGTGACATTTTGGTCGATTGTGTCGGCCATGACGGTGTTCATCCTCGGCGTGTTGTTGAGACCTTTGTTGAGGCGATCCTCGACTGCTTCAGCCGAGCAGGAGAAAACATTGTCGGTTTACCGACAGCAGTTTTCTGAGCTTGAGCAAGATCGCGCGACCGGATTATTGACGAACGAGCAGTACCAAGCGGCGCGAAGCGAACTGGAGCGGCGTGTTTTGCAGGAAACGGATGCCACGGAGGTTCCGACCCAGAGTGCCAGGGCAATCATGAATCTCAGAATCGTCGCGCTCACTCTGGGGATGATCATCCCGGCCGCCAGCGGGGTGCTCTATTGGACGTTAGGCAACCCAGCTGCCATGACACATCCCGCAGTCTCCTCTGCGGCGTCTCAAGGTGGAGCCGGAGAAGAGGCTCAAATGGCTGACAGCCTCAATGTGCTGATCGAGCAGTTAAGGAAGAAGCTCGAACAGAGCCCGAATGACCCAGTGGGGTGGGGGCTCTTGGCGCGATCCTACATGGCGATGGAACGGTATGCCGATGCGGTGCCGATTTTTGAAAAGGCGACGAAACTCGATCCTGACAACGCGAGTCTGCTTGCAGACTATGCGGATGCCCTGGGGGTTCACCAGGGACGCAAGTTGGATGGAAAGCCTGAGACGTTGATTCAAAAGGCTTTGAAGCTCGATCCGCACAACGTGAAGGCGCTCATGTTGTCAGGGACGATTGCGTACAACCGAAAGGATTTTGCCAGGGCTGCCAAGGAGTGGGAAGATGCGCATACTTATCTCCCTTCAGACGACCAGGGGTCATCCGAGCAGCTGAAGGCCAGTATCGCCGAAGCCAAACGGCGTCTCGGTGGCGGTCCCAGCGTGAACATGTTGATTGCGAATCCGCCGATGGAAGAGGCTAAGTCGGCCAAGCCGGCTATCCAATCCGGACAGTCTCGCGCTATTACGGGAAAAGTGGTGCTGGGGCCGAATTTTTCCGGCAAAGCGTCACTTCCGGACACCTTATTCGTGTTCGCAAAGGATGTCGCCGGTCCACCGATGCCGGTGTCGATCGTACGGGCATCACGAAAAGATTTGCCGTTTACGTTCAGGCTCGATGATTCTACGAGCCCGATGCCCTCACGGAAGCTGTCGGATATCGAGACGGTCGTCATTGTTGCACGACTCTCGAAGTCTGGAAAGGCCATGGCTGAAAGCGGCGATCTCGAAGGCATGAGCCAGCCCATCAAGCCAGGAACAGCGAATGTCACCGTCGTTATTGATCGGGAGCGACCATAACAGTTTGGCCACAGAGAGCCTCGGAAATCGTTTCGTGTTGTCGGAAGTTTGGAGGGTGGTTCTTTCATCATGTACGCAGAAATTTCCTTGACACTCTCATAGGGCTAAGCTATATTTTCGCGCCCGTAGCGGAGAAATGCGCCATAATGAACAATAGTTATGTCAGAGAGATACAGTGTCGGTTTTATTTTGAGAGGACAGTGCGCACTGCCCATCAAACGGAAGGAGTCAAGCTGTGAATGTGAAGCATGTGGTGAC
>CAYTAS010000053.1:0-23350 GCA_964435885.1 uncultured Nitrospira sp. | reverse complement strand
CCTTCCAGCTCCACGCGACCGGGATCTTTGAGCATCTCGGTCACCGGGCAGTAAGAGCCGATCAGGTTGCGTTTTCTGGCTTCGGGAAAAAGATGAGTGTACACGCTCGCGAAGTTGTTCTCACCCCAGATGTTGATCTGCGGTTTCGCATAATAGCCATGGAGAAAATCGCTGACATAGAACGTTCCCGAACTGTTGGGCCGGAGATCGAGGAGAATGCGGAAGGTCGTGAACGTCTGATTTACCGCGGCCCCTCCGACGTTCCCGACGTGGTCGCTGGCTTGCCAGGTGATGGGATTCCATCCATCGATGAGCCGCCGCCCCACAGCCCCCGTTGCCCAGTTAAAGCGAAGATATTGGGAGAAACTTGGGGATGTCGCGAGTTCGAGGGTCACAGCCGTTGCGACGGACACGGACGGCTGATGCCAGAAGAATCCGAAATTGCCGAGATCGCTCATCGTCCGGTCGTCCATATCCACCACAATTTCGATCCGCCCACCACTGGAACCGCCGATACACTTCGCTTGGATGTAATGCAATGCCGTGCTTCCGCCGAAGGGTGCATGCTGAGGGAGGGTGTTGTTGTCGCTGACCTGACTTAAGTCACAAGTCGCAGTTCCACCGGTGAGCCTTGGCCAATTGTGGATCGATGCTTGTCCGCGAGCCGGACCGGATCCATCTGCTTGCCACAGGAATTGATGGGAGGTCACCGGCGAGCCGGCAGGTGGGCCGGCAGCTTGATTGGTTGGCGACGACCCTTGGTTGTCCCCTGTTCCACAGGACAGCAAGGTGCTGAACATCAGAATTAGGAAGAGCATCGCGAGACTCGTCTGACCGGTTCTATTCTTCTTAAAAGGGCTGAGATACCCCATCGCTGTGCCTCAATCGCCTTGGTGTGGTAAAACCAGGATCTTTCTGTCCACGATCTCGTAACATAACGTTCCACGCCAAATCTGCGCATAGTGTCCATATTTACAATTTGTTAACAGAGATTTGAGCGATCCGTGTCTCCTGCTTTACCCGCAGACAGTAGACTGAGAGCCCCGAACCATGGGGGCTTCGGTAGGCCATGTGCGGCACCTTGCATGCCCCTTACCGCACGGTCTTTTTTTCAGACCATCTTACCGACGGATGTAGCAGTGAACGATCGCGCACTCCACCGTCCTTGGCACAACAGGCGAATGACACGATGTTAACTGTTTCTGTGTTGGGTCCATGGTGGATGACGCTGAAGTCCAACGCCAAGGAGATGGGTCTGCTCGGTCGGATTCCATTGTATTCGCTCGCTTCCGCGATCGTGATCCTCGCCGGATTGGCTCGAGAAATCATCGTCGCTTCGACGTTCGGTCTCAGTGGGGATCTCGATGTGCTCGTTGCGGTCATGGGATTTCACCTCTTGTTTGGAGTGCAGGCAGGAAATGCCATTCACCAAGTGTTTGTGTCAAAGTTGGCGTCGCAGCACCGCCATCGCCTCAAACCGCTCATCAAACAAGCTGCCCTTATCCTCCTTTCGATCAATGCGATCGCCCTCGCCGCGCTGGTTCTCGGGTCAGGGCCCGTGCTTCGATGGATTTTCCCAGAATTCACCGTCGAACAGTATGAGACAGGAATCCATTTGATTCGCCTTTTGCTCTTTCCGATCGCTTGTGCCGGATTGGCGGGGATTTTCCGCGGCGGCCTCTCTATCCTAGGTAGTTTTACACCGGTGTTTCTTGGCGGGGCCGTCGTCTCGCTCTCAACGATTGCATCAGTTCTGGTCTTTGCCGATCGATGGGGTATCGACGCCCTGGTGTGGGGATTTGCGGCAGGACATTTCCTCGTTCTGGCCTGGTTTACGCATGCGCTTTGGAAATGCCCGACGTCACCTTCCTCCACCATGGTGGAAGAACAGCACCAGCACGTTGAGGTGAGCGAATTATGGCGCCCGACATTGATCGTGCTGTTCGGGGAATTCTTGTTTCAGGCGGTCGTCATGACCGAACGGAGTTTTGCGTCAGGTTTGGGAACAGGAAAAATTGCAGCCTTCTATTATGCCGGCTCTCTCATCGCGATGCCGCTGGCCTTGTTCACGACACCGATCAACACGACGCTCTTTCCGAAATTGGCACGCGCGTTCCACACCGGGTACGGCGAAGGGCGTGCGCTGCTGGTTCGGTATGGATCGGTCCTCTTCGGTGGAGCCCTCCTGTTCAGCGTTGCGCTGGCTCTGAGCGCCAAACCGTTGATCGAGATCGCATTCGTGCGAGGGAAATTTTCACTGAGCGACGCTGAAACGACCGCCCACATCTTGTCGATGCTCGTCTGGGGATTGCCGTTGGCCAGCTTATACGGAATTATTAGAAATTCGTTTTACTCTCTTTCCGATTATCGTACACCGGTGGCGGGATACGGGATCAAATGGCTCGCACTCATTCTATTCGGGAGCTGGCTCGTTCCATCCTTCGGCGTGGAGGGATTGGCCGTTGCGTCCGTGGCCGCTCAAGTTACCGATACGAGTGTGATGGGCTGGTTCCTACACCGTCGCCTTGCCAACCAGTCGGAAGCGCTGGGATAGCGATGACTGATAGCGATGAGCCATCCACTCTGAACGACCGAACCTGGATCGGCCTTGTCTTGGGTTTGTGGCTGACAGGAGTGTTCGCCGCGTCGCTGTTCGGGAGGATGGAAGCTCGAAAAGGGCACCTGTACGAAGTCATCATGCTCGTGTCGCTCGTGTGGCCGGCCGGATATTTCCTGCTGAGCCGCTGTCGCTTCATCCCGAGCGGCTTCAGTGCAGGAATGATTGCGGGTTTAGCAGTGTTTGGAGTGTTCTGTGGATTCAGCGCGCTGGTCAGTCAGGCGCCGCTCGAATCCACTCAGTACACCGCGCTGACCATTCTGACGATTATCGTCGTGCTGCAGTTCAATACCAACTTGGACGCAGCACAGTATGAGATAGGCATGAAGACGTATGCCGTTGTCATGGCGATACTAGTTTCCGGGTTTGCTCTCTACGATTATGTGCCTGGCCGTCGGCTTGGGGGTGGGAGGGAGATCTTGAATCCAGCCAGCTTCGCGTTGGTCACCATGTCCGTTTTTATCACGGCCATGGCGATCAGAAGCGCCGTCATACGGATTCCGATTGTTGTCACCATGGGGAGTGTCATCTACCTGACCGGTGCTCGAGCGTCGGCCTTAGCGGCGATGTTCGGGCTTGGAATCACCCTCTTTTCGCGCCGACGGACCGCGGGAACCAGTGGGTATCTCTTGCTCGTTGTTTGCATCCTAGTCGGCGCCGCTCTGGCGGCATACTACAGCGAGGCCGTCGTTCGTGGGATAACCGACTTCTTCGCGATTCAGGACCGTCATCGCGGCTTGGAATCAGGGGGGTCAGGGCGACTGGAAACCTGGAAAACGACATGGAATCTGTTTCTGAGCCATCCGATTCTTGGGGTGGGGTTTCGGACGCACGAAGTCGTTCTCAAGGTCGCCTCGTCGGCCCATAACGGCTACTTGGCGCTATTGGCGGAGATCGGGGTGATTGGATTTGCAGCCGTGTTGTTCGTCACGCTTGCGGGGTTATCGAAAACGTGGCGTCGGAATCAGGACCCCTCTCAAACCTTCAGTTACAGCGTGTTGTTGGGACTGGCCTGCGGATACTGTGTGCTGGCGATATTTGAGCGGTACTTTATCAATGCGGGCAATCCGACCTCACTCCTGTTTCTCCTGAGCATCCTTGGTCCCTCCCTTTCCCAGGAGGAATTGGAGGCCGTGGAGATGGCTCGCGTATATGGTGACGGTGAGATCGAGGAGTTCGTTCTCGACTCCCTCGATGATGACGTGCTCGATGCGCGCCCAGAAACATTGGGTATTCGATGAGGAGCATGGCAACCGACAACATTCCTCTCGTTGTGCTGCAGCAGGTCTGCATTCCACATTACCGGCGACGTTTATTGGAAAAGCTGGCAACGGATCCGCGATTTCGCTTCCTTGTGCTCGCAGATCCGGCAGCCGACGTTCCATTTCTTCCGCTGTCGGACGCTCCCAACCAGTGTGAATTCGAACCAGCCACACAGCACCTCGTCAGGCTGCCCTTTGGGTACTCGCTGTCTTGGCAACCAGCTGCCGTCCTGGCGGCACTCCGGTACCGCCCGGACGTCGTGATTGCGCAGGGGAGTCCCTATGAGGTGACTACCTGGCTCTTGACGATCATCGGGCGCATCTTTCGCATACCGATCCTGCTCTGGACCCATGGACTGCAGGGTGAGGAGTCCGGAGTCAAGTGGATGGTTCGCGCATGGTTGTTTCGACTGTCTCAGGGATTGTTGCTCTATGGTGATCATGCAAAGCGCCTATTGATGGCAAAAGGGTTCGCTGCACACCGGCTCCACGTCATTTATAACTCCCTCGATGACTGTGAACAAGCTGCAGTGTCCAAACAGATTACGCCCGATGATTGCGAGGCATTCCGCCGCTCACTTGGCGTTGGTGCTCAGGAGCGGTTGATCTGTTTCACGGGGCGTCTCCAGCCGGTCAAGTGCCTGCCATGGCTTCTGCGAGCCCTGCATCTTGTCGTCCAACGAGGCAGGAACGTTCATCTCGTCTTGGTCGGTGACGGAAGTGAACGACCGGTGTTGGAATCGCTGGCGCAAGAATTAGAACTTACCAAGCTGGTGCATTTTCTAGGGGCTTCCTACGACGAATCCCGACTCGGTCTCGTGCTCTCCGCCAGTGACCTGGCCGTGGTTCCATCAGGGGCCGGTCTTTCTGTCATGCATGCGCTCGGATACGGGACCCCGGTGCTCATACATGACGAGGTTGAGGAACACTTTCCAGAGTGGGAAGCGGTCAAGGAAGGGGAGACAGGATGGTTCTATCGATACGATGACCTGTCGGACTGTACCGAAAAGATCGTCGATGCCCTGTTTCCCATCCCTCAAAAGCCGGCAATGGCGGCGGCGTGCCGATCGGTGATCAACAGCCGATACAACACGACCACTCATGCTCACCTGTTCATCAATGCCATCGCCACACACTGCACACTTGCGACGATTGTCCCGAAAGACCAGCGGCAGGCGGATGGTGTGTTTCCGTGCAGACCGCTCGAGCACCCGGTCAAGGAGGGACGATGAGTAGCCTCATGAAGCAAGCGCAGGCGCTGTACAAAAAAGTTGAGCGGCGCGTAGCTCAAAACACGTTGAATCGTCTTCTGGATCAGTGCTCCCTTTCCCACCGAAAGATTGGCACAGGCTATGGAGGGTGGTTTGTCCCTAACAGTCTCCTGAGCAATCGGTCGCTCTGTTACGGAGTGGGCGCCGGTGAGGATATCAGCTTCGAAGTCGAACTCATCAATCGGTACGGGTGTGAAGTTCATTGTTTTGATCCGACTCCGCGGGCGCAACGGCATGTGGACCAGCTTCATCGGAATACGATCAACGGCATCCCGACTTCGATTAATGACGCAGTCGACCATTGTTACAAGATCGATCCTGGATGTCTTGCCCGGCTTCACTTCCACGCCGTCGGCCTGTGGAGCCAAGACCGCACCATGCGTTTTTATGCACCGGCCAATCCGGCTCATGTTTCACACTCGATCGTCAATTTACAGCACACCACCGATTACTTCGAGGCTGACTGCCGCACGCTCCTGACCGTGATGCAGACCTTGGGTCATTCTGACTTGTCCTTGCTCAAGCTCGACGTCGAGGGGGCGGAGTATGAGATTCTCGCCTCGCTTATTGACGGCAACATCCGGCCGGCTGTCCTGTGCGTCGAATTCGACGAAGGCTTCAACCCTTTGGACGACGGGTATTTGCCGCGCATCCTGAATATGGTCTCTCGTGTCAAGGCCTGTGGCTATCGATTGACGTATGTCGATGGGTGGAACGCGACGTTTGTTCGCCATCACGCCATGGCGGAATCCGAGAGGAATGAATGAAAGTCGGGATGGTCACGGCATCCGTGTCCCGAAAGGGCGGAGGGATCCAAGAGGTTGTCCGAAGGAGCGCGCTCGAGTTGCATCTTCGGGGTACCAACGTCAGCGTGTTCGGACTCAGTGATGAACATGTGGACGAGGATTGTGAGGCCTGGAAGCCGGTTGTAGTCAGTATTTTCCAACAGCGGGGGTACAAACCTTTCGGATATGCTCCGGATCTGTTGTCGGCGCTTTGTTCAGCGGCTCCGGATGTGCTGCACAACCATGGCTTATGGATGTATCCCTCCGTTGCCTCGGTGACATGGTCGAGACTGACCCACCGTCCCTACCTCATCAGCGTGCACGGCATGCTGGACCCATGGGCCGTCACCCATTCGTATTGGAAGAAGTGGCTTGCGAGCATGATGTACGAACACCGCCATCTGACACACGCCGCGTGTCTTCACGCGCTGTGTTCGGCGGAAGCCGATGCGATCCGTCGCTATGGGCTTTCCAATCCGCTCTCCGTCATCCCTTTCGGCATCGATCTTCCCCTTCTGGGTCTTGGAGAGACAACCCGGCATGAAAAGGTTCTCTTATTTCTAGGTCGTCTCCATCCAAAGAAAGGCCTCATGAACCTCTTGATGGCCTGGCAACGACTTCAACTTGACCGCACACCCGAGATTACGGGATGGGAATTATGGATTGCGGGCTGGGACCAAGGAAACCATGAGCAGGCACTTCGAAAGTATTCTGCCGAGCACGGCATCGAATGCTCTGTCCGGTTTCTCGGGCCAACGTTTGGACAGGACAAGGACTTGCTGCTTCGGTCAGTGGGTGCGTTTGTTTTGCCGTCTTTCAGCGAGGGCTTACCGGTCAGTGTCTTGGAAGCGTGGGCCTATGGGTTACCGGTGGTCATGACGAAAGAATGTAATCTCCCGCAAGGATTTTCATCCGGCTCGGCGATATGCATCGATACTACCGCAACGGGGATCGCGCGTGGGCTGCGGGACATCATGGCCCTGTCCTCTGATGATCGTACGGCCATGGGAACGCGCGGGAGGCAACTCGTGGAACAACAGTTCTCATGGGCTTCCTATGCGGAACACATGTCGTCCGTATATGCGTGGATGAGCGGGGCGGGTCCACGGCCTGAATGTGTGAGCACTCATTAGGAATCGAGTGCAGAAGATGAATAGTCTGTGATGAGCATCTCTCGACCGGACTTCCAACCCACCGGGAACAGAACGCGCCGGGTTCTATGGAGTGTTGTCTGGTGGCTCGCGTATCGACCCAGTCCTCGAGTTCTGCATGGTTGGAGAAGGTTCTTGCTAAGGTTGCTCGGAGCCAACATCGAAGCCGGGGCGCATCCCTATCCCTCCGCTAGAATTTGGGCTCCATGGAACCTCACCATGGGAGAGGGGAGTTGCCTGGGCGACCATGTGCGGTGCTATTCGGTTGACCGTGTCACGATCGAGCCACACGCGACGGTGAGTCAATACTCGTTTCTCTGCACCGCAAGCCATGATTATCGGGTCGATGGGATGCCTTTGATCACAGCCCCGATTACGATCGGGCGGCATGCATGGGTCGCAGCGGCTGCCTTTATCGGGCCTGGAGTGAAGGTTGGGGAGCGAGCCATCGTCGGCGCACGCGCAAGCGTCTTTCGCAACGTCGATCCTTGGACGGTAGTCGGTGGAAATCCCGCCCGAGTCATCAGAAAGTATCAGCTGGAACGCGAGGAATCATGATGGATACAGCTGCCGATATCTCAGGGTATGCGTATGACGATAGCGAGCTCAATGACTCACACCACTACCTTGTTCCGTCCTTATTGAACATCCTGGCTGCTCTCTCCCTTCCTCCTGAGAAGCAACGCGTGTTTGAGCTGGGATGCGGAAACGGAGCGGTCGCAGCGGTGCTTGCCGAGAACGGATACCAGGCGACCGGCGTCGATGTTTCAACCCAGGGGCTGGAACAGGCTCAGCGTCGCTATCCACAGCTGTCGCTCCGACCCGGATCAGCCTACGACGACCTAGCCGCAACCTATGGCCGGTTCCCGATTGTCGTCAGTTTAGAAGTCGTCGAACATCTCTATGCGCCTCGCGCTTTTGCCAAGACGCTCTACGATCTCGTCGAGTCATCAGGTACCGCCATCATATCCACGCCCTACCACGGGTATTGGAAGAATCTAGCGTTGGCGCTCACTGGACGCATGGACGCCCACTTCACGGCCTTGTGGGATCATGGACACATCAAGTTTTGGTCGATGAGAACACTCATGGCACTACTACTCGAGGTAGGATTCAAGGACATTACCTTTATGCGGGTCGGCCGTATTCCCGCATTGGCGAAGTCGTTGATTGCCATCGCGAAGAAACCATAAGGATAGTCTGATAGCCTGACCGGTACCCCTAGAGGGTCGTCCAATATGGTTCAAATCCGTGTCATCCCCCTGTGACCCTCCAAGCTCTCCTTTCAGTTTTTAACATTCGGATAACACAAACTTGACGTTGGTGTCGCTCCTCTCTTTTTCCCGAGGAGTAGACTCCGACTTCTGAAAGGGCATTCGCCGATTTCCCCGTCTTGCAGAGTTCCAAGCATGAGCCTGTCGATCCTCATCCTGACACTGAACGAAGAAAGCAACCTTGCCGACTGTCTCCGGTCGGTGAATTGGTCGGACGACATCGTCGTGCTGGATTCCTTCAGCAGCGACAGGACGGTCAAAATCGCGGAAGAGATGGGTGCGCGCGTCGTGCAGCGGCGTTTCGACAATTGGTCGGCTCATCAGAATTGGGCGCTCGAGCAGATATCCTTTAAGCATCCCTGGGTCTTTTACCTCGATGCTGATGAACGCATGACCGATCAATTGAAGGAAGAACTGCTCGCAATCGCCGGCGATCCGTTGGGCGCGCCGGTGGCCTACTATTGCGGGCGTCGGAATATGTTCATGGGGCGGTGGATCAGGCATGCGATGCCGCCCGGTATGATCATGCGCTTCTTCCGTCCTCCATCGGTTCGATTCCAGCGGTTGGTGAACCCCGTGCCGGTGATCGACGGTCCCCACGGCTATCTTCGCGGGATGCTGATTCATTACAACTTCAGCAAGGGAATTTCGGAATGGATCGACAAACATAATCGCTACTCGCAGTTAGAGGCACAGGAAGGAATGCGATTGCTCCATCAGCAAGAGGCACATGAACCGGGACTGTTCTCTGCCGATCCCGTTCTCCGACGGCGAGCGCTGAAGAACTTCTCGTTCAAGTTGCCATGGAGGCCGCTCATCAAGTTTCTTTATTTCTATGTGTGGCAACGAGGATGGCTTGATGGGAAGGCTGGGTTTACGTACTGCGTCTTGCAAGCGTTCTACGAATACATGATCGTGCTCAAAATGCACGAGCTCGAACGACAACAACGCGGGCTCCCCATCTGAAAGGAAGCGAGGCGCCTCAATCCGCCGGCGTGATACCTATGGCCACGACAATTTTCGTCAATCGCTACTTCTATCCCGACCACTCCGCAACAAGCCAGCTCCTCAGTGATTTGGCCTTCGATCTGGCCTCTCGCGGCCAAGATATTCATGTGATTACCGGGTGTCAGTTGTATGGGAATGCCCAAGCATCCCTTCTCGCCAACGAAGCTATACGCGGGGTGCAGGTGCATCGGGTGCAAACATCGCGGTTTGGGCGAACTAAGCTGTGGGGACGGATGATCGATTATCTGACGTTTTATATGGGTGCGACCTGGCGGCTGCTGCGTCTGGTCCGACCAGGGGATATCGTGGTCGCGAAGACCGATCCCCCGATGATGTCCGTTCCCGCCGCATGGGCGGTGAAGCTCAAGCGAGGGGTCTTGGTCAACTGGGTTCAGGATCTATTTCCGGAAGTGGCAACCTCTCTGGACGTGTACGGGGTGCGATTTGCTGCGCCCATGTTAAAACGGTTGCGCAATCAATCATTACGGCTTGGGCGGTCAAACGTCGTCTTGGGTGAAATCATGGCGGAGCGACTCCGTGAGGAAGGCGTCCCGTCCGATCGAATAACGATCATCGAGAATTGGGCTGATGGAGCAGCCATTCAACCGATCGACAAGCGCGACAATCCGCTCATCAAGGAATGGGGCCTCGAAGGAAAATTCGTTTTGGGCTACTCGGGGAACATGGGCCATGTGCATGAGTTCAAGACGATGATCGACGCGGCGGAAAAGTTGAATCACGTGGACAACATTGGGTTTGTGTTTGTCGGTGACGGGATTGCGAGGCAATGGCTCATCTCCGAAGTGGCTCGGCGTGGCTTAGGAAACGTGCAGTTTTTCCCGTACCAGGCGGCGGATCGTTTGCGATGGAGCTTGTCGGTCCCAGACGTGCATTTTGTGTCGCTGCGACCGACGCTGGAAGGGTTGATCGTGCCGAGCAAGTTTTACGGCATTGCCGCAGCCGGCCGGCCGATCATCCACATCGGTGATCCGGATGGCGAGATCGCCCGCATTCTGGAACGAGAACGATGCGGATGGAGCTTCTGTATCGGCGAAGTGGATGCCTTATCGAGCTGGATTCTGCGCCTGTCTCAGGAAGAGCGTGAGGCCACCGACGCGGGATTGCGCGCGCGTCGTGCCTTTGACCGGAAATATTCCCGTCTCCACGCCCTCGATAGTTGGCGTCTGTTGTTGGAATCGGCGTCATCCGCGGTTCCCACCGCCGATGTGGATGTGTTGGACCCGTTGGAGCAGCCTGTTGCGGTTGGGAGAAAGTGATGCGAGCAGAGATATTCAGATATTTGGCATCAGGGTTTGTGGTGCTTGGAGTGTTCGGCGCGTCTTTGCCATCCGATTCCGTCACCACCATGGCAGCGGCAGCCCAACCGCCTTTCATCGTGTTCGACGCAACTCTCTATAAGAATAAGCCCTCTTTCCACGGGTATCCCATACGTCCGATCAAGTTGCTGTACGAATCCCGCTTGTTTGCGCGCAATCAGCCGCACAACTCCCTGCCAGCCGCAGATACCGTCAGATCCATCGCGAAGGAATTGCATGGAACATCGGAGCCGGTCATCGTCGACATCGAACGGTGGCCACTGAAGGGGGATGTACAGGTCGTCAAGGAGAATGTCGGTAAACTATCGGCGATCCTATCCTGGATCAAGGCCGAAGAGCCGGATGTCCAGCTCGGAGCCTATGGAACCGTGCCGTTGCGGGACTACTGGCGGGCGATTCGCGGGCCGGGCAGTAAGGAGTATCAAGCCTGGCAGCGTGATAACGACCGATTGGAAGAGTTGGCGGCTCTGCAGGATGCCTTGTGTCCGTCTCTCTATACCTTCTATCCAGATCGGCAAGGGTGGGTGACCTATGCGGTTGCCCAACTGGCGGAAGCCAAGCGGAAAGCAAACGGGAAGCCAGTCTATGCCTTTCTTTGGCCCCAATATCATGATTCGAATAAGAAGCTGCGGCTGCAGCCTGTCGAACCAGAGTACTGGGAGCTTCAGTTGAATACCGTCCGCCAATATGCCGATGGTCTCGTGATTTGGGGCGGATGGGGAGAAAAGGGGCCGGAATCTTGGAACGAAGAAGCCCCCTGGTGGCAAGTCACGAAACGGTTCCTGAAGCAATTGGATTCTGCTCAACCCGACCGCCCCGCCGATCTCACCGTACAGTAGTCGGTCATCAGCTTTATCCGTTTTTAACAATCAGTTAACACAAACTTGAGGCTGACGTGGCCACTGGGCAGTCGTCTGGCGATAGACTCCCGCATCGGACAGCTCAAGTGAGACCAATCATGTCAACTCAACCTTCGACAATCAGTTTATTGCCGCCTTCTTCAGGCCTCTCTTTTGATCCCTCCTCCTTGAACCGGAGGGGGGCACTCTGGTGGGCCTTTCTCGCCGTTGCCGCGACACTCCTCGGTTATCTCTACGCCGACAGTCTGCGTTATCTAGGAGAAGCCTGGCTCGAGGATAACAACAGCCACGGCCCGTTTATTCCCTTGATCTCCCTCTACATGATGTGGATGCGACGGCGGCAGATTCAATCGATCGAACCGTACGGTGTATGGTGGGGGATTCCGATCGTCGCCGTTGGGTTGTTCGTGTACGCCGTAGGACAGTTCGCCGCGATGCATGCGGTGGTGCATATCTCGTTCTGGTTGGTGATCGTCGGAATGTTGACCTGCGCGATCGGAGTGTCCGGTATTCGCCAGGTCGCCTTTCCGTTGTTGTATCTGCTTGCCGCTATCCCACCGCCCACATTTCTGCAGTACGAGCTCTCAAGCCGTCTCCAGCTCTGGTCTTCGGCCTTGGGAATCGGATTTCTTCAATCGATCGGTGTCATGGCGTTCCGGGACGGCAATGTCATCGATTTGGGACGAATCCAACTACAAGTCGTAGAAGCCTGTAGTGGGCTTCGGTATTTGTTTCCGCTTACCACCCTCACGATCCTCGGGGCCTATCTGTACCGCGACTCGCTCTGGAAGCGGATCCTGCTTGTTCTGTCGAGTATCCCTATTTCGATTCTGTTGAACGGGGTTCGGATCGGTGTCATCGGTGTATTGGTTGAATATTACGGATCGGGCGCAGCCGAGGGATTCACTCATTTCTTCGAGGGTTGGGTTATCTTCGTTGCGAGCCTGGGTTTGCTGTGTGTGGAAATATGGATCCTTGCGCGAGTAGGTTCCAGCGCATCGTCGCGTCCTTTCGTGGACTTGATCGGATTGCCGGATACAAGTCGCCCGTCTATTTCTTCGTTCAGCAGCCGGAGGCCGCTGGTTCCCCTCTCCGCGGCGCTGGCTCTCCTCATCTTTGCGGTGCCGATCGCTCCGTTGCTCGCGCAAGAGGAGTTTCCCCGGCCGCCGAGACAATCGCTCACGGAATTCCCCTTGCGACTCGACGCATGGCAGGGGGTCTCTTCCCCGATGGAGCGACAATATTTGGATGCGCTGCAATTGGACGATTACATCTTGGCCGATTACACCGCGACGGATCAGCCTCCTGTGAATGTCTATATGGCGTACTACCTGTCTCCGAAGAAAGGCCGGTCATCACACTCGCCCAGGCAGTGTATTCCCGGCGGTGGCTGGGAAATCACGTCTTTGGAACCGGTGCAAATGGATCGTGTGCCGGGCGTGACGCCGGGTCAGGAAATCAATCGAGTGGTGATCCAAAAAGGCGGGCAGAAGCAGATCGTCTACTACTGGTTCAAGCAGCGTGATCGTTGGATGACCAGCGAGTACTTGGTGAAGTTTTTTCTCTTCTGGGATTCGTTAACGAGGCACCGCGCGGATGGCGCGCTCGTGCGTTTGTCCTCCGCTGTTCATGCAGGAGAGAGCGAAGCAGTCGTCGACAAACGGTTGCAGATTGTGGCCGGTCTTGTCACGCCATTGCTGGGTCAGTACGTTCCAGATTGAGGTGAGGTGACGTGGGCTCTGTCTTATTCTTCAGTTTCATGGGGTCATTGATCATGTGTATGGCGTTGATCCCGACGCTCTCGGCATCGGCCGGGCGTCTGCAGTTTATCGATGTGCCGCGTGAACGACATGCCCACCGAGAGCCGATTGCAAAAGTCGGCGGGATTGCCTTTGCGATCGCGACGATCGCGGCGGTTCTCGTCTGGGCACCGAAGGATCAGCTGATTGTTTCGAGCCTGCTTGGGGGAACGGTGATCTTATTGTTCGGGATCTGGGATGATCGTGTTGGACTCAGCTATCGGATAAAGTTCGCCGGGCAGATCCTGGCTGCAGTCATTGTCATCGTATTCGCTGGAATTCGCATTTCTTCAGTTCCGTTCCTCGACGATGTGCTCATCCCTGCCTGGGTTTCGGTTCCACTCACGTTGATCGTGATTGTCGGCGTCACAAACGCCGTCAATCTTTCAGACGGACTCGACGGGTTGGCTGGCGGCCTGTCGCTGATCAGCTTTGCCGGCATCGCGTATTTGGCCTATCAGGCGAACGAATCCTTGTTGGTACTGCTGACCGTGTCTGTTCTTGGGGGCTTGCTTGGATTTCTCAGATTTAACACCCATCCGGCTAAAATTTTCATGGGCGATGCAGGCAGTCAATTCCTCGGACACTACCTGGCAGTTGCCGCCATTCTTCTGACCGACGCGACCAGGACGGTCTACAGTCCACTCTTGGCGCTTTTCTTGCTGGGGATACCTTTGCTGGATACGGTCGGAGTCATGATCCACCGCTCTGTGCAAGGCCGATCGCCGTTCGTCGGCGATCGGAGTCATGTCCACTACCGCTTATTGGCCTCCGGGCTGACGCACGGACAGGCGGTGACCCTTATTTATGTCGTTCATGCCCTCATGGTGGGCTGCGCATATGTCCTTCGCTGGCAATCTGATGGGGTGTTGGCTGCCGTGTATCTCGTATTTGCGGTCGGGCTGTTCAGTCTCTTCGTTCGTATGCCGCAGACAAGCGCCCCAGTTGAGGCGACCTCACCATCGGTCACTGAACGTCATGGGCAGCGTCTTTACCGTCAATGGGCGATCGGCGAGGTCTCTCTCACGATCTTGTACCTGGCGATTCCGATGTACTTGATCGGGTCCATCGTCGTCCCTCGCGAGATTCCATCAGATGCCGGCTTAGTCGCAGGAGCCTTGACGGTTGCGGTGCTCGCCTCGTTCTTTTTGCCCTCCGCAGCTCCTTGGGCCGTGCGGGCCGCCTTGTATATCGGCAGCACATCGTTGATGTACTACAGTGACCTATTCCCTCGTGAGGTTATGGTTAAGGTCCTCACCCCGGTCAACCTGGGAGTGGCCACGTTGGCCGTGCTGGTTGTCCTGGCGATCCGCCTGGTCGGCGAGGAACGGTTCCAAACGACTCCATTGGATTACCTCATCATCTTGTTCGCGGGGGTCATGCCGTTTCTGCCGGGCATGACCGTCGGCGATGTACCAATGGGGCTTCTGACGGCGAAGTTGATCGTGCTGTTCTTTGCCTTCGAATTGTTGTTGAACATACGCGCGTCCGCAGTGACGCGTCTGGGTGTCGTATCTCTGGTGATGCTAACCGGTGTGATGCTGCGCGCCTGGTGGCCGTAAGAGGAAAACAGAGGAGAATAGAAATGAAGCCATTGATCGCTCTTGGATTGGTCCTTGTCGTTGCCGTGGGGCTCAGCGCCTGTGGAGGTGCCGAAGAGCGTAAAGCCAAGTATCGCCTGAAGGCACAGGAGTATTTCCAGGAAGGGAATTTCCCCAAAGCCAGAATTGCGCTGAGGAATGTGCTCCAAATCGATCCGAAGGATGTCGATGCCTATTTCCTCTACGCCCAAGTCGAAGAAAAAGAGCAGAATTGGCGCAATGCGTTTGCAGGCTATCAGCAGGTCGTCGAACTCAATCCGGGTCATGATCAGGCCCAAGTCAAACTGGCGAAGTACTACCTTGAGGTGCGGGCGTTAGAGCAAGCAAAAGAGATTACGGATCGGTTGTTGGCGAAACAACCGGATTATGTTCCCGCGCAGGCTATCAAGATTGCCATCACAGCCCTCTCCGACCATGTGAAAGAGGCAGTCAGCCAAGCGGAAAAGCTGATTACTGCCGCCCCGACCGAGGTGGACGCGGCACTGCTCATTGCGGCCCTCTACACATCGGTCCAGAGGACCGGAGAGGCGATCCCCTTTCTGCGCCGAGCCTTGGAAGTCCATCCGGACAATCTTGAATTGCTGGATGTGTTGGCGACCACACTGATCAAACAAGGTCAAAAGGCAGAGGCAGAAACGATACTCGCGCGGATCGTCAAATTGGAGCCGACTGTGTTCAATCACCAGTTGCGCCAAGTCTCGTTCTATGACGGACAACAACAATACGAAAAGGCGGAAGCTATTTTACGGGAAGCGATTCGAGCAGAACCGGACAACGAAAAGCGCTGGTTGTCCTTGGCGGAATACATCGGGAAACGCCGCGGTGTGGAGCAGGGAGAAGGGATATTGCAAGAGGCACGAAAGGAGCTTTCGCACAACGGCAAACTGTGGTTGGCTTTAGGCGGCCTGTACGAATCAACCCGGCGAGTCGACAAGGCCCGCGAACTCTATCGTGAGATGGAGACGGCGTTTAAAGGAAAGCCGGAGGCCTCAGAAGCGCAGGTGAAGCTCGCAAGTCTGGATTGGGCCGAAGGAAAGGCCGAGGAAGCCGAACAGAAAGTCCAAGCCGTGCTCCAAGAAAACTCGCGCTCGAGCGACGCCCTGTTGCTGAGGGGGAAGATCGCCCTTCAGCGAGGCAACGGGAAGGACGCTGTTCTCGATTTTCGATCTGTCTTAAAGGATCAACCGGAAATGGCAGAAGGGCATGTCCTCCTGGCTCGAGCGCATTTGCTGACCGGTGAACCGACGTTGGCACGAGAAAGTCTGGATAAAGCTCTTGCATTCAAGCCGACGCTGATGGAGGCACAGACCTTATTGGCGGGACTTGATGCGGCTGCCGGTCAGTTTAAGGAGGCGAAACAACGGCTGAGCCCACTACTCGAGCGAGAGCCAGGCAATGTGACGCTTCTGGGCATGCTGTTTCAGCTTCAGCTGCAGGAAAAAGATTGGAGTCATAGCCAAGAGACGCTCACGCAGTTGCGCAAGGCCGGGGCTGATGAAGGCCTCGCAAGTCTCGCAGAAGGGCATGTGGCGCTTGCCCAACAACAGTGGGATTCTGCCGAGGCTGCGTACACCAAGGCCGCTCAGCGCCGGCCATCGGCGGCCGAGCCACTCATGGCCCTCGTGCAGCTTGATGTGCGGCGCGGCCGTATGCCCCAAGCTCAACAGCGCCTGGAGTCTATTCTGGCCAAGTCGCCGGAGCATCCCTACGCCGCAGGATTTCTCGGTGAACTGTTGCTCACGAAAGGAGAGTCGGCTGCGGCTGTCTCTCACTTGGAGACCGCCGCTCGTGTGAACCCCAAATGGACGACTCCCTGGGTGCATCTTGCCCGACTTCATCAGGCACAGAAGCGCACGGCGGAAAGTGATGCGGTGCTTCGAAAGGGATTGGTCGTAAGTCCGGAGAATGAACAGCTGCGTCTCTTGTTAGCCATGAGTCTGTCGTCACAGAGTCATCATGATGAAGCCATCGGTCATTACGAGCTGGTCTTGAAACGCGCTCCTTCGTCGCTCGTGGCGGCGAATAATCTTGCAGCGGCGCTGGTCGACCACAAAGGCGATCCACAGAGTCTTGAACGAGCCTTGACGCTGAGTCGTGGGTTTGAATCGCAGAAAGCGAACCCATATCTCCTCGACACGCTGGGATGGGCCCATCATAAGCTCGGTCACGGGGCCGATGCCGTGCGGGTGCTGCAGCAGGCCACGGCGATGGCACCTGATCATCCGATACTGAACTATCACCTGGGTGCCGCCTATGTGAAGGTAGGGAGGGGATCGGATGCCGTGACTCATCTAAAGAAAGCGGTGGCTTCCGGAACTCCTTTCGACGGCCTAAACGATGCCAAAACATTGCTTGGAGAAGTGGCAGGATGATGATCATGTTGCGACCCTTGGTCAGACGTCGGTTCAGTCGCGTAGCAGTCGTAACAACGTGCGTCTGCCTTTTGATGCTAGGCGACGGCCCGCAGCTCCTGGCAGAACCAGTGATAGCCGAGCCAACGAATGTCGAGCCGACCTATCTATTGGGTCCGGAAGACATCCTCAAGGTGGCCGTGTGGAAAGATGAACAATTGACGCAAGAAGCCGTGGTCAGACCGGATGGGATGATTTCATTCCCCCTCATCGGAGAGGTCCAGGCCTCAGGTCGCACGGTGGAAGATGTTCGCAGTGAGATTGCGCTGCGTCTGACGAAATATCTCCCGAATCCCAATGTGACCGTGACGGTTCTGAAGGTCCTCAGCTATCGCATCTATGTGTTGGGACGGGTCAATAAACCGGGGGAATATCAAGCGGGACACCATACCGATGTATTGCAGGCGTTGAGCATGGCCGGCGGGTTGACGCCGTATGCTTCGGAGAACAACATTAAGATTATTCGCCGAAACGGAACCGAAGAGCTGGTGTTTCCCTTCCGCTACGGCGATGCCAAGAAGGGACAAGACTTACACCAGAACATTCTTCTTCAGCGTGGCGATGTGGTGATGGTGCCTTGACGGGATGGAACAATCGCAGGCTGATTGTGACCCAATGCCTTGGTGGAAGCAACGCGGGCCACGCCGTTCGTGCTGTTTGTTCGGCATTCTCGTATTGACCATGGTCGGTTTGAAGGGCGAGACGTTGGCAGCGGAATGGTCGGCCGTACCGTCATTGAGCGTGAAGGGTATCTACAACAGCAATCTGCTGCTGCGTGATGGAAACAACGAGGTGTGGGGGAATTGGGTGACACCGGCTGTCAAATTTAAAGGAGCAACGGAATCGTTGTCTATAGAAGGGGAGAGTCGGGCGGACTTTGTCCATTACTTTGGTGACCAAGACAGATCCTTCACCAATTATTACTTCCCACTTCGGACCTTTTATCGTGCAGATCGGCATACCCTGGGGTTTGAAGGTGGTTTTACCAATGACAACACGCTGCGAGGAGAGTTGGAGACGACCGGCCTCGTGTTGGCCTTTACACAACGAAACATGTGGACTGCCAATCCGACCTGGAAGGTCGGCATCACCGAACGGCTCTCCTGGCAGAGCGGGTATAACTTCGTCGATGCAAGTTATCAAGATGGGCAGCGTCTTGGTCTCTTCGACTATCGGGTCCATGGAGGAACAACAGGGCCCACGTATAACTTGACCGAGGTGGACCAGGTTCAGTTGACCGGTGAATACACGCTTGTGAGCATCCCGACGATTGGGCTGGAGTCGACTTATTACGGCGCGCAGGGGACCTGGACCCATGACTTCGGTGATCGATTGATCAGCTCGGTGGGGGGAGGAGGACGATTTGTCAGCTCGGATTTGGATATTCCTGGATCTGGGTCCGTGAGGAGCGAAGAGATCGTGTGGGTCTACAATGCGTCTCTGAGCAAGCAGTATGAGCAAACGACGATTCGAATCGATGGAAGCCGACGGATCAATCCCAGCGGGTTCGGGCGTCTGCTCCAGACGGATCGCGTGGGGGGATCGCTCATTCACCATGTGAATGAGGCTCTCACGGCATCACTCTCTGGTGGTCTCTATTTTGTATCGGGAATCGCCACAAGTCCATCCAGTCGCGATTTCCCAAGCGCTAGATTCTTGTCTGTCAGCCCCAGCATCTCATGGAACTTCGCAGAATCATGGACTGTTGACGCCACGTATACGTTTGCTGAGCGATCGGTTGAGGACCTTAACCAACACAATGGGGCGCACTCGATGTTCCTTGTGCTCCGCTATGAAGGACTCAAATGGGCAGTATCACGTTGAGCAATGATCAGAGATCATCAGGTCGGTCGCAGGCGAACGCTCAAACACGAACCGCGTCCGACTATCTGGCGATATTGCGCCGTCGCCGTCGGTTGATTCTCATGGCAGGAGCGTTGCTGCTGGCAGCGAGTGTCGCCCTGGCGTTTCTGTGGCCTCCGGTGTATCGCTCGACCGCGACGATTTTGATTGAAGAACAAGAGATTCCTCCCGATCTTGTGCGGTCGGCGATCGCGACCTATGTCGATCAGCGCATCGAAACGATCAAGCAGCAGGTGCTCAGCCGATCCACGCTTTGGCGTATGGTTGAACAATACAAGTTGTATCAGGGGCTTCGCGCGCGAAGCTCGACGGAAGAGGTGCTGGAGCGATTTACGAAAGATATTGCGATCGAAGTTATGAACGTCAAGGTGATCGACAAGCGATCGCAGAATCCGACTCAAGCGACCATCGCCTTTACCTTGGCCTACGATGGTGAAACTCCCGAGGTGGCTCAAAAAGTCGCCAACGAGCTGACAAGCCTCTTCCTCAACGAAAATTTAAAAACGCGTGAGCGACATGCTCAAGAAACAACGTTATTTCTCAAGCGGGAATCGGAGAATATCTCTCGACATATCCAAGAATTGGAAGAAAAGCTCGCCAAGGTTAAGCAGCGGGCCGACGGAGCATTGCCGGAACTCGTGCAACTGAACATGGCCTTGATGAATCAGGCCCAACGGGAACTGATCGATGCCGATCGTGATATCAGAAGCTTACGCGAGCGCAAGACCTATCTGGAAGGTGAACTGGCAACGTTAAAACCTCATACGCCGATCATCAGCGCGAGCGGCGAGCGTCTATTGGACGTCGACGAACGGCTGAAAGCGCTGCGTGCTCAGTCTGCCAGTCTCACGGCGTACGTGAAATCCGATCATCCCGACATGATCAAGTTGAAACAGGAATTGTCGTCGCTCGAAAAGGAGACCGGTGCCTCGGACGGTCGCGATGAGTTGTCGAAACGACTCATGGCGGAACGAGCGACGTTGGCGGACCTTCGCGAGCGTATGCACGACGCCCATCCTGACGTGATCCGCTCTCAAGAAGTCGTGGCTTCGCTTGAGCGGGAATTGCAGGCTGCCATCGGTCGCGATGCATCCCAGGCGACCATCAAACCGGAAAACCCCGCGTACATTAATATTGAGTCGCAGCTGGCTTCGACCAAAGCATCGTTGCAGGCGATGGAAGCCGCGCGCAGTGAGCTGAAGGGTCGCATGGCTGAGTACGCCAAACGACTCGAGTCGACACCGACGATCGAGCCTGAATATTTAGACTTGATTCGGGATCGGGAAAACTCCGTGCGTAAGCATCAAGAAATTTCGTCTCGGATGATGGAAGCGCAGGTATCCGCCGAACTGGAGGTTCAACGAAAAGGCGAGCGGTTCCTGTTGATCAATCCACCGGAACTGCCCGAAAAACCCAGTCAGCCCAACCGTCCCGCGATCTTATTGCTCGGTGCGTTGTTTGCGATCTTCGGCGGAGTCGGAGTCGGTGTCGCTGCGGACAATCTCGACGGCAAGATCCATACAAGAGACCAGCTTGCCCGCACTATGCGAAGCGTCCCGGTCCTCGCTGTCCCCTATCTGCCTTCAGAGCGTGAGGTGGCAGCCATGGCCCGTCGTCGTGTGGCCGTCAGCCTCTCCGCCTTCGGAGCCGTTACTGTGGTGGCGATCGTCCTACATCTGGCCTGGAGACCACTGGACGTCGTGTGGTACACGATCCTCAGAAAATTCGGATGACTCGATTATAGAGAAGGGACACCTAATCTGATGGAATATCTTCAGCACGCTCAGGAACGCTTCAAACAGCAAACCGGCTCATCAGGTACGGAGCCACTCCGATTTGTTGAAGACACCCGACGGCCAGGCCCCCCGATCGTGTATACCGCCACAAAGACGATCACGCTTTCCGATCATGTGATGCGCGAGCAGCGCTTGATTACCGGGTTTGACGAAGGCCCCTTTGTCGATGCCTATCGGGTGTTGCGCGCGCAAGTCCTGCAGCAGTATCGTCAAAAAGGATGGAATGTCATCGGAGTGTCTAGTCCCTCGGACCAAGAGGGCAAAACACTGACGGCGGTCAATCTCTCGCTCTCTTTGGCGATGGACCTGGCTCATACTGTGCTCTTGGTTGACGCCGACATGCATCGACCGGCGGTGCATCGTGTCTTCGGGATGGAGGCTGTTCCAGGACTGACCGAGTATTTGTTTGACAATGCGCCGCTCGCTCAGCTGCTTATTCATCCAGGAATTGGGCGGTTTGTCTTCCTCCCAGGAGGGCGGGCTATCAAGAACTCGGCCGAGGCGCTCGCGTCACCGAGAATGACCGGCCTTGTTCAGGAACTCAAACATCGGTACCCGTCTCGGCTTATCGTATTGGATCTCCCGCCGCTCTTGTCCCGCGCCGACGTAGTTGGATTTGCCCCGCATATCGATGCGTTGTTGCTGGTTGTGGAAGAAGGTCGCACCGCGGCAGCCGAGGTTGAACGAGCCGTGGACGCGCTGAAAGGATCTGTTCCGATCCTCGGAGGGATTCTGAACAAGTCCGGCCGCGCAATGTTGACCTTACGGCAAGGGCGGAAACTTGTCACAACTGATCGCTAATTGCTCACGATGTACGAAACTCACTACCAATTGAAGACTAAGCCGTTCACGCTGTTGCCTGATCCAGACTTTCTCTATTTGGGAGCCAAGCACAAGATGGCGTTGAGTCTGTTGGAGTACGGGTTGGCGAACGGGTCAGCCTTCATCGTCATTACGGGGCATCCCGGGACGGGCAAGACGACTCTGTTAAACCGATTGTTGGACCAGTCCCAACATCCCTGGGTCATTGGTGTCATGTCAAACATCCATGGTGGACTGGGTGGGCTCATGCCCTGGATTGCAGCCTCGTTCGGCTTGTCGACAAACGGGAAAAGCGAGGTGGATATCTTTCATGAGTTTGCGCGATTTCTTGAGCATGAGCACAGCATCGGGCGACGAGTCCTCTTGATTCTTGATGAGGCACAGAATGCCGAAGCCGGCGTCTTGGAAGAGCTTCGGCTCCTGTCGAATCTCAACGACGGGCGACGTCGATCGCTGCAGATCCTCCTGTCGGGACAACAAGGTCTGCAGGATCTCCTCAAAGGATCTGGGATGGTTCAGTTTGCTCAGCGGATCGGGGTGGAATACGTGCTGGAAAGTCTTTCCGAAGACGAAACTGTCGCCTACATCGATCATCGTCTTCGGGTAGCTGGTCGACCGTCGCGGCTGTTCACCGCGTTGGCCAGTCGAGTTGTTTTCCGTCTTACTGATGGAATACCTCGCCTCATCAATCAATTGTGCGATCACGCCCTTGTGTACGGCTACGCCGAACAACTCGGTACCATTACCGCTCATGTAATCCTGGCGGCTGCGAAAGCCAGAGCCAAGCATGGTGTCCTCCCATTGATGGTTTCGCCAGACGATATCGAGTTGTCTGAACAGAAACTGGCTGCTGAGGGACTCGAGATCGACACAGTGAATGGTTCACTGGTCCAGGTTGACGTACCTGCGAGTCAGTCTGTGCAGCCGCAACATTCTGAGGGTGTGAGGTCACAGGACTCAGACTCGGTGTATCGCGAAGGCTTAGCGCTCAAGGAATCTGGTGAATATAGGAAGGCGATTGGTTTGTTCAATAAGCTTGTCAGCGAGGATTCCTGGGCGGTTCGAGCCCTCGCACAGAAGGGGCTATGCCTGAAGGCCATCGGAAAAGACGACGACGCGGTTACGACGATCAGAGAGGCCACCGCTCGACAGTCGGCCAGCAAGGAGGAACGCAGCGCCGTTCGGTATTTGTTGGCTCGAACGCTTGAATCTCAAGGACGCTACGGTGAAGCTCGGGAGGAGTATGTGGTGTTGGTTAAAGGGCAGGGGAAGTACCGAGATGTGGCGGATCGACTGGCCCAATTACCGCATGCAGGTCAGGACGATAAAGACCTGAAAGAAACGCGGAGTACACGCTTTGGGGCATTCTGGCGAGGGTGCGAACAGTTCTTACGAGGTGCTCACCGGTAAGGATGAGTCCTCATCGATCTTTCTCGTAGTCGGCTTTGACTAACTCCAGATACGGAAGATCCGCTGAAGGCTGACGTCCCGTC
>CAYTAS010000052.1:0-23402 GCA_964435885.1 uncultured Nitrospira sp. | reverse complement strand
GGGTGGAACCTCGGTGGCTTTTTTTATGCCGTGAGTCGTGAATAATGCGGGCTAGCAGGATTGCCAGCCCTCCAGAAACCGTTCAATCCCTCATGACAATTCATGTTTAGAGATTGCCGATCAACCACGTTCCGTTTACACTGCAGCTCATGCCACAACGTGTTCTGATCCCAGGTGAAGATGATGCCGGAACCCACGTCGGTGGAGTGCATAAGCGCCCCCCGATTCCCGACAATACACTCAAGGCCGAATGCCCGAAGTTCATGGCACATGGCCCTTGTGGAGGTGTGCGCACGGGTGGGCTTTGTGAAGTCTATCCTGAGATGAAATGCCCATGGGTTTCGCTGTACATCGAATTGGAAAAGATCGGTCAAACGGAATGGATGAAACAAGTCTAGAAGGCGTGAGGTGTGAAACGTGAAGCGTGAAGAAACGAGGCGAAGACCGAAAACCACGAAGCTGGGGTACAACGAACGGCACGCGAAAAGCGGCATCACCGCCCCTCTGCCTGACATCGAAACCTTTCCGAATCAGTATAAGGGCTACGAGATCACGATCGAAATTCCAGAATACACAGCGATTTGCCCCAAGACGAATTTGCCCGATTTTGGGACCATCACCCTGCACTACATGCCCGATACAAAATGCCTTGAACTGAAGGCACTCAAAATGTACATCCACGCATATCGCAATCTCGGTATCTTCTACGAAAATGCCGTGAACCGCATCCTTCAGGATGTCGTCAAGGCCTGCCAGCCTGTCTGGGTAAAAGTCACCGGCACCTTCACCGCACGCGGCGGGCTCTCGAGTAAGATCGAAGCGAAGTATCCTTAGTGACGTTTTCTGTCTTCCTCTGTGATATGGCCACCTACGCGATCGGCGACGTGCAGGGATGCTATGAACCTCTGCAACGCCTTGTCGAGCTGATACGATTTGACCCACGCACCGACCGCCTCTGGTTCGTCGGCGACCTCGTGAACCGAGGGCCTAAATCTCTCAGCGTCCTTCGTTATCTTAGACAAATTGAACCGGCTGTACAGGTTGTGCTCGGGAATCACGATTTGTTTCTGTTGGCCGTTGCAGAGAGTATCGTGTCGCCCAGACCGAAGGATACGATTCATGATGTGCTGGCGGCGCCTGACCGGAACGAGTTACTCGCGTGGCTCAGACAACAGCCGCTGCATCACCACGAGAACGGCTTCTTCATGGTCCACGCGGGACTACTCCCACAATGGACAATACCGGACACGGTACACTTTGCACGTGAGGTGGGGACTGCGTTGTCAGGGCCCGACTATCGAGCTTTACTCCGAGCAATCTTTCAGAATCCGATTTCGCCTTGGCGGCCTTCGCTGACAGGAATGGACCGGCTGGTCAGCATCGCGCGTGTGTTGACCAGACTCAGAACTTGCACACCGATTGGAGAGATGTCGGATTTTTCCGGGACACCGGAGAAGGCTCCCTCCGGATTTGCCCCCTGGTTTCGGATCCCCGGCCGCCGCAACGCCGACATCACGATCATCACCGGCCACTGGGCAGCACTCGGCTTGCATATCGAGCTAAACCTGCTCGCTATCGATAGCGGCTGTGTCTGGGGTCGGCAGTTGACAGCCGTTCGCCTGGAGGATCGTGCCGTTTTTCAGGTGAACGGATATTCGCAGCACTGATGATTCGACCGGTTAGAATCCCGCAACGAGGCGGACCAACGGAACCCTTTCGCCGATCCCGAACGAGAGAGGCTCCTTTATCTGGTTTGGATCAGTATAGGTTCCGAATAACCGATCCCATATACTGAATGTCACGCCGAAGTTGGTGTTGTAAAGTGCCGGATCACGGCTATGATGGATATGATGGTACCGCGGCGTGACCAGCACCCACTCCAACCAGCTTGAACGCCAGGTTACGTTCATGTGCATCCAGTCGTTCAACACCATATGGGAGGACAACGCCAGCAGATACATCCACCAGGGGGCCATACCGAACAACGAGGACGCAAATATCCAGGGTAGGTTAAACAAGACCAGCTGGGCCAACGACGTTCGATACCCGGCTAACCAGTACATCGTGGTCGGAGAATGGTGCCACTGATGCATTCTCCACAAGGGAACACGATGCAGAAGTCGATGAACCCAGTAGGCCCAGAAATCACCCACGAGGTAATAGAACACAAACAGTGGCGCAGTCGGCATGGTCAGAATGGCTTCTGGAAGGACCGGCTGAATCATGATCGCCTCGCTGAAATAGCGTGCAGTAGGGATCATCAGATAGCCGACCAGTGCCGCTCCGGCTATATCCATGGCAAGCAGTGTTCGATAAGGCACTTCCCGAGCCGGAGCGACCCACTCCAGCGCCGTCATCACCAGGGCCCTCAAGATGAACAACAGTGGGATGAATAGATCGTACTGCAGCACGATCTGACGCAATTCTTTGCTCAACAACCACTCAAACCAGTCCACCATGGTCTCCGACAACGAGACAGTCTGGTGACTCTACCAAACGAACGCAAACCTGTCTCCCCCGCTTTTTGGTGGTTTCACAGTGCGACCGTCTGAAACGATGACTAGACTGAAGGAAACCGACCCGGAAGGGCTGATAAAGTCAGCCTAATGGTAGCTTTCTGAATCTGACGGGAATTTTCCCCGTTCGACTTCTTCTTTATAACGACCGAGCGCTTGAAGGGCATCGGCCTTGAGGTGGGCGTACGCCTTCACAAACTTGGGGCTGAACGTGTCAAAAAGTCCCAACAGATCATAAATCACCAGGACTTGGCCGTCACAGTACGGCCCCGCTCCAATGCCGATGGTGGAGATTGAAAGCGCTTGAGTAATTTTCCTTGCCAGATCGGCAGGCACCGCTTCCAACACGAGCGCGAACGCTCCCGCCGCTTCAAGGGCCCTGGCATCGTCCAGTAGTTTCGCGGCTTGATCCTCGACCTTACCTTGGACCTTGTAGCCGCCTAGCGCATGGACTGATTGCGGTGTCATACCAAGGTGCCCCATGACAGGAATCCCGATGCTCGCCATGGCTTTGATTCGATCGGTCATCACGGCGCCGCCTTCGAGCTTCACCGCAGTAGCTCCGGCCTGTAACAAGCGACCCGCGTTTCGCACCGCATCTTCCGTACTCGCCTGATAGGACATAAACGGCATATCGGCAATCACCAGAGATTGCTGCACGACACCGGCCACGAGTTTCGTGTGGTACAGCATGTCCTCCATCGTGACCGTGAGGGTATTAGGCTTTCCCTGCACGACAACCCCCAGAGAATCTCCTACCAAGATCACCCGAATTCCTGCTTGTTCGACGATGCGCGCAAATAGCGCATCGTAGGCCGTGACGACGACAAGCTTCTTCCGGTCTTTCTTATAGTGCTGAAATTCGAGAACCGTCATCAGCCCAATTCCGCCTTGGTAATGATCTCGGCCAGGCGATGGGTGGCCTTGATCGCCATAATATGCACCCCGTCGCAATGGGGTCGCACCGCCTTGATCGATCGCACGGCAATCTCGACTCCGACATCTTCAGCGTGATCTCCAGCAGCCTTGAGCTCATCGATCATCTCTTGCGGCACTGACATGCCGGGGATGTTGGCATTCATGAATTCCGCCATCTTATGATTCCGCAGCACCAAGATCCCGGCCAGCACCTTCACCCTGAACGGCCGCACCTGTTTCATAAACCCGGCAAAGACGTCCGGATTGTAAACCGCTTGGGTCTGGAAAAATTGGGCGCCGGCTTTCACTTTCACTTCGAACTTCGCCAACACCGGTCCCACCAGATCGGCCTCCGGTGTGACGGCTGCCCCGATCGCAAGGGCCGTGGAGCCGTCCAGTTTGTTGCCCATCATATCCTTGCCGCTGTTCAACCCCCGCACGAGCTGCATGACTTGAACGGAGTCGAGGTCGTAGACCGGCTTGGCCTCCTTATGATCACCGACCGTCGGATAATCACCCGTAAGGCATAGGATATTCCTGATCCCCAACATATGCGCGCCCATCAAATCCGACTGCATTGCGATCCGATTACGGTCACGGCAGGTCAACTGCATCACCGGATCATGGCCTAACTCATACAGCAAGCGACAGACCGGGAGCGAGCCTGCACGAACCACAGCGGCTGTATTGTCGGTGACATTGACTCCATGGACACGTCCCACCAACTGTTTGGCATTTTCAAGAACGGAGGAAATGTTCGTCCCCTTGGGAGGGTTATATTCAACGGTGACTGCGAATGTCCCTCGATTGAGGACGTCTATAAGACGCTGAGGCTCTCGAATCATCAATGGCTCCTTGTTAGAGTCCGACTGACCTCTTAGCGGACTCCACTGTATTTTCAAGCAGCATCGCGATGGTCATCGGCCCTACGCCACCTGGCACAGGGCTGATCCAGCCGGCTTTTTGGCTGACCGCGTCGAAATCCACGTCCCCGCACAACTTGCCCTCAGGCGTTTTGTTGGTCCCGACGTCGATGACGATCGCGCCTTCGCGCACCATATCAGCGGTCACAAATTTAGCCTTTCCGATCGCGACAAGCAGCAAGTCCGCTTCACGGCACACTGCGGGGAGATCTTTCGTTTTCGAATGGCAAATCGTGACCGTTGCATTCCTCTGGAGGAGCATGAGCGCCAACGGCTTTCCGACAATATTACTCCGACCGACCACAACAGCTCGCTTGCCTTCAATCGTCACTCCGGCAGATTCAATCATCTTGATGACGCCTTTCGGAGTACAGGCTTCAAACACGGGATGCCCTTCCACGAGACGCCCGAAATTGTACGGATGAAACCCATCCGCGTCTTTGAGCGGCGAGACGGCCTCCAGAATGACTTTGCTGTCGATGTGCTTCGGCAGAGGGAGTTGAACCAGGATCCCATGGATCTTGGGATCGGCGTTTTTTTTCTCAATGAGATCGAGCAACTCGACTTGCGTCGTGCTTGCAGGGAGCTTGTGATCGTCAACATGAATTCCTGCCGCCTCACAAGCCTTTTGCTTATTCCGAACGTAGACATGTGAGGCAGGATCGTCGCCAACCAAAATGGTCGCAAGACCAGGCTTAATCGATTTTTGAGCAAACAATTCGGCTGATTCCCTCGCCAATCGATCTCGGACTTGTTGGGCAAGTGCTTTTCCATCGATGAGTTTTGCGGCCACAATGTCCTCCCATTCACAATTTAGCCAGTAAAAATGTCGCAACTTAACAGGGGAATTTTAGGTAAGTCAACGTCGTTCGATACCTAAACGTCTCCGGCTCAGGCTGTCAGGAATCGGGTCTTTCCTTCCCTTTTGCCTGCTCACCCTGGTCCATCCTTTCTTGACAGCCTCTTGACCCCTTGGATACGATAGCTTTCAGTTCAATTGAGGATATCCCTCCGTTGCCATTTCATTTCCTAGACCGAGTTTTCCTGTTCTTGGTACTGACATCGAGCTTTGCTGTGCCCGGAGAGGCAGCACAGATCACAGGCTTGGCGTCTCCCAATAGTTTCGTGGGCGACCCATCCGGCGGAGAATATTTCATTTCCAACATCAACGGCGAACCGGACGCCCGAGATAACAACGGCTTCATCACAAAGCTGAATGCCGAGGGAAAGATCACCAGCCTCAAGTTCATACAAGGCGGTGTGGCAGAGGTTTCCTTGCATGCTCCAAAAGGGATGGCTCTCGCAGCGGGGGTACTCTATGTCACAGACCTGGATCAGTTGAAAGGGTTCGATAAGACAACGGGAAAACTTGTCGCCACTGTATCATTTTCGTCCCGCTTCCAGGATCCGTTGTCGCTGACCGACGTAGCGGCTTCACCGACCGGTCTCCTCTATGCCTCGGACCAGATGGGCAATGCCATCTACCGCATCACCCCGTCCGACAATTATCGAGTCGACCTACTCATTCATGACGACAGGCTGGCAGGCCCTGCGGGGATTGCCGTCCACCCCAAGACAAACCATGTTATTGCCGTGAGCTGGGAAAAAGGTAAAATCCTTGAGATCACTCCGGATGGACACCTGACTGAATTGGAAGCAAACGGGTTTTTTACCAGCCGTTTTCAAAACCTGAGCGGCGTGGATTTCGATCGATGGGGCAATATGTACGTGTCCGATTTCACAAAGGGTAAGGTTTGGCGCATGACCAGAGATCATCGATTCCAAGTGATCGCCGAACATCTCCCCGCCCCGGCTGATATCGGCATCGACCGTGCGAACAACCTGATATTGGTCCCCTACCACTACCTGCATGCGGCAGAGATGAACGGATTGGAGACTCCATCCTCGGCAAAGTCCAAGGGTGAGAAACGCACACTCGCCGACTATGGATTCATCCCTCCTCCTCCAAAACCAGGCGCCGAAGGGGCTGACAAATGAGCTTATGCGCACATTGTCACGATCGGAGAGGCAAACGGCCTTGTCCTGCTCTCAACGGGTTGATCTGTAGCCCCTGCTGTGGCGAGCACAGAATGACAAGGATCTCATGTCCGACTGATTGCACCTATCTTGATACTGGAAGCGATTATCAGCAAAAACGACTTGCCGCACAATTTACGCCTGTCCGGCGGCATTTCTATCTGGAGCTGGACCAATCGGGAGGCCGTAAAGCGGTCGGTCTATTCAACCTGATCGAAGTCGTCGTCTTCGGCCACTTTGAGGGGCGTAGAGATGGGCAGGACGCTGAGATCGTGGCGGCACTGCACGCGCTCCGCCTCGCACTGAGCCCGCTGCATGTCCCCGCTGCGCCCATGCCGGTGTTTGCCGAACACCTCAAGAAGGAGTATGAGGCGTTTCAGAAGCAGAACCCCGACCACATTGCTGAATCATCGGAAGCGCTGGAGGTCCTGGACCGGGCGGCTCGGTTTGTCTCGGAATTTTCGGGGGACGCGTTTCAATCAAGCCGGTTTCTGGGAGGACTGATCGGTTATGTCAAGATGATGCATCCGGATATCGCGGCGCATCTGAAGAAGACGCATGAACCGGGGCACATCCTCCTACCTGGGCAATCGTTCTTGCCGCCTCCAGCGACCAACGTTCACACCCATGGGCCTGACTGCAAACACCATCATTGACCGGTGCGTTGACGGCAATTAGACTGCAATCTTAGATTGCTGCTGCAAGGCCTGTTCGATATGAAGGGCCAGGCGAAAATCCGCCTCGTTTGAAAGAGCGACAAACTGGACGCCGCATTCCTGCCCTCGCACCCATCGCACGATTGCCTGATCAACGTCGATGCTGTCTTCCTGACCAGGCAACCAGAGCCGCACCATGACTACGGAGTTGCACGGAGGTTCCGAAAAACACTGAATACGAACTCCATTTAAGGAGATATCTCGAATAACCGACCGTCTCAGCGTCTGGCTCATGAGGTAGCAACTTGGGTAATCGGCCGAGACTCGACGATACATGCGGCGCGTTGCAACGGGGTTCATGAGCCCTCCTTTGAGGAGACGAAGACTGTGACCCTGAGGATAGCCGCCAAACAGGTTTGAGGGAACCCCCACAAAAGCCGCCCCTCAAAAGTACGAAATTGCAAGAATACGGAAGGAGTCGGGTGAAGCGATGAGAGCAGACCCTACCGGGCGATGCCCCGGGGAAACCAGTGCACGCCTGTGCGATGCTCGAGTCGTTGCTACTCCACAACGGTCACCGTCATCTCTACACGTTCTTTCGGATTATCCCGATCGTCGCGTGGCAAATTGACGATCTTGTCGGCCACTCCAATTCCCTTTTTCACTTGGCCAAAGACCGAATATTTATGATCCAGGAACCGTGAGTCTTCTACGACGATAAAGAACTGAGACCCTGCCGAATCCGGATCAGCCGCCCTAGCCATCGAGACGACCCCGCGCTTGTGCGGAAGATCGTTGAACTCCGCCTTGACCGTGTAACCAGGCCCACCCTGTCCATACTTCTCCTTGTTGAGGGTATCCTTCGTATTCGGATCTCCGCCTTGGATCATGAAACCAGGAATGACGCGGTGGAAAATTGTCCCGTTGTAAAACCCCTCTTTGGCGAGCTTAATGAAATTCTCCACATGTTTTGGCGCCACATGTGGATAGAACTCAATCTCGATGTCGCCGAATTTTGTCTTGATGATCGCCCGCGACGTTTTCAATGCCGCATCAGCGGCCATCATCTGCTCGATGCTGACGACTGAAAACGTCACACATACCAACAGCCCAATAAGCATTCGCCATCTTGCTCGTTTCAGCATTCTTTCCCTCCCCTGCCGTATTTATGACCGAGCCCCGTCATCTTAAAAGGTATCTCCGCGCTCAACCTGCTCAAGTGCCCGCTGCGCGGCCTGCTGCTCCGCTTCTTTCTTGCTGGACCCACGACCAAGGCCACAGACCATATCATTCAGGCACACTTTCACCTCAAACAGCTTTTGATGATCAGGTCCGGACTCCCGTGCGATCACGTACCGCGGCAGCACATCATGGTGTTTCTGGCACCACTCCTGAAAGCGTGTCTTGTAATCACCGCCGCCAGGCCTCGTTTGCAGCTCGTCGATGTGACGTAGTTCTTCACCCAAGACATCAATCGTAAAATTCCGACTCGCCACAAGACCTCCGTCAAGATAGACCGCCGCGATGACGGCCTCCAAGGCGTCGGCAAGCAACGAGGGTTTTTCCCTCCCTTTCGAAAGTTCTTCACCGCGACCAAGTCTCAGCTTCGCTGCAAGATTGAGACGCCCGGCGGCCTTGGCTAAAGGAGCTTCGCTCACCAATCCTGCCTTGAGCTGCGAGAGAGCACCCTCGCTCAATTCTGGATATCGACTCGCAAGATAATCGCTGACAATGAGAGACAGGACCGCATCCCCAAGAAATTCGAGCCGTTCGTTGTGGCATTGCCCAGAAACTCGTCGCTCATTGACGTACGACTTGTGCGTCAGCGCTTCGTTCAATAGACCTGAGTTCGCAAATCGATACGTTGAGATGGCAAGAAGAGAATCGGCTGAAGAAGCCGGTTTCATTGTCGCACGCGCGCTTATGTATCCAGCCGTTTGAAGATCAAACAGGCGTTGACTCCTCCGAATCCGAACGAGTTCGACAGCGCCATGTGTATGGCAGCAGGCCGTGCCGTGTTAGGAACGTAATCCAAATTACACGCCGGATCGGGATGGTCGAGATTGATCGTAGGCGGAAGAACCCCATGATATAACGCCAGGACGGTGAACACGGCTTCGATTCCGCCTGCAGCTCCGAGCAAATGTCCGGTCATCGATTTGGTTGAGCTGACAGGAATACGAAAGGCTTGTTCACCGAACACCTGCTTGATCGCTCTCGTCTCAATGGCATCGGCCATCGTCGAGGTCCCATGCGCATTGATATAACCGATCTGGTTCCGCTGAATACCTGCATCTTTGAGCGCCAGTTCCATGCAACGAACAGCTCCTTCACCTTCTTCCGGAGGGGCCGTAATGTGATAGGCATCACTGTTCATCCCATACCCAATGATCTCACCATACATTCTCACCCCGCGCCGAAGGGCGTGAGTCAGTTCTTCGATGACCACCACACCCGCCCCTTCGCCCAATACAAATCCATCTCGGTCCTTGTCAAACGGGCGGCTCGCTTTTGTCGGCTCGTCGTTCCGGAACGACAACGCCTTGGCCGATGCAAATCCGGCAACGCCGAGCGGGGTTACCGCAGCCTCGGCGCCTCCGGCTACCATGACATCGGCATCGCCTCGCTGGATCAAGCGATAGGCATCTCCAATGCAATGGTTGCCCGTGGCACAGGCCGTTACGGCACAAGAGTTCGGACCTTTGGCACCGATCCGAATCGCCACTTGTCCAGAGGCAAGATTGATGATGGTCATGGGGATGAAAAACGGTGAGACCCGACCGGGTCCTCTGTCTTTGAGCACATCATGGTAGTGTTCAATCGATCCAAGCCCGCCGATCCCGGACCCGATATACACCCCGACCTTGGTGGCTTCCTCGGGCTTTACTTTTAAACTGGCGTCATCCACAGCCAACTGGGCAGCCCCCACGGCATAGTGGATGAACGTATCCATCTTCTTGATTTCTTTCTTCTCGATGAACCGAGCCGGATCAAAATCCTTGACCTCGCCCGCGATCTGAGCGTCGTATCCCGTTGGATCAAACCTGGTGATTCGGGCGATCCCCGACTCACCGGCGCAGATTGCCTTCCAGGTCTTCTCGACACCCGTGCCGAGTGGGGTCACCAGCCCAAGACCGGTTACCACAACGCGTCGCGCGGCCGGATTGGACACTTCTTGTGACATGCCTAGGATTTTTCCTTGATGTAGTCCAACGCTTTCCCGACAGTTAAAATTTTCTCGGCATCCTCATCAGGAATTTCGATCGAAAATTCTTCTTCAAGCGCCATCACAAGCTCGACGGTATCGAGCGAATCAGCGCCAAGATCTTCGACGAAGGAGGCCTCCGGCGTCACCTCATCTTCTTCCACACCGAGTTGCTCAGCAATAATTTTCTTGACTCGTTCTTCGACAGTTGCCATCGCTATGACTACCTCCTTCCCCGATATGACTCCCTCTCCACCGTCCCATGGGGATCTGAGACGGCCGTACCACAATACAATCCAATACTTCTAGACCATCAACATCCCACCGTTCACATGCAGAACATGACCGGTAATGTATGCCGCCTCCTCGGACACGAGGAACCGCACGGCTGCCGCTACGTCCCCCGATGTCCCCAACCGACCCAGCGGAATCTGTTTCAGCAACGTGTCCTTTACATCTGGGGGAAGACCGTGGGTCATGGCCGTATCGATAAACCCGGGCGCCACCGCATTCACCGTCACATTCCGGCTGGCATATTCCCGACCGACCGTCTTGGTGAACCCGATGACAGCGGCCTTCGACGCAGCGTAATTCGCCTGGCCGGCATTCCCAATGACCCCGACGATCGAGGCGATATTGACGATGCGACCATACCGCTGCTTAGTCATCGGCTGCAACACCGCCTTCGTGCAATGAAAGGTGCCGTTCAAATTGATCTGGAGCACCAGATTCCAATCTTCCTCTTTCATCCGCAAGAGCAACCCATCGCGGGTAATCCCGGCATTGTTCACCAGGATGTCGATCTTCCCCCACGCCTTCACCACCTGCTCAACCATCGCTTTGGCATCATTACCGTCGGCAACGTTGGCTTTCAGGTTTAAGGCCTTTCTCCCGAGCTTTTCGACGGCGGCGATCGTTTCCAACGAACGTCCAGGATCGAGATCGGCTACGGCGATATCGGCACCAGCTTGAGCGAGGCATTCGGCAATGGCCCGACCGATGCCCTGCGCAGCGCCGGTGACAATCGCCGTTTTTCCTTGTAGTGACATGAGCTACCTTTCGGAGAATACGTTAACAGGCATACAGAGAGTTCGTCACCTGGTTTTTCTTCTGAGGTCAATCAAGGCGTGGTCATCGCCGTGAGCGCCGCGTCCAGCGACTTTGGGTCGTTGACATTCAACAACCTTGCATCCGGAAGAATTCGCTTGATCAATCCGGTCAACACGTTCCCCGGACCGACCTCGACGAACGTCGTGACACCCATCGCCCCCATCGTGCGCACGGTATCCTCCCATAACACAGAAGAGGGCAACTGGCTGATCAGCGACGCTTGGATCTCATGGGCGCGGCTGATCGCCTTCGCTTCCGCATTGTTGACGAGAGGCGCGCGGAGGTCCGACCACCGAACCTCGGCTAAATCTTTTGCCAATCGATCGGCGGCTCGTTGCATTAACGGAGTGTGGACCGGCACACTCACCGGGAGTGGAATGGCTTTCTTACACCCTTGTGCCTTGGCCAATTCGATCGCCCGTTCGACCGCGGCCTTCTCACCCGCAATGACGACCTGTCCAGGTGAGTTAAAGTTGGCCGCTGCAACAACTCCGGCCGGCGAGGCAAGACGGCACACATCCTTCACAACCTCAGCCGTCAAGCCCAACAACGCCGCCACCAGACCGGTTCCTGGAGCCACGGCTTCGGACATATAGCGTCCTCGTTTTTGAACTAGGCCGACCGCATCACGAAATCCGAGCCCGCCTGCCGCAACCAACGCCGAGTACTCGCCGAGGCTATGGCCTGCGACTGCAACTGGGTTGATCCCGACCGGTTCTAACAGTGTGAATGCCGCCATACTGCTGACCAGGAGAGCCGGCTGGGTGAATTCCGTCAGATTGAGCTGCTCCCCAGGTCCGGCAAAACACAATGCAGCCACGTCATAGCCCAAGACCGAGGATGCTTCATCGTAGACGGACTTCACCGAGGGATGCGCGTCATAGAGCAGCTTTCCCATTCCGACCGATTGAGACCCCTGTCCTGGAAAAACGAACCCAATTTTTAGAGCCATGGGGGGTTAGATATCTTAGAAATACCGCGCAAAGTCAACGGGAAAAGTTTTCACTTGCCACCTTCTCGTTACCAACCGAAATGGCCCCGTACCGACATTCTGTTTGATTCGCGCCGAACGGTCGCCTACCACCGGATCATCGCAGAGGCCCAAGTCAATCCAGCGCCAAACGCCCCAAGCATGACCAAGGCCCCCTCCTTGATACGCCCCTCGCGAACCGCTTCATCCAGCGCGATCGGAATCGAGGCTGCCGACGTATTTCCATACCGATCAAGATTGAGGAGCACTTTTTCCATCGGCAAACCAAGCCGTTCTATGACCGCCTTAAGAATCCGCACATTGGCCTGATGCGGGACATACAGATCGAGATCCTCCACCCCTACGTGATTGGCGGAAAGTGTCGCACGCGCGATGTCTTCCAGCGTGCGCACCGCAACCTTGAACGTTTCATTTCCTTTCATCTTAATATAATGCAGACGCTCGGTGATCACTTTTTCAGACGGGGGAGTCCGTGAGCCTCCTCCCGGCACCATAATCAGGTCGCAGAGAGTTCCGTCGGAGCGGAGGTCGGTCGAGAGTATCCCCCGCTCACCATCGCTCGCGCTGAGGACAACCGCTCCTGCCCCATCTCCGAACAATACACAGGTATTGCGGTCGGTCCAATCGGTAATGGCGGACATCACTTCGGATCCGATCACCAAGACATGGCGCATTCCCGTCTTGATGTAGGCATCTGCCACGGACAGCGCATAGACAAACCCGCAGCACGCCGCGGAGAGGTCGCAGGCTCCTGCTTTCGTGGCCCCGAGTTGATGCTGCACAAGGCACGCGGTGGCCGGAAGAGGGAAGTCACCCGTGCACGTCGCCACCAAGATCATGTCGAGATCGGCTGCCGCCACACCGGCTGCCGTGAGAGCCCGCTTTCCGGCTTGAACCGCCAAGTCCGAACAGGCTTCTCCGGTCGCTGCGATTCGACGCTCTCGGATGCCGGTTCGCTCTCGAATCCACTCATCGGATGTGGCGACCATCTGTTCGAGATCCGCGTTGGTCAACACCCTGCTGGGCGCATATGAACCGGTTCCGACGATGCGCGATTTCATGTTTCGAGTTCCACTGGAGGGTGGGAGTGACTGGCTTCAATATTTCGCTGGATCAGCTCTTGGACCCCGCCTTCGGCCATTCCTTTGGCTCGTCGAATCGCATTCTTAATGGCTTTCGCCGACGATCGTCCATGACAAATCATCGTAATCCCATTGACACCGAGGAGCGGAGCGCCGCCGAACTCGGCATAGTCGATTTTCCGCTTGAGGTTCTGCAGCGGACCGGAGATGAAGGGGTAGGCGAGCCGGCCTAGAAAATGGCCCGAGATTTCCTTGAGCAAAAGCCGCTTGATCATCGCGGCAACCCCCTCGGAAATCTTCAGCGCGACATTCCCGATGAACCCGTCGCACACCACGATATCGGCGATTCCACTGTATACGTCTCGCCCTTCAACATTCCCGACGAAATTGATCGAACTGCTCTTGAGCAGCTTAAACGCCTCTTTGGTGACTTCGTTGCCCTTGGTGTCTTCCTCGCCGATACTCAGCAGGCCGACGCGAGGATTCGGCTTCCCCAACAGATGTTTCCCATACTCGTTTCCCATCAACGCGAATTGCTCAAGGTGCCTGGCCGTACAGTCGACATTCGCTCCGACATCCAGCATGATCGCTTCCCCGCTCAGCGTCGGCAGGCTGGTCGCAATGGCCGGTCGTTCAACCCCTTTGGCCAACCCTAACAAAAAGAACGACGCGACCATGCTGGCTCCGGTATTGCCGGGGCTCACAATCGCAGCAGCCTGGCCGTTCTTCACGAGTTCCGTTCCGACCCAGATGGACGAGTCCCGCTTCTTCCGAGCGACTGCGGCAGGCGATTCATGCATCTCAACGACCTGAGACGCATGTCGTATGGACACGCGGGAATCGCGACCGGCAAGACGTTCACATTCCAGCTTGAGCGTCGTTTCATCGCCGACGAGAATGATCTCGACGTCGAGTTCCTTCGCAGCCTGGAAAGCGCCCTCAATACACGGTGCGGGGCCATGATCGCCTCCCACCGCATCAAGCGCGATCTTCATACGAGATGGTGTACTCACGGATGGCGTCGGAAAGAGTAACTGACCATGCGTCGCCCCCTTGTTTTACGACGGACGCACTGGAATTGCCATGGAGCGGACCGATGTGTCTGCCAAGCGACCTTCAACGGCACCACCGACCATCCGCCTTGCCGCGTCAACGTCTGACGTCTCGGCACGCTGGCGGATGCTCGACATTTCGCTTACGCTTCCTCGACCTGAATAACGGCCGTACCCTTGTAGGTGCCGCAATTCAAACACGTATAATGCGGCAGCTTGAGCTCATGGCACTGCGGACACACGGCCATTCCTGGCGGGGTCATGCGCAGCTTTTGGGTACGGCGCTTATCGCGCCTCGCCCGTGAATGTTTATGTTTTGGGTTGGGCATGGTGACTCCTTCTCCCGCCGGACCCTGAACCTCGTTCAGCGATCGCCGGGCTCTCGCAGTTTTTCCTTGATCGTGCGCAACACCTGAAACGGACCTTCCGTCGGCTCTATGGCACACTGGCAGGGCCCCTCGTTTAAGTTTTTCCCGCAACGGGAACACAACCCGAGGCATGCGTCGGAACAGAGCGGGTGCATCGGAGATGCGAGAATCACTTGTTCGCGCAGCATCGGAGCCAGCTCCAGATGATCCCCCGCAAAGCAGTACAGATCGTCGTCCCGCGTTTCCTGTTCGACCTCATCAGGCGTCGTCACCTTCTTTTTCCGGGCATCGTCCCGCTTAGCAGCAGATACTGCCGCTTTCGCTTCCCGCTCGTACACGACGCGCAACGAAAACGCCACCGGATCATCGAAATCCTTAAGACACCGCACGCATTGGCGAACGGCCGTTCCCTCCACCACTCCGATCACATAGATGGTGCGTTCGATCGCTCGAAGTTCCAGTCCCACCGCCACCGTTCCGCGGATGGACACATCCTCGTCGACCAACCCCAACTCTTCGCCCGTGAGGTCCGCCGATAGGGAAAGGCCTTCTGCCGTAATGTCCGCGACTTTCGGTGTCAAGATACCCATGGTCATCCCCGACAACGCACGACCGCTCCACCTCGATACATCGGAATCGACGAGCACGCTCTTCATCGCTCCTCAGCAAAACTGATGATGGCGATATGCCGAGCCCGCTTGACGGCCACCGTCAGTTCACGCTGATGCCGCATACAATTGCCGGAAATGCGTCGCGGAACGATGCGCCCCCGCTCAGTCAAAAAGTTTCTGAGCAGGCCCGCATCCTTGAAATCGATCGGCGCTTTATCCAGGCAAAATCGACAGGGCCGTCTTCGCTGAAATAACCGACCCCCGCCTCCACGTTCGCTGTCACCTCGATCCATACCGCCTCCTCATGCGCTTGGCATTAACCTTCTTCGCTCATCTCATAGCCCGGGTCGTCATGCACCGGAGACTCGGCGCCCATGCCGCCATCTTGACGCTTCGGCATGAACGTGACCGTTTGCGCGACCACTTCATGCTTGCTCCGTTTTTGGCCGTCTTCGGTTTCCCATCGGCGCTGCTGCAACCGGCCTTCGATGATCGCCCCGTTCCCTTTACTCAGGTACTGCCCGCAATGTTCCGCCTGCCTGCCGAACACCACGATATCGACAAAACACACCTCTTCCTTCAGGTCTTCACCCTGTTTAAACCGACGGCTCACCGCCAGGCCGAAACTCGCCACGGGGGTCCCGCTCGGCGTGTACCGAAGCTCGGGGTTCCGGGTGAGATTCCCCATTAAAATGACTTTGTTAAATCCGGCCACCGTCGGCTCCCTGCGCTGAGGCTTCTACCGGGCGCCGCTCCATCAACGGTTTCTCGTGGTGTACTGTCAGAAACTTGATGATGTTGTCTTCCAAGCGGTAGGCTCGTTCCAATTCCCCGACCGTATTGTTCGGGGCCTTAAAATAGAAATAGGCGTACGTGCCCTTCCGCTCGCGACGCACTTCATAGGCGAGCTTCTTCTTCCCTAAATTCTCGGCTTTGATGAACTCGGCGCCGGTCTTATCGGCGACGCTTTTCATCTTGTCGATGAGGGCTTTGGTCTCCTCATCAGAAACGGACGGACGAATAATAAACAGAGACTCGTAGAGCTCCATGCAGCAATCCTCCTGGACAAAGGCCCCCGAACCAGTCGGGAGCGAGGTGTAGGGCGCCTCGTCGGCGCAGGGAACGGTGGACGGTAGCACAGGGTCGAAACGGCTGTCAAGAAAAGCGAAGTCGACAACGTGGGGACGGCTCTTCAGCGAAGCTTCGGCAGATCCATCGTCTGCATTTGGTTCGCATTCGATCACGAGGGCGGCACATAGTCCAATCCGACGTGCCCATATCCGCTTCAGAGGAGCTCATTGACTTCACATTGAAGAAGACGCGACTCTTCGACCGATTCCGGGATCAGCTCAACGACCGGCAGGTTCAGATCCTACACCGTATGCTCGCGGAGGGCCCGGATGGCTTCGAAGGCGGCATGAGCGCCAAGAAATATATGACCATCACCGGCGCATCGAAAGCCACGGCTACGCGTGATTTGCAAGACCTGGTCGAGAAAAACATCCCTCTCCCGAACGGCGGCGGACTGAGCACTCATTACCGGATCAATCTGCACCTCACAACCTGAAGCGCACCGGTCTCTCAAAGAAATCGAGCAAGCCGGCGATGCACAAGACTCGGCCTACATCTGGTTTCCCACACGCGCGGTCCTCATATCGGCATCAATTACCCCGCCCAGCACCTGTTATGCTTGGATTCGATGAGAACAGGTCCGGCGATTCAGCGTGACTCCCTGCTCCCACTGCAGACCAGACCCGGGCGGTACAATCTCGCCTCCACTCGAGGATAGCTCCCACGCCATCGCATACAGCCCCATGACTCCGATCTCAATCAACGGACACAATCAAGCCCGCGCTTGCGGGACGAAAGCTCACTGAATAACGACAGCCACAAAAAAATCGGGGTCGCTTCTTGACTTTGCACTCCCGAAGGTCTTGGCGGCTATCGCATCGCGAAGGTGAGGTTGGGTCTTGAATCGCGCATGCACAGTAGGTGAGCCTGAATTATCTGGAATCTGTCGGATGACCTGAGGCACGCATGACCGCCAGCGCACGCTCGATGATGATGCGGTCCGGCACGTCTTTTTCACGGGGTGTTTGCTTGGTGAGCAGAAGTCCTTCCAGATTGATGGTGCTCACCGGAATGCCTTCAAACTCGATGGTTTCAGCGTACGGCCGGAGCGATTCATAAGTCTGGCCGTTGGCATTCAGCATGACGTCTACGACGAAGGCATCGGCGACTCGGATATTTGCTCCCTTTCGAACCAGGCCGGTTCGATCTCCTTGGCCGCTTGATCAGGAAGGATCAACAGCGCCTCTTTGACTCGTTGTCCCGCCATGGCAGAAGCCGGAACCACGATATCAATATCGGTCGTTGCCCGTTGGTAGCCATGCGCTGCAAGCGCATAGCCGCCTATCAAGAAATAGTCTACGTGATGTTGGTTAAGAGAGCGTAAGAGAGCTTTGAGATCCTCAAGCGTGGCGGGCCGGCTGTACTCTTCCATCACACCCGCTCAGCGGCTAATCGTCCCATGCCCTTCGCCAAGCAGTCTGCTTGTTGAGTATTTGCTTCCAGGTGCGATCGAAAACGGCACACCCCTTTCGGGATAAATGTACTTTTGGCCAAATGGGCGATCGTCTCGCTAAAACGAGCTCCTTCTGCCAGCAAGGTTCCGTCGGCTTGCCTGACAATCGGTCGCTCACGTCTGTGTCCAACCGTGATCATGCTCTCTACTCTACCTCAGGCATCAAAAGGGAGCAAGCTGTATGCCCTCAGCAGCACCGACGACGAGCAACTGTTGCTGGATCCTTCTCTGGCAAGAATTCCTTCCCCTCGTCTTGCCTCTGCTCTCCCCTGCCATTTAGGATGTCGCCGGGAACAACCTAACTCCACCCACTAAGGGAATCGCATGGAACCAAGCTTTTGGCACAACCGCTGGCAGACGAACCAAACCGGATGGCACGAGCGCGCCGTCAACCCGCTGTTGATCACCCACTTCCCTTCCCTGAATCTGCCTCCAGGCGCGCGTGTATTTGTCCCACTCTGCGGCAAGTCGCTCGATCTGCGATGGTTCTTATCCCAGGGCTATGCGGTGGCTGGGGCCGAATTGAGTGAGATCGCTGTGACACAACTTTTTGCTGAGCTGGGGATCGAACCTCGCATATCAGAAGTCGGACAGCACAAACTCTTTCGCGGTGAGAAGATCGACATTTACGTGGGCAATCTCGTTGACCTGTCATGTGAGATTCTCGGCCCCGTCGATGCGGTCTACGACCGGGCCGCGCTGGTCGCACTACCGGAAGCCATGCGGGTGCCGTACGCGGCACACCTCAAGAACCTCACGGCGTTGGCGCCCCAACTCGTCATCGGCTATGAATATGACCAAACCGTCGTGCCAGGGCCGCCGTTTTCCATCACCGCCGATGAACTCCACCGCCATTACCGCGATGGCTACACCCTCACGCCATTGGCTCGCGTGGATGTCCCTGGTGGGCTCAAAGGCAAATGCCCGGCGACGGAACATGTTTGGCGGTTGGAGACGCGGCCAACCTAATTCATCAAACCCATTGCAGACATCCTCAGTAGCGTATTGCCAACCGCCTCGTGGTTCCAGGCAATGTTCTCTGGAACTACGCCGCCATGGCCTGCGGGCAGACAAGCGCCAGCGTGTCGCGCAGCTGTGCGCGAACATCGGTCAGCAACGTCGGGAGGTTGCTGAGGACAAACCCTGTGGCAGTGATGGCATGGGGGCTGACCGGCAAAGCGGCAGGGCGCCGTCTTGGTTCAAGTTCCTCCTGGTCGGCGACGACACCGGCTAGATGAACAATGGACGCATGAAGAGCAAACTCGCCGGCATCCTTCGGACTCAGTTGACAGCGTATGGCCTGTTCAAGAGGCACGGGCATGCCCCAGAAGCAGATGAGTTCCGCACCAACTTCAACAAAATCACAGCCGATATTGGACTGCTCCACCTCGGCCAGCGAGGCTTCGAGGTACCCGGCTTCGATCAGCGCAGACTGCGCCCGCTGGGGGACCGTTTGGTAGAGTACGAAGTGGCCGATGTCTCGCAGGAGGCCTTCGACAAAGCAGCGCTCGCTGTTGTCGACGCCGCACGACATGGCCATTCGTTCGGCAATCAACGCACAGAAGAGACTCTTGCGCCAAAATCTGATCGCATCCATGAATTGAGACGGCATCCCGGAAAAAGTCTGGCCGATCGTGGTCGCAGCTACGAGGTCCCTCACGGCCTGGACGCCGATCAGGTTGACCGCGCGGGAGATGGTATCGACCTGTTTGGGCCATCCGTAGGAAGGGCTGTTGGCAGTACGGAGTAGTCTCGCCGAGATGGCCGGGTCCAGCTTCAGGATGTCGGCAAGCTCCTCCGTCGATGAAGTGGGATCGTCCACGACATCCCGCACAAAGGCGTGCAGCGCCGGCAGTGTGAAGACAGAGGTACAAGACTTAACCAGTTCGCTTGCCAACGGCATGGTGCAGAATCCTCCCCCTTTCCGTCGAGAGCCAGACGCCCGCCTTTACTCGATCAGGCACGAACGGATGGAACCGTTGTGTGCGGCCCTCGAATGAAACTGCCCGGGACTTCTCTTTCTTTCAGTCTAACCGATCAGCGATAGACTGCAAGGATCGGATCGTTACTCGACAGGTGGATACGGCGGCACAAGAGTGAGAATTCCGGCATGCACTGGTGGAGGGCCTCCTGTGCACACAAGTTCTTCTTACTTGCATGAGCGCCTGTGATGTATCTCGAATTCTGGCAAGTTCGAGAGCACGATAAGGAATGGGTCTGATCCCGAGCGCGGAAATACCCGAACTGCTACGCCGCCATGGCGGGCTGGTGGATGAGCACAAGCGAATCTTGCAGATGCGCATGGGTCTCGGTGAGCAGCGCCGGCAGGCACGCCGTCGCAAACTGCGTCGTGGGAACGGCGAAGGGGTCGAAGGGCGGGACCTCCTGGCGACGATTCGGCTCAAGTTCTTCGTGATCGGCAACGAGGCCAGCCAAATGAACGATGGACGCATGGAGGGCAAAATCACCGGCTTCGTTGAGGCTCAATTGGCACCGGACGGCCTGTTCAATCTGCACGGGCATGCCCCAGAAGCGAATGTGTTCGGCACCTACTTCGGTAAAATCGCATCCGATGTTGGACTGCTCTACCTCGGCGAGTGAGCTGTCGAGGTAGTCCGCCTCGATGAGCGAAGATTGGGCCCGCTGTGGGACTGCCTGGTACAGAACAAAATGACCGATGTCGCGCAGCAGGCCTTCGATGAAGAAGCGTTCGCTGTCGTCGATCCCGCAAGCTTTGGCGATCTTCCCAGCGAGCAGGGCACAGAACACGCTTTTGCGCCAAAATCTGGAGACGTCCATGAGCTGCACCGGTATCCCGGCGAATGTTCGGCCGATGGCGGTCGAGGTGACAAGATCGCTGACCGCCTGTGCGCCGAGGAGGTTCACGGCGTGCGTGATCGTATTGATCTGTTTAGGAAACCCATAGAGGGGGCTGTTCACGATACGGAGCAGCCTCGCCGAAATAGCCGGATCCAGCTTGAGGGTGTTCGCGGGATCATCCACCACATCCCGCACGCGGAAGTAGATCTCCGGCAGCGTAAATACCGTGGTGCAAGATTCCACAAGTTCATGTGCCGATGGTATGGTGCACGTCCCTCCCGATCATACGTGGTCGGAGAGAGGCTCCTGGCTGCTCTATCGGCGAGAAACGAGCGAAACTGTAGGTGGAGAGTCTCGTTGAGAGAGAACCGGAAAGACCACGAGCACACTGGAAAGACGACTTAGGGCCTGCCGGCTACGGTCACCGTAAGCGTTCCGTTGCTCATCGCGCGAACAGACAACGCATCCGCATCGGCGAACACGGCGATGGCCGGCATCGATGTCACGACCCCCTGCATCGAGACGGTCGGACTCAGCGCGCGATTGAGACCGGTCTTCAGAAGGTCGCGCAATCGGTCGGTGACCGGTGTCACGCCGAACACGACCTCAGGGGCAATCGCCTCTCTGAGCGGCGCGTGATAGAGCCAATCAGGCGCCGCCGACTGGAGCAGATGTGCGGTCTTGAGATCATAGCGCAGGCCACTGAGATACATCGTCTGTGTCATTGTGTTGATCTCCGGCTTTCCGATCAAATGGACGTGGCCCCGCGCATCTCCGTCAAAATTAACGCGCAGAAGCACATGATTGGCGCCCAGGCCTGAAATCTTCGCGCCGGTCATTGTAATAAAGTACCCTTTATGGACGACGCGTTTCCCTCGAAGCCGGCTCGTCAGCGACGTGGAGAGCGTGGCGTAGTCGAGTTGGGCATCGGCGAGGACGTGGAACCTTTGAGAGCTCGGCTGCCTGCCAGGATAGTCTCCCCGGACATCTGCGACGCCGCGAAATTCAGCGGACGTCGGTTCCGTCTCGATCAGGGGCAGCGCCGCGGGAGTCGCAGGCGGTTCGGCTCCATGGACGATCAACGGATGCGCGGTGATTTCCAGGGTGTCATGGAGGACATGGCCGTCTGTTGAAAACCCACTGCGTTTCACTTTGTCGGGATTGAGCAGGAGCCAAGTATCCGGCTCCAATTGAATGGGATTGCGCAGCGCGGTCCAGACATCTTCCGCGTGAGGTTTGACACTGAGCGCGTTGAGTCGCGAGACGGCGTTGGTGAGACCTCCCTTGACCTGATCCGAGAGTTTGGCGCGAACCGCCTGCTGCACGTCCACATCGGCGAGACGCAAGCTGCATGGATCGCCGGAACTCACGGCGACATCACGCACAGATGCGGATATGTCATATTTCGGAGTCATCGCCATGGCGATGACTCCGTGGAGGACGGCTCGTTTTGGCCATTCCCTCGCATCACCGCATTGCGCCGCCGCACCAGCGATCTGTGAATGGGGATGCACCCCGATCTTATAGCGAAGGGGAGCGCTCATGAAGAGTGATGATCCGGAGAGATCGATGTCTTTCCACCAATCGCTTAACGACCTATCTTGGCTCGACACACCCGGCTCCGCGCGACCGGCTTGTCGAGCGTCGGCTGTCCCGACCGCAAATTCATCCCGTTCGGCGTAATATTTGTACTCCCCGTCTTTGGGATGCTTGATAACACTTCCCCAATGGTCGAACTTCTTTGGAACCACGTTCGGATCGTTGGCGGCATGAAGAAACGCCGAAAGATTCAGCTGCACCGGCACGTTGATGACGGAATCCGCAATCCCAAGGGGCGACGCTTCCGCAGATGAGAGTTTCTCCGGCGCGGGGGGGCGCATGACAAACTCCGTATCAGCACAACTCGCCAGCGACAGGACCACTCCCATCATCGCCGTGACGTGGTATCTGGACGTGAAAACCATGGCAGCCTCCCTTTCCACTTACCAAGACCGAAGGTGTTCCTTCGAGCAGTCGGACGACCGCCCCTACGATACCAGGACTACCGAGTTCAAAAACAGTAGGTTCTCCCGGAACAAGGGATCGACTGCGTGACCATCCCCAGCTACTGTTGCACGCCGCTGATCAATTGCGTTCGCTTCTCATCCAACTCCGCCCATCGCGCATACAACCGCTCCACCTCGGTCTGCGCAGCGTGCAGCGCGGCGTATCGTTCTTGAAGCACGTCGGCGGATGAGACGATCGCCGGATCGTTCACCGCCGCTTGGCAAGCCCCGGCCATCTTCTCCGCCGCGAGGATCCTCGCTTCAATCTGGTCCCATTCCTTCTGTTCGTTGTATGAAAACCCTTTCCGTTTACTGGAACTCGGCCTCGCACGGTCTCGTGAAGACGATGACCGGCTCTCCTCCGAAGGCTTTTTCGTCTGTGCCGCTTCCCATTGAGCATAATCAGCGAACCACTCGGCACGACCCATTCCGTCCAACGCAAGGAGTCTGGTGGAGACACGGTCCAAGAGCCAGCGGTCGTGCG
>CAYTAS010000051.1:0-23783 GCA_964435885.1 uncultured Nitrospira sp. | reverse complement strand
TCCCGGACCCCACTCCTCCCGTCACTAGGCGTTCTCCTGGTGACGGGAGGCCTTGGATACGACTCGAGTTCTTGATCCACTAACACTCAGCTCACTGGCCGAATCCTCCGTTAGAGCTTCACCGTCAACCGTCCGAGTGCTCGTGCGCCGAGTAGATCACCGAGCGGATGCTCGCGATGGTGGTCGTTCAGGGTATTGAACACGGAAAATACCAGCTCGGCTTCACGTGTGTAGTCACCGCCGGCATGAGGCGTATCGTGGTGACGGTGTTAGCTCGGTACCGTTTTACGGTCCGGCGACCTCGATATTCAAACGGGAACAACCCGCACTTTCTTCCATGTCCTCGATTAACAGGATGACAGCCCAGGTGAATCCAATTAGATACAGAATCGTTTTGTAGACACAGGCCGTATACCGGGATTTCAGAGGGATCATTCTTTGCTCCTCGACAATAAATATCCTGTTGGTTCAATGATTTCAGTCGTGGCTTGGCGAAAACCGTCCCTCGCTATCGTGTAGTGGTCAAGGTCCTCTTCTTGCTCTTTACCAAAATAGCCTTATTGTGCGTTGACTTTCGCATCCGACTGATCTTCCGCTAGAATGGCGCCGCAACAAACAGGACCAGGGATATCCATGCAGGCACGTATTCTCATCGTCGATGACGATCCGGATATCCTCACATCGCTCACCAAGCGCTTGACGTGGATGGGGCATGATGTGCTCACGGCCGAGGATGGCGAGCAGGCGCTGCGCATGGTGATCGAGGATCAGCCTGAGGTTATGCTGCTCGACATTGAATTACCTGGCCTCGGCGGCCTCGAGATCCTCAAGCACCTTGCTGAAAAACGCGCGCATGTTCCGACTCCGGCCCTGCCCGAAGTGATCGTCATTACAGCCTTTGGAACGATCGGCGGGGCGGTGGAGGCGATGCGGCTCGGGGCGTGTGATTTTCTCAGTAAGCCGTTCGAACCGGCTCACCTCTCGCTCGTGATCGAAAAGGCTATGGCGCAGGCGGCGATCACACGGCAGGTCGGTCTTCTGCAAACGGAAGTGCACGAACGCTATGAGTGTATCGTCGGGCCGAGCAAGCGGATGCGGCAACTTCTGGAGACGGCACGACGCGCCGCTGTCTCCTCGGCCACTGTTCTCTTGCTGGGTGAAACCGGAACCGGCAAGGAGGTGATGGCGCGCACGCTCCACCGTTGGAGCCCGCGCGCCGGGAAGCCTTTTGTGGTCGTGAACTGCGCGGCATTGCCGGAGAGCCTGCTCGAGAATGAATTGTTCGGGCATGAAAAGGGCGCCTACACGGGAGCCGTGACGCGGGAGCCGGGAAAGATCGAGGCGGCGGCGGGTGGGACGGTGTTTCTCGACGAGATCGGTGATATGCCGGCGGGACTTCAGACGCGCCTTCTCCGTGTATTACAAGACCAGGAATTCTATCGTGTCGGCGGCAGTCGACCGATTCGCATCGACGTACGCTTTGTGGCCGCGACGAACAAAGATCTCAAGAACGCGATTCGACAGGGTCTATTCCGAGAGGATCTTTACTATCGTGTCAACGTGATCTCGCTGACTCTTCCGCCCTTGCGTAATCGGGGAGACGATCTCCCTACATTGGTGGACCACTTTATCCGTCGGCATAGCGCCGCACCGGGGCGCCGTCCCATCAGAGTGAGTCCGGATGCGGTGAATGTGATCCGTGCCTATCACTGGCCTGGAAATGTGCGGGAGTTGGAAAATGTGCTGGCCCGAGCCACGGTGTTATGCCCCGACCAGTGCATCGAACCCGAGCATCTCGGGATCAAACTTCAGCGCAAGTTGTCGATTGAGACAGATCCGTCGGAGGGCTGTAGCCTGGATTACCATACTGTGATGGAGGCGTACAGCCGGAAGCTTCTCGAAGAAGCGCTGCGCCGAGCAGGATGGAATCAAACGAAGGCGGCTGAGTTGCTCGGTCTACAACGCACCTACCTCACGAGACTGATCAAGCAACGAGGGGTGCAGACGAAGCCATCGTTCATGTAGGTAGGCACGACGATGCCGGTAGCCCGCGAGGCATGCGTTTCCCATGTCAGTGCTTCCCGTCGGATAGTGGTTGATACGGGGCGATCTGTGGAACGGCCTCTGCGATGGCCGGTTGTGTCCGGGGCGCCGGGCGCATGGTGAACGAAAAGCAGCTGCCACGCCCCGGCACGGTCTCAACCCACAGCCGGCCATGATGCAGTTCGACGAGCAACTTGGCGATCGCCAGCCCTAGCCCCGCTCCCTTTGACTGCTTGGGTGCGGTGGAGACTCGATAGAACGGTTGAAAGACCTTTTCCGCATCTTCTCGCGTGATCCCTGGGCCTGAGTCCGAAACGGAAATTGTGACACGACCGTCCGACGACACCATGGCCGACACGTCGACAATTGTGTCCTGACGCGTGAACTTGACCGCGTTGTGTACGAGATTGAGGATGACCTGGTGCAATTTGTCCGGGTCGGCCGACACGTCGGGCAGATCGGATTCCAGCGTCATCACGACCTTTACTTGGCGTTCGGAGGCCAGAGGGCGCACATCTTCGATGGCCTTGGCGATCGTGTGACCGACTGCGACCGGTTTCATGTGCACCGTGGTTTGCCCCATCTCGATCTGTGACAGATCCAGCAGGTCGTCGATCAGGGTTTGAAGGCGAGACAGGTTGGCCTCTATCCGCGATAACGATCGGCGCTGCTCGACAGTGACCGCTCCATCGATCCCATCGCACAGATTCGCGACATGGACTTTCATCGAGGTCAACGGTGTCCGGAGTTCGTGGGATGCCGTGGACACAAAAACGGATTTGCGACGGTCAAGTTCTTGTAGTTTGGCGTTGGCCGCGGCGAGCTCCCATGTTCGAACGTTCACTCGCTCTTCGAGGCTGTAGGTCAACTCACGCAACTCGTGCTCGCGAAAATGCAACGTCCTCGCCATGTGGTTGAAGACAGCGGTGAGTGTGCCGATCTCATCGCGGGTGCGTATATCCAAGATCGGCACCGTCTCTCCCTCCGCGAGTTTCGTGGCGGCCACGGTAAGGCTTTGCAACGGGATGGTGACGCGGCGGGCCAACCAGATGGCTACAACTAACCCTCCGGCCAGGGTACTCATCGTAATCATGATTGTTTGCCACAAAAGCCGGCGCAGGCTGTGCTGAATTTGGGACGTTGAGAGCCCAATCTGGACGAGGGGCGGAGATGTTGGTGTGGGGTCTGCGTCCTGTTCAGGACCGTGCAATCGCTCTTGCAGCGTAAGTTGTAGCCCAGGATCCCATAGGTTTCCGAGTAGATAGTGAGGGACATCAACGGTAATGTCATAATAAATGGGGAGATCGACTCCTACCACCAGCGCCAACAATTCTCCTGGGGCCAAGTTGATGTCCTGACGAAGGGCAGGTCCTGTGTTTATCAGATCGAGCGCGCTGACGAGGGGCTCGCTCGTCATACCGGTCCGATGATGAGGCTGCACCAATGTCGTGACGGTGAAGCGGCGTGGAACGGTCTCCTGAAAAACGAATTGGTCTTGCCACGCGCCTTTTCCAAACCCCGCTTGGAGGTCACCGCTTGGGGCGATGACCGCGACATAGGCGACCGGATTGACGGCGAGAATCTGCTGAATATTGTGGTTCAACCGAGGAATGTCCCCGGTGACGATACTGGAGTAACCCATCTCGGCCAGGTGTTGCGCGAGAAGTGTGCCGCTCTGCACCGCACTCTCTGTGGTCGATCGCACTTGCTGGCAAACAAACAGCCAACTCAGCAAGAGGCACGCGATGATCAGAATGAGAGCGGTACAGAAAACAAACCTTGCTCGGAGCGTCATCGAAAACCGTCGAGGACCCAGTGTCTTAAGAATGGCCATCATTCGTGATCCGTACGGCATTACAGGTATCCGCTGATCTTGTCCGCGAGGCTAAGGGCCGAGATCCGACGGCTCGAGCTTTCGGGCCATCGGCCCTGGTCTACTAAAGACATGGCCGGCCAATCGAATCTGCTCGGGGCTCAGCCGAATATTGAAATACTCTGCCGACTGTAAGTTCAGTGCCCATTGTGAGCGTTCAGGCGCCTCCATGGCGCCTGCGAAAGCACCGGCGTCCTTGAGGCGCGCGAGCGACAGGCGCGCAGCCTGCTGGCCCACAGTCCAGGGATCTAAGACCAATGCGCCCACGGCTCCTTGCTGGACGAGCGTGGATGAGAAGGTAAAAATCGGCACCCTGCCGTTCAGGCTCGATTCCAGGAAGACAGGAATGGAAGATTCAGACACGACAACCTGGTCTTGAATCAGCCATAGGACGTCGATCTTCGGCAGTAATGCATGAACGGCATGGGGCACGTCTTTTTGGCGGCGGACGGAGACCAATATGAGATTCACGCTCTGTTCTCTGGCCGCTTTGCGCGCCTCTCGGATAAAATCCCCACCGTACTCCTCACTGTACAGCACCCCCACTCGTTGCCGATCGGGCATGAGGGAGCGAAGCGCCTCCAGCTGAGCTTCAGGTGGTGCTCGGACGGCAATCCCGGTCATATTGGAGGTGGGAAGATCGTAGGCGCCAGGATTCAGCACCATACAGAACACAACCGGTGTATCGAAAAGTTCCAGTTTGGCGGAGAGTGCCGCCTTGAGCCCGACCGCCAAAACGAGATCGGGTGGCGAAGCGCGTAGCGACTTGCCGATTTCTCTGCCTCGCGTGAGCTGACCGCCCAGGTTGTACGCTTTTACTTTCGTCATCGCGGGGAGGCCTGCTTTGAATCCCACAATGGCGTGGTCGTAATACGGCAGGTCGGCAGACTTGACGATGGCGATTTCCGCTGCATCCACACTGTACGCGACAGTGGTGAAGGTGAGCAGAATGAGGAGAGCGGAACGTCGCAACATGAGGTATCCGAATTCAAACGACTTAGTAGGTATGATAACCGATAGGTGTACCCGCTGCCAATGACGCCCATGGATGGAAGAGGGAGGCCAGCCCTCCCCTCCTGCATGGAGAATCTCGAGGCAAGTATCGGGCCGCAGGTTTGGTTTTGGGAGAGCGGCTTAGAGTTTGACCGTCAGCCAGCCCATCACCCTGGTTCTGGGTAAGTCACTGAGTGGAAGTTCCCGGCAGTGCCTGCTTGAGTCGCGCTCGTGACGAACGTGCCAATTGGACCGGCTGCCGCCTGCAGGGTGGTTCCTCTCATTTCTTCCGGAGATTTCGTGATGATGTTCACCACACCGTCGAAGGCATTGAATCCGTACACCGCCGACGCCGGACCTTTCAGGATCTCGATTCGCTTCACTTCCGTCAAAGCAACCGGAAGCTGTTTCCCAAAAACAATCCCAGCGTGGTCGACATAGATGGAACGGCCATCGACTAGGACTAACAGCTTATTCGCCGCCAGCTGATTGTTTCCCCGCACGCTGACGTTGAAGTCCACAGCGTTCGTTTGCATGACCTCCATGCCGGGGACCTGCCGCAGCAACGTGGGGATGTCGATGGCTCCAGAGTTACGGATGTCTTCGTCGGTGATCACGTAGACATCGGATGGAGCCCGAGAGATCGGCTGCTCGTACCGGCCGGCAATACTGACGGTTTCTTCCTCCAAATAGAGGGCTTCTTCACGGAGCTGTTGTTCAATGGTTGAAGATGTCCGTGGGAGGGGGAGTAAATGGTCAGCCTAGCTACAGAGTGGGTAGCTCAAGCAACTGATCACCAAGATGAGGACAAAGCCTCACTTCATTACCATGCAGCTCAAATGTTGTGTGTCGGACGGCGGGATATGTTCGCCTATGCTCAGTCGAGATATCGGGAGAATTGTCTGCATTCGAACTCAAGCCTGAGAGAATGTATGCGAAACTCATTCTGGTATCAACAGTTAGCAACCAGCAGCACACTTCAGGTATTGGAAGTGAATCTAAAACGATACCGAATGCAATTGGATACATTTGCTCAAACATCGCTGATTTGGTGTCACTAACTACTGAGTTATGGTCAGCGCCGCTCTAGGAATGAAATTCGCATGGTCACCCCATGCAGCCGCCAACTTGCACAGTGCTTACCGAATGAGGTGGAGTGGATGGAGCGATCCTGGAACCGTCGACAAGAGGTGCGTGTCCTATTGGTCGATCATTCAGAGCTTGCCCTTCACGGGTTGAAGGCCACGCTCTCTACGTTCCGTCACATCGTGGTTGTCGGCACCGCAACCACCCAAGAGAAAGCCATGGCTTCACTGAAAACGTGTGAGGTGGATGTCGTGGTCATGGATATTCAAGTAGGATATTCGAGCGGCGTTGAGATCTGTCGGGCTATTCGCGAGTCCGACCCGCAGGTCGCGGTCCTTTTCTTCACGGCCAACGACGACAGGCGCCTGCTCAGATCTGCCATTCTCGCCGGTGCGCAGGGGTATCTGCTGAAGAAAGCGTCGAGTGAGGCCATTGCGAAAGCGATCGAGACCGTTGCTGCGAGAAGGGCAATTGTGGATCAGCACCTGATCCAGGACATCCTCCAAATGGATGCGAGCTCACACGAGCCCTCTCCAACGCAATCGAGCGAGGAGTCCTTCGGAATCGGATATGCGAGTGCTGTCGCTCATCGCCGAGGGAAAGAGCAGCAAAGAGATGGCTTGTCAGTTGAACGTGACGCCTGGCGCTCTGAAAGCAAGACTTCGAGGAATCTACAGACGACTGAATATCTCGAGGCGATCTGAAGCGGCTAGTTACTTCGTGCGCTGGGAACAGGGGGCCTTGGGAGACGTGATTCACTCAGTAAGGGGAGGGTCGTATAAGCTCAGCTGAATCGAATTGGATACTGAATCGTTTTGGATACATGTATGAGCTGAAACACGATTCTCATTGCTCTGTACTCTTACCAAAACAACGAGGCAGCTCGGTCACCAGCATACAAACACCGCGCCCATGCGGGCGGTCTTACGTCGCTACCGGCTGATGGCGAGCCGTCCTGCACAGGACGGCTTAGGCTGCTTCTACATCCAGTCCGCAGGAATGAATTTTGCTCCACATTCAGACAACCGCCGTTTCGCATGGTGGTTTGCGCTGGAGGATAGAAGTTACTGCGTGACGGAAATCCGGAGAACAAGTTCTAACAGCATTGCTGTGTGGGTGCTGCTGGTTCTCTGCGGAGGATGTGGGCCCTCAGTTCCTGACGGAGGAGTGGGGGTGTCCTCACCGTCGATGGTCGGCACCGGCCATGTCGAGAGAACAGGCAATCCCAACTTGCCGCTGATCGGTAGTGCAGCGAGGTCCACGGCTACGCTTGAAAGGTCTGCCACCCCTGAGCGTGCAGAAGATCCGCGTCTGCCTTCGGATTCTTCGATTCCTCAGACCATCTCGAACGATCTGACTTCCCCGGATGCCCGTGTGCGGTATCGGGCTCTGGATCACTGGGAAGACAAAGATACCAAGGCGCCACTCGATCCGGTGTTCGAAGCGATGGAAGATGAAGATCCCGCGGTACGGGCCAAGGCCACGGCGATTGTTGAGAAACAGTGGGAGGCGGAGCAGGAACAAGAGAACAGGAGAAGACTCAAATAGGTCGGAGAAAGGGAGGTACCGGTTCGATTCATGATGATCACGGACGATCATGTGTCTTGGCTAATTCTTCGTGCAGTGAAATCGGTTGAAGTTGTGTTGTTGTAAACAAGGAGGCTTCATGAAACTGAGTTGTATGTTATCCCTGGCCGCAGGGTTGCTGCTGGGTATGAGTCATCTGAGCTATGGCTTGGAAGGGCCACCACCAGCTGTGACGTTTGTGGTCAACGATGAACCAGGGCATTGGTTTGATGCGGGGCCTGACTGGAATCTTGGAGGGGGCCGCTCTCTGGCTGTGGTTGAGCCTGGTGCTACGATAGCCTTCACCCAGACCGTTGGGCCTAAGAAGGTGGAAAGCCGTCATACGGTCACCAGTTTGATCTGGCCGGATGGTTCTCAAGCATCCGAGCTGATCGATCAAGACGCCAATATGGAGGATCATCAGGTGACGCTTCAGACGCCCGGCTTGCACGTGTTTGTCTGCAAGCTACATCCCTATATGCTCGGGGCGGTCATCGTCGATGATTCCACCACTCCCGGGCTCGATCTTGGCGAAAACCTGGTCCTGTTAGGAGGTCCAGAGAGCTTAGGTGGAACGATCCCGTTCCCGACCGTGGTTGGTGGCGCGCCGACCGACATCGCGCTGCGGGTCCTCCGTGCGTTCTTTATCGTGACTAATCCGGGGAACTGGAAAGACTACACGAAGGTCGGAACCCCCTACCAGCCGACCTATCCCGAGGTCAGTGTCAGGCTCGGCGACCTTGTGATTAATAACCTGAATGGCGCCATGCAGGGTTATTTTGTCGCGACCAAGCATATTGACGGCGGGATCATTGAGAAACAGACCAAGCCCAAGAAGAATGGCATCGGCGAAGTGTGGGTGGACACGGCGTATGAGTTGACGGCCGGGAAGGAAGCGTGGTTCCCCGGTACGGCGACAGTGGTGTCAGCTACGAGTTGGAATGTGAAGCGGAAGATCGCGTTGCCCGCGCAGAAGATGAATAACGGGCACAACTTCTGGACCAGCCACGATCAAAACCAAGTGTATCAAACTGAGTGGCATGGTAACAGTGTCTATGTGATCAATCGGCAGAATGGCATGCTTATGCAGGAGATTGATCTCCTCAACGGACCCGAGGTCAACGATCCAAAATTCAACGGCCAGAAATGCCATGACCCCGCCCACGTGATGACGCGGGTCGACACACAGCAAGTGCATGTGACGTGCAACGGTGACGATACAGTGTTGGAATTCGATCGTGATCCCGCCACCGGCCTGCTGAGTATCAACCGCTTTATTTCGATGTCCAAGGTTGCAGGGAGCGAGCAGACGCAGCCCCATGCCCACTGGATGGGCTTCGATGGGAAGTCGATGATCACGCCGAATTCGAATACGAACGACTCCACGCTGTATAATTTTTCTGAAAATGTCATTCTGGATCAACAGCCGAGCGGCGTGTTGCCTATTGCGACCGGTATGATGCCGGATTCGAGCAAGAACTATGTGTCCAACTACCTGGGCCACACGATCTCCGTGATGTGCGGGCAGTATCCGAAGAACGGCTGCGTTTCTGGGCAGAAGCTCAAGGACATCGATTTGCTCTTCAACGAAAACTATGAGCCAGTCGGAGGAGCGATCACGGGTCCGATCGGCGGATTTTCAGTGCAGACTCCGGTGAGTCCAGATGGGAAGTTCGTGATTCAGGGCAACACCCTGACCGGCACGATCACGATTATCGACACCGCGACCGATACGTTAGTGAAGATGATTCCTTGTGATCCTGGCTGTCACGGAGTGAACTTCGGGGCCAAGAAGGGTGGCGGGTATTACGCCTATGTCACCAGCAAGTTCGCCAACCGTTTGATTGTGTTGGACTATGATCCGAACAACGATGGCGACGTGTCTGATGCGGTCATTGCCGGTGCGGTGGTGCTGGCCGACGACAATGTGCCGAAAGATGACCGGATCGTCGGTAACAGGGGCCAGGGCGGTCAGGGTGTGCAACCGGTTCCCAATGTCTATAACGGCTGGGTGCAAGAGCTGCCTACTGGCTATAAGGCGCAACTCACGCCCGCACAGCGGAATCCAATTGAGCCGAATCCCTAAATACGGTGAGCAAGCAATCGGTTGCTTGCTTGATCAATAAGACCACTCCCGGTGGCAACGGGTCCTCCCGTTGCCGCCGGGAACCTCTCTCCGTGCGCTGCGAACAACCTTCCTGATGTCGACGAAGCTAGACCGCCGATTTGAGCCTATCGACATCAAGACCCACCAACGCGCCCCGGAGGGCGTTGACGAGCCGACGGTAGCGCTCTTCAGCCCAGCCGTTGAAGGACTCGGCGTCCGGGAACACAAGGTCCCAGGCCTTCGCGGCTTCCAGCATCAAAAGCGTTTGGGGTTTGTGACGTCCAGGGAATAAGACGACAAGGACGGCGGAGTTGCCGGTGAGACTAATGTCGGTGAAGATGTGTACCAGCGACCCTGAGGGAAGCAAGATGTCTCGTGAGGCGGCTTCCACGATCGGCTGATAAAGCCGATGCAGCAATTGCGCGGTGACCTCGTGAGGGTTGGACGGGGTCAGGAGTCGCGGATTCGGTTTTTCCCCGAACAAGTTCTCGGTCAGGTAGCCAGCGGCTTCCCACGTCGGCATGGCGCCGGAGGCGACCAGCATCTCACAGGTGTAAGCAATCCAGTTTCGAGTTCGGGAACGTTTACGCAGCGACGTCAGCTTCTTCGGCATACTCACCAGTCCTTCTCGCGTCAGCCTCAAATAGTCAAGCGGGCAAGATGTTCCAGAAGGTCGGGAAAAGTATATGGGGGCGGTCGTCGGTGGTCAATGAATTGTCGAGAATCAAGCAAGCGCAAGCAATGCTGGATGGGGTATCACAGTTCGGTGGCAGGATTTGAATCGACTGGGTCCGCATATTGATTGTGGATACGCTCGAGATCGTCGACGGATGCCACGAAGATATCCAGCAACTTCGGGTCGAAGTGTGTGCCGCGGTGCTTCACCATGAGGTCGATCGCATGGCCGAGCGGGAAGGCCGGCTTATAGACTCGTTCTGTCGTGAGGGCATCGAAGGCATCGGCGATGGCGACAATCCGGCCTTCAATCGGAATGGCCTCGCCTTGTAGTCGGCGGGGATATCCCGTGCCATCGTAGTGTTCGTGGTGCGTGTAGGCAATCGTGGCTGCAACTTTCAGGAGTTCAGAATCTGATCCGCTCAGAATGCGGTACCCGATTTCCGCGTGCTGTGCGATCACTCCGAATTCCTCGTCCGTGAACCGTCCGGGTTTCAGCAAAACATGATCCGGCGTGCCGATTTTGCCGATGTCGTGCATCGGACTGGCCGTCCGGATCAGGTCGCATCGTTCGGGAGCGAGTCCGGCTTTTCGCGCGAGCAGTTCAGAGTAGTGGCTCATGCGTTGAATATGTTGAGCGGTCGAACTGTCGCGAAACTCTGCGGCCATGGCCAACCGTTGAATGGTTTCTTCTCGCGATAGGCGCAGCTCTTTTTCCGTCCGTTCAAGCCAGTCCAACGCCTGTTGGAGCGCGAGCGTTCTAGTGCGGACGATGTCTTCCAGATTCTCACGATGGAGGCGATTATCCATTTCCAGGCGGCGGCGGCGAAGCGCATTCGCCACGTCGATCAACACTTCGTTCGATTCAAACGGCTTGACGATGTACCCGAAAGCGCCGACCTCCAGTGCGGCATTGGCTAAGACCGAGCTATCGAGACCTGTGACCATGATCGCAGCCGTATGTTGGTGTTCGGCCAGGGCATGACGGACCAAGTCCATGCCGGATTCCCCGGGCATATTGACATCGCAGAGCATTAAGGCAAACGGTTGATCGCTCAGCTTCTGTCTGGCTTCACGCGAATCTCCGGCGCATTCTACCGGATAACCATGGGATTGCAGGAGATAGGTCAAGAGACGCCGGATCGGCTCTTCGTCGTCGACGACCAGAATCGTGCGATTGTCGAGGAGCGCTTGGTGGTTGGTCTGATCCGGCAGTGTCGCCATGAGTCGAGTCGTGTCTGTGGTCTGGGCCGAGGATCGTCTTGTTTCTTCTTTATCGGCTCATCGGCGTCAAATCTAAAGACAGCGAGGCGCGTACCTGACCACGCAGTGCTTGTGTCATCGATTCTTACCGAAGTCGGCAAACTGGCATGGTCTTTTATCCCTATCCATCTTTCAGCTCGAGTGCGCTATGACGGAATTGCCGCATTAGGAAAGGGTTGGGGCAGTCCCGCGTCATGTATGGGGCGTGCTTCTCCAGTATGCCGACCCCTGCCTGTCCGTCAAGGAAATGTACAGATTTCGCCGAATCGGACAGGCTGGGTTTGCATATAGAGAGATCATCAACGCTCCCAACTCATTCCGCCATGGAAGGCGAGGGCTCCCTACGCCGTTTGCGCTTTCTCAGAGCCTTGACTATAATTCGCATCCTATTTATCGAGGAAGGGGCGAAAGAACATGAGTGGAATCTCCGGGTTCGTGCGATTCGACGGCCGTCGGAAAGATCAGGTCCGTCCTGTGAAAGTGACGCGGAATTATATTAAACATGCCGAAGGGGCTGTTCTCATCGAAATGGGGGATACCAAGGTCATTTGTACGGCATCGGTCGAGGAGAAAGTCCCTCCGTTTCTGAAGGGAAAGGGGACCGGATGGGTCACGGCGGAGTATGCGATGTTGCCGCGGGCGACCCACGAGCGAACCTCACGAGAGGCCGTCAAGGGCAAACAAGGCGGCCGAACGTTGGAAATCCAACGTCTGATCGGGCGGGCCCTGCGCTCTGTCACGGATTTATCGAAACTTGGAGAACGGTCCATTTGGATCGACTGTGACGTGATTCAGGCCGACGGCGGGACGCGAACGGCATCCATTACCGGCGCCTTTATCGCGTTGGCCGATGCCTGTGCCGTCTTGAAAAAGAAGGATCTGTTGAAGACGATTCCGTTGATTGACTACTTAGCCGCCATTAGTGTGGGGAAGGTCGGCGGAGAAGTCATGGTGGATCTGGCCTATACCGAGGATTCGATGGCGGAAGTGGACATGAACGTGGTGATGACCAGTCGAGGGCAGTACGTCGAAGTGCAAGGCACCGCGGAACGCACTCCGTTTGCCAAGCAGGACATGGATGAGTTTTTGGCGTTGGGATGGCAGGCCATCCAACGGTTGACGACCATTCAGAAGGAATTGATCGGTGCCCTTGCTTGATAAGTTCGTGAACGAGATCGTGCTCGCAACGCGCAACCTCGATAAGGGACGAGAGCTTGGGGAATTGCTGGGAGGATTGGGGCTCCGCATCCGTACCTTGGCTGACTTCCCGAGCGCGCCGGAGGTGGAGGAGGACGGGACGACCTGTGAAGCGAACGCGATCAAAAAGGCAAGGGAGATCGCGCAGGCCACCGGGGTTCCGGCGGTCGCGGATGATACGGGACTCGAAGTCGACGCGCTGGAAGGACGGCCCGGCGTGTATGCGGCGCGTTATGCCGGCGAGCATGCGACCTACGAGGAGAATTGTCGGAAGCTGTTGCTCGAACTTGCAGGAGTTCCACGACCGAAGCGGACGGCGCGATTCCTGACGGTTGCCGCGATTGCATTTCCCAGTGGCGAGGTACATGTCACTCAGGGTAATCTAGAGGGACTGATTACGGAGAAGCCTGTCGGAGACCGTGGGTTCGGGTATGATCCGGTGTTTCTTGTGCCGGAATTCGACAAGACGCTGGCTCAGATGACGGCTGAGGAAAAGAATCGCATGAGCCACCGCGCAAAGGCTTTTGCGCAGATGCGTGTGTGGCTGGAAGAACACCGGGAACACTGAGAGCCGTCCTGCAAGCCCGTTGCGGTTCTATAAACACAAGTGACCGGATATTTTGCAATTATAGATCTTACATGCAACAAGTCGGGGCGTAGCGCAGCCCGGTAGCGCGCCTGCTTTGGGAGCAGGATGTCGGAGGTTCAAATCCTCTCGCCCCGACCACACCAAGCTTGCTCGTACCGCCGGCTATTTATCGTCTTATCGCCATTGATGCCGGCGGATAAACCCCACCAGTGTTTCCCTTCCTCATCCCTCTATTACCAAATCTCACGTGCGCGTACCGTGCGCTTATCATGAGCCGTTCAGATTCAGGCGGATTGGTTCATGCGGTTCAACCACACTCACCCGCGCTTCGACAAGCTGTCCTTGACGCGTAAACCTCCCGGTAAAGCGATTCGCAACCTGTTTCTTCAGCGCGATTACTCGCGGTCCAGGGCAAGGGCCAGATACATCACTCCTACCACCACACTGATCAAAAGCACTTCAACGATCAACATCATCATACCTGATCACCTCCTTTCATCTAGTTTGTGTCGCAATGCCGCCCTATCGCGGTTTCTCTCCTCGCAGTTCATGCTCTATGCATGAGCATCGCGACCATCAGCGCCGCAAAATGATCGCTCCCAGGATCCTCAACATCTTGGTGCTATGGTGAACAGTTCTACGCAGCGGCATCAGTGTGTACTGATAACAAGTACTAAGCATTTCCCGAGCCACACACGATCCACGCCGAACTCGTGATATTTCCAGCACCTCTATGGATCGGTGCATAGTTCGGCGGTTTGCGCCTGAATCTGAATGGATCCTACGCAGGATCTGATTCGATCCAGATACTGAGAAATGGAAAGGGTGGAGCTATTCTCGAAACCCCAACTATGGGAGGAAAACCTTGGGTGGAGTGCAGTCCCCTCCCTCAGTCCGAGTGAGTCGTGGGAGGCTTGCTGGGGATCTGTTTTTGCCGGAGCAGTTTGGTCAAGTACGTTCGCTGCAGGCCTAACTCGGCGGCGGCTTTAGTCTGATTCCAGCCGTTTCTCTGCAAGGCACTCTCAATAAGTTTTTGGCTATAGGCGTCCATGCTCTGGTGATAGGAGAAGAAGACGACATCGGTGCCGGCCGGTTGGCTCGCCGGAGGGGGAGTCGAAGTGGTCAACGCGAGATGTTCGGGCCCGATCGTGTCGCCGGGACACAAGACCATCGCGCGAGTCAGCACGTTTTCCAGCTCACGGACATTGCCGGGCCAAGGATAGCGCTGGAGTGTCTGTAACGCGGAGTCGCTGAGCAGGCGGCGTCTGTTGAGGCCGAATCTTCCCGGTTGAGTGAGAAAGTGGTCGGCGAGAATAGGCAGGTCGTCGAGTCGTTCACGGAGGGGAGGCAAGGCGACAGTGATGACGGCAAGTCGAAAATACAGGTCTTCGCGAAACGTTCCTTGACGAATCGCCTGGTGCAGAGCTTTGTTGGTCGCGGCGATGAATCGTACGTCGGCCCGTATTTCCTGCGTGCCACCGACTCGATAGAACGTTCGATCGTTGAGCACTCGGAGGAGATGGCTTTGCATGGTGAGCGGCATGTCGCCGATTTCGTCAAGAAACAACGTGCCGCCTTCGGCCGTTTCGATCTTGCCGGGCTCCCGTTTGACGGCTCCCGTGAACGCCCCTTTCTCGTGGCCGAATAGCTCGTTCTCCAGCAAGTTCTCGGGGAATGCCGCGCAATTGACGGCGACAAACGGCTTGGTCGAACGGGGGCTCCATCGATGAATGGCGCGGGCCACCACTTCTTTGCCGGTCCCGGTCTCGCCGAGCAACAGAACGGTCACTGGTGAAGAGGCCGCCTGCTTGGCGATGGCCAGTTGTGCGCTCATCTGCTTGTTGGTTGTGAGGGCAGGCTCGAACTGGACATCAACCTCTTTGCGAAGGGTTGCGACGTGACGGTGAAGCATCACGGTGTCCAGCGCCTTCTTGATCACCACAGTCAAATGATCGGAGGTGAAGGGCTTCGGCACGAAATCAAAGGCGCCAAGCTGCATGGCCTGCACCGCGCGCTCAATCGTGCCGTAAGCCGTCAACATCACGATGAGCGGGGTCGTATACGTTGTCGATCTCTGCGGTAGATCTTGTTCGGGGGTGTCTTGGCGAACGGACGCCTCGCTCACCTGTTTCAAGACGTCCAGACCTGAAAGCAACGGAAGCTCAAGATCTAATAGGACAAGATCCGGCTGCTCTTCGTGAATCACGCGGATGGCCTCCTTGCCGTTCGTGGCGGTCACGGGATCATGCCCCATGAAACTGACACGATTCTGCAAGCTGAGCAGGATATCGGGGTCGTCATCGACAATCAGAATTTTAGCTCGCATAAAGTCCTCATCCTTTCAAGAGATACGTTGCTCCCCAGCTTCCGAGACTGTGAAAGTCTGTTCATCCTGCGATGCGGAAATGGGAAGGGTAAAGTAAAACCGTGAACCGGCTTGTGGCTGGCTCTCCACCCATATCCGGCCACGGTGCATGGTGACCAGCGTCTTGGTGATCCAAAGGCCGAGTTGAGCGCCTTGTGATGTGGGCATAGCTGACGGCACTTTGGAGAATTCCTCAAAAATGTTCGGGAGGTGAGCCACATCGATCCCACAACCAGTATCAGCCACACAGCTCTGCACGAAGCCTGATTGTGATACGGAAGTTTCAATAGTTACCTGTCCGCCGGACGGTGTGAACTTGATGGCGTTGCTGATCAGATTCACAAAAATCTGTTCCAATTTGTCACGATCGCCTTGAACGCATGGAAGTGACTCAACCGGTGCCACGAGCAGGGATACATTCTTCTCTGACGCAACCATCTGTAAGCCGTCCGCAGCAATTGTGGCAATTTGATGGATACAGACTTTCTCTACACGCAGCTGGATCCGCTTAGTGTCCAGTCCCGACCAGTCAAGCAACTGAGAAATGATTCTGCTCAATCGTGCGACGTTATGTTGAACACGTGTGAGGTAGGTTCGTTGCAGTTCGGTCAACGGACCTGTGACGCCGTCAAGCATGTTTTCAGCAAAGCTTCGAATGGCCGTCATCGGGGTTCGCAACTCATGGGACACCACTGAGAGAAAGGTCGACCGGCGCCGATCATGTTCTTCAAGTTGGGCGTTTGCGAGGGATAGTTCTTCGGTCCGTTGCGCGATGCGTTCCTCCAAATGCTGAGTGAGTTCGGCGAGATCGGAATAGGCCTTGGCATTGTCGATGGCAGCGGCGACGTGGCCTGCGATCGTGAGGAGAATATTAAGGTCATCTTCTCTACATGGAAGCAGGCCTCGATCACCGGCCAGGTAACCCAATATCTTGCCATGGCTCTGGAGCGGTGCGGCGACGAACGACTGTATTCTGGAACGGCGCACCAATTCCAGCAGCGGGGGATAGAAGCGGTGGCTGGCAGTTTCGATATCAGGGACCAGTAATGGTTTGCCGTTGAGGAGGAGATCGGCCGTGATACCTCCGTTGTCTGCGATAGGTACCTCAAGACATCGGACTGCCTCTTCAATTTCCGGTAACACTCCAATGATTCTGGCGATTAAAGCTGAATTGTGTTCCGGATCACGCAGTACAACCATCATCTTTGAAAAGCCAAGATTCTCGACGATCAATTTAAGGACGGTGTCAAGGAGATGATTCATGTCAAACTGGACGGTGTTCGCGATTGTAACACTAGCCTGGTGTACAGTCGTCAATTGCCTGACCTGTTGTCTGATCGTTTGGAGATTCAAGGTGATCGCCTGATTCCGCTCATGCAGAGCTTGCGTCATCACATTAAAGGCATGGGTGAGTTGACCGACTTCATCCCCGATGGAGGCCACGAGTGGAACCGGCGCGTCATGTCCATCCGCGAGTTGCCGGGCTGCGCCGGCGAGGCTTCTCAGCGGAGTCGTGATGCGCGAGGTGAGGAGGTGCGCGCTGAGGATACCTGCGGCGATGATGAATAACGTCAAGAACGCAACGTTGCGGATAATGATCAACAACGCCTCTTTAGCCCTCGCATCGGTAATCCCGATGCGAACCACCCCGACCACAGAGTGGTTTGCTTGTGGAACTAAGGATCTTCCCCTCTCTTCGAGATCATCCGAGAGTTGAGACGCGTGAGCCCTATCCTTGATAACCGGCATCGCAAAGTCGAACAAGGTTTCATTCCGAAGCAAAAATGGGAGGAGCCCATCTGAAGATGCATCTTGCGGGACCAATGTCTGTCGAGAAGAGAGTGCGAAGCGGGTGATGAGCGGAGCAGTCAGGGGAGCCTGGAGTAACGACTTGGAAATGCTGTCGTCGGGGTAGATCGGGTGCTGTCCCGCTGCTGATGAACCGACGGGTAGACGCCTTGTTCGCTTGCTCTGTTGATCCAGGATGCGCCCGTCAGAAGCTGTGATCACTAGATAGACGACACGGTCAATCGCCATCAGGCTGTTCATGAACTGCTCAAGCGTTTCTCGATCTTCTAAGACTATCCCGCCGATTCGAAAATGGTCATTCTGGACCGTATTGGTCAGGAGGATCGTGCCTAGTTCTTGGAGATTGTCCGTCATGGCCTTACGCCGGGTTTCGACGAAATACCAGCTTAACGACGAGCAGGTCACGATCAGAATGACGCTGAACAACACGACAAACTTCAACCGGAGCCCGAAGAACCGTGTGGTGGGGGGTGATCTAAAGTCCTGTTTCGTGCGTTCAGCGCCCATCGATCGATCCGCTCAAAAGGTTTCGTCGATCAGACTGTCGAGTTCCTTGGGAATCGCAATGCCCAAATAGCGTGCCGTCTTCACATTCACGGTGATCCTAATCCGCTGGACTGACACGGGCTTGTGCGGTAGTAGATGCTCGCCGTTCAAAATACGTTTGGCGAGGGAACCGGCTTCTCGCCCAACCTCGCCATAATCAAGGGACAAGCTGAGAAGCGCTCCGAGGCGCGTAAGCTCGGATGAAAAGCCGATAACGGGAATCTGTTTGGCTATCGCCGATTCCAGGATAAAACGGATCGATTCGTCCGTCAGCACGGTCGAGTCTGGAATGAGCCATAAGGCCTCCGAGTCGGACAGGAGAGTCCTTAGCTGTTGAGGAACTTCCTTCTCCTTGTAAACCGGAAACCCACGCAGTTGGAACTCATAGATGCCGGCTCGCGATTCTGCTTCCTTCAGCTTGGTTGCAGTCTTATCGGGATCGTAGAGAACGCCGATCCTGTGCAGGGTCGGCAAGAGAGCGCGCATGACCTTGAATTGCCGGTCTGTCTGAATCTCGAGCAGGACTCCGGTCATATTGGCAGCAGTCAGGTGATGTTTCAAGGGGTCTAGAATCATCGTGTATAGAACCGTGGTATCCACGATCTCCAGCTTGGCCGCTAGTGCCGCCTTGAGGCCGACGGCGACGACAAGAGAAGGGTCTGAAGCTCGAATTCTCCTGGCAAGCTGTTTGCCCCGTTCGAGATCACCGCGCAAGTCGTACTCAACATAGGTCGCACCACCTGGCGCCGTTGCCTTGAATCCCTCAATGGCGTCATTGTAAGCCTTGAGGTCAGATGACTTGAGAATGGCGATCTCGATACCAGCAGCGCCAGCAGGAAGAGGAGCAATGCACAAGAGAGCGGTAAGCAGAAGTGGCATCAACCTGAGGTGCACCGCACCAGCTCTGATATGGCCTAAACCTGTCCAAGACAAGAAGGTCATGACTGTATCGTTCGGGCAAGACATACAAGTTCCACGACTAATGAATAAGTATGGTCCGGTAAGAAGTCAGCATCATTCTACTTACTCTATTTGGCACTAGTACCGTAGAGTCAACCACCCCATCACTCTGGTCCCGAGGAGATCGCCCAGGGGATGTTCACGATGGGTGTCATTCAGCGCGTTGAACACAGACAATGCCACGTCGGCCTCTCGCAGGTAGCCAGCCTCCGATTGTTGCTTCCAGAATGTATATGCGGCTCGAAGATTCAGGAGAGTATAACCGCCCTGTTCTGGACGAGGGGGTTCATTGCCGAACAGTGGAGCAAATCTAAAATCGGAGTCGAAGGGGTAACTAGTTTTGTCCACATAGTGGACCAATACATCGCCATGAACGCCGTTTTCAAATTTAGCGCGCAGTCCAGCATTGACCTTGTATCGAGGCGCAACCCGTTCCACATTCCCGACGAATGAATCGTTGACCTTCATATACGACAGGTTTGCAAACACTTCCAGCCAGGAGGTGAGCAGTAGTTCGAACCCTGCTTCGGCTCCGTAGAGGCTCGCCTTGCCGGGCGCATTGGAAAAGGTGAGTGTTCGTGTATCGCTGTTGAACAAGGGATCCTGAAGGTCTCTCACAACGTTATAAAACGCATCAACCCGAGTCCGTAAACGATGCGCTAAGAACCAGCCTTGGTATCCGATTTCGTAGGAGATGATCTGTTCAGGGATCATGTTGGGATTGCCCTGTATCTTGGCGGGGAGAGCGCCTGGTGGATCGAATACGAGGAGCGAGAGCTGTTGCGCATGGGTTTCAAGCAGCGTTGGCGGGCGGTAGCCGACGGAAAGGGACGCACGAATCGTGTGATTCTCAGCCGGCCGCAACAGTAGGGTAAGGCGTGGGCTAACGGTGGCATGGATAAAGGTGTTCAGATCGTAGCGGACGCCTGCGATGAAGGTCACCGGACGAACCGGTGTCCACTCCTGTTGCACAAAGAAACCCAAGCGGTCCTCCTGCGAAAATTTATCGAGAAAGTTGCTGGAAAGGGTGTTGTGCCGGTAATTGGCGCCATAGATCGTGTGAAAGGATTTCCCAAATGTGAGCGTGTGCTGGACTTCGACATTGTAAGTATGCGTTGTGAACTGCGCCTGTGGATTCCTTAAACGATCAGTGAGGATGAAGAGGTTGTTGAGAAGGGGATGCGACTCGATGACGGCATCATTGCCGGTCTGCATCCAGTACGCTCGAATGAGGAAGTCAGGACGTTCAAAGGTGAGCCCAGCATGGGCTTGTGATGGTTTGGCGTTCGACAGGCTTGACTCATAGAAGGTTCCATCAAGGCGATTCGAATCGATTAACCCACCGATCAACGTGATCTTGGAATCCTCGCTCAAGGCATAGGTAGTATGGGCAGAAAACTTCTCGGCACGAAATGCCAGGGCATCGCGATTCCGCCACTGCTGATTCTGATCATACCCAATCGAAAAACGATATCCTAATTTGCCGTGTGTGCCGGCCTGAATAGCGGCGCTGGAAATTGTGCCCAACGCGCCTCCTCCGAACTGAAGCGTCGTTCCTTTGATCTCATCGGGAGCCTTCGTAATGATATTGACCACTCCGTCGAACGCATTGAACCCATATGTTGCAGAGGCCGGCCCTTTGAGGACCTCGATGCGTTTGATCTCGGGCAAGGTGATTGGGAGCATCCTCCAATGCACGAATCCTTGACCATCGTTGTAAATGGATCGCCCATCGATCATGACGAGCAGCTTATTCGCTTGAAGCTGATTATTTCCGCGGATGCTCACATTAAAGTCAGCACCGCTCATCTGAATGATCTCCATACCAGGAATACGTCGCAACACAGTCGGGAGGTCTACAGCGCCGGAATGGCGAATGTCCTCGTCGGTGATCACATAGACGTTCGATGGCGCTTGGGAAATCGGCTGCTCGTACCGGCTGGCGATGCTGACCGTTTCTTCCTCTTTGAGTAGCTGGAGTTCGTCGGGGATGCCATAGTTGCGCGGCAGGCCCCATTCGTACTGGTGTTCTTCTGCCTGAGCAGCGACGAGGGGCACCAACATCGGGACTATGGCGATAATTAAAAGGCAAGCAAATGAGAAACGATGCCAAGCGCGTTCCATCTTGTGTGCTGTGTTGATGTGGCAAGACACATGCCGTGAACGACTTGGTTCATGATGGCTGCAGCAGGAGCGTTACGCATTCAAGATGCAGTGAATCTTGATGTGAGATTCTGCTGTGGTGAACGGTCCGGGAAAGAGGTGAATCAAAACTGATTCAAACTGAATCAAAATAGATTCAGTTTGTTAGAGCAATCTTGGTGTCTTGAACGGCATGCGGTCGGCTATCGTGCATGGCTCCCCAGGGACTTCAGATCCCAGTCTGCGACGCCGTTGAGGCCGACTTGTCGAAGGAGCGCTGCTCGCAGCCTTCGAAGCGACGGATCAGTCGGTGCTTTCTCAATCAGCGAACAGACACATCCCATCGCATCGTACCAGAATCCGACGAGAGCGTTCGTACGGACGCTCTCCCGGTCGCACGTCAAGTTCACGGAGGTCACCGTGAGGCACTCGTTGAATTCGCATCGTTCGATCATTCCACCCGCCACGATATCTCTGGATGGAGATTCGGGGTTGGGACTGGCCGACACAAACCAGCGATATTGAACGTTGGGCTCGAGCGTAAGTCCTAACGATTTGAGGTCGATGGACTGAACTCCGGCCTGCGTCGGAGTGGGGAGGGCTCCTTCATACAGAGGACTGATCTTTTGCGTGTCATTCAGCGTGAATCGCAGCGGATAGGTCGTCGGTTTCGAGAGATACCAGTTCAACGTCGGTGTTTGCTTCACGGTCAGGCCGACATGGTCCGGAACCAGGGCGACGAGTTCAGGCTCCTGTCCATCCGATCCTCGTAAGGTGCCGCCCACTCGCGCGCGAGGTGTCAGCTTCTTCGGCGGCGTATACACCGGAATTTGAGGGTCATCCGGTTGAATGGTTTGTGTCGGTGTCAGCTGTTCCGCCGAGGCGAGGGGATGCATTCCCACGACGATCATCAGAACGCTCATTCCCATAATAATAAGCACGTTCACGATGCTCTCCTTTCACAGCCAGTTGTTCAACAGCAGAAACGGCGACCAGTAGGCCGGATGCTCATAAATCCGGTCGTCCAAGAGTTTCATCTGCGCACGCTGGAGCGCGACGGCTTTGGAGAGAGAGGGATTCCGTAGCTGTCGATAAAATTCTGAAATCAACGTGGCCGAGGCTTCGTCGTTGATGAACCAGAGCGTGGCCAACGCGCTGCGGGCCCCGGCTTTCAGTGCCACGCCGGCAAGGCCGAGCGCCGCGCGATCGTCTCCGACTCCGGTTTGGCAGGCGCTCAAGGTCAAGAGTTCGAGCGGTTCATCTCGGAACCGAAAGAGCCCAACCAGGTGATCGAGTCCCTGCATCGTCAATTTCCCGTCGAACGTGAGGAGAAACGAATCGTCGACATCGGTCGAAAACTTGCCGTGCGTCCCGATATGCAACACGCTATATCCTCCGTCACGCAATTCTTGTTCCAGTCTGCCGGTTCGAAAAGCATCGTTGATCAGTTGGTCACCTTTGTAGAGCTGCTCGATGGAGGCCACCTCTTCGGCGACGTAGGGGAGGGGAGGGAACCCTTGCACGGACTTGGTGAGGCCGGCCGTCAGAAACCGTAACGTTGAGCGGTTGAGTGGTCGAGGATCGGTCAAGGTAATGCCGGGTGTCATGGCGAGGGCAAATTTCTTGATCAAGAACGAGGACCCATCATGCAGTGCCGACAAGGGAATCGTCCGCAAGGCGCTGTCCGGCACGAGCACCAACGTGGTGATCTGATGCCGGGAGAGTGCCGCTTCCAACGGGCGAATGAGCCAGTCGTAGAGCTGTTGCGCGTGGGGGAGGTACTCGCGGGTCGTTCGTTTCTCCACCAGCCGGCGGAACGCCCGAATCTCTTGCGTCAACCGATCCGCGGTGACCTCGACAGGGATGCGCTGTAACCCGGACGGGAGGCTGATGAGCAACTCCAGCCTCGACGCAAACATGATGGGATAGATGACGGCCGTCTCCGGCGAGAGTCGGTCGAACGTCGTCAGCTTCGCCCGTGCCGCGTCGACGCAGTCGTCCTTGAAATAGTCCCTGAGTTCAGCGGTTTTGTAGGCTTCGATCGCGTCGCGCGCCGCGAGCAAGTAGCCTTGGGCAGCCTTTTCGTCGTCTGTGAGGGAAGCTCGGTGAAGCAAGAGATCGGCGAGCTCAAAGAACAACGGCTTCATGCTGTCCTGACCGGCTATAGGACCTTCCGAAGACGCCTGTGCAATCTCAACCCGAATCGGTTGAAGCGTGGAAGCCGCTTGCCGGTAGGACACGATGGCATTGTCCAGCTGGCCGGTCGCGGCCAACAGACGCCCCAATTGCCATTGCCAACGATAGAGTGATTCTGGCGCGTCCACCGATTGCGCGACAAACAGGGCTCGCCTGGTGAGCTGCAAGGCCTCGTCCAGACGGAATTCTGTTTCGTAGAGATGTCCCAGATACCCGAGAGCATAGGATAAGGTCCTCTTATCGCCCTGTTCTTCAGAAAGGGTGGCTGCTTCGTTGAGCACGCCGGCTGCTCTCAGCACCAGCGGATCATGCTCCTGAGGGAGTTGAGGGACCAGTCGCTGGTAGGCCAACGCAATGCCGATCAGCCCGAGTG
>CAYTAS010000050.1:0-23784 GCA_964435885.1 uncultured Nitrospira sp. | reverse complement strand
AGGCCGAGCGGACCGCCGCCTGATTCCATTTACACACCTATTGACAGGATCTCCATCCCCGACCAAGGCAGCACGGAGCGCCGCGTAATCGAGCGTGAGCTCAGCAAATTTGTTTTTCAGCCGTTGATGTTCTTCCTCCAATGAGAGTAGCCGGTCTTTACCATCTTGTTGCTGTTCATTAGTAAGCTTCCCTCTCCACCGGTACAAGGTGTTTTTGGAGATCCCGTACTTGTGAGAAACCTCTCTGACCGTACGACCGGCAGTTAACTCCACGCGTGCGGCCTTCATCTGATCTTGAGAAAAACGCAACCTGCACATTAAGACCAGCCCCATTGTTGTGGACAGATTTCCATAGATGAAGCCGATGGTACAGACAGATGTGAGCTTACCGAAGAGGGAGCACTTCGTCAGCTCCGATGTGGATGAGCGCCGCCTGCTGAATAAGGGAGGCGCGGATCACTAACCCGTAATGCTTGGTCCGCCTTACGAATTGTCCGCGGAGGCCGACGAGGGGACCTCGTATCACTTCTACCCGCATGCCTTCGACAAAGTACTCGCACGGTTCAATCGTACACTCCGCCGAGGCGACCTGCTGGAGTGCGGCGATCTCTTCGTCACTGATGGGTTCCGGTTTCACACTGCCGACGATACGCGCCACCCCCGGGGTCCTACGAATAGCCGCACTCTTATGTACGGCAAACCTCGCGAAGCAGTATCCCCGAAACAGGGGGAGTGTTGTCCACACCTTTCTGTCGGACCATTGGCGGCGCTGTCTGCTTAACGGTAGAAACGGCTCAATCCCGCAGGCCAGCAGCCGGTCCCGCACCTGTTTTTCGTGATGCGACTGTGTTTGAAGGGCATACCAGCGAAAATCCGTCTCCAATGCCGGCGTCTCTTCCTCTCTCATGGGGCCACGCTTCTTGACCGCGACTAGACAGAGCTTCGCCCCGTCGGTCCCAGCCCTTTTCTTGACATCACTGACCGCATGAGCCCTCGAGAGACCACCTGTACGGCCCGGCATACAGGTACATACAGCGGTACTCATGTACAGGATCTTATGGGTCCAGATCAACGGACAAATGTCTAGTTTTTGCGTAGGTGCATTAGGCCTGTATGTAGTTTTGCTCCCTACGAATGGGTGGTAGCATTTGCATCCATTATGACGGCAGAGTTTGCAGAGGTGGGTCACAAGATCTCACCAACCAAGAGGGGGCATCCCGTGATTTTAGACCTTACAATCGCCATAATCAGCAGTCACCATCTCGTGTGCCTTGGCTTACAGAAGATTCTTGAATCGAGCGACACTTTCCGGTTCCGAATGCACTCCTACCCGCGACTGACGCCTGGCGCGCTACTCCCAGCCAAGCGCCCTGACCTGGTCATCCTGGATACGGAGACCGAACGAGACATCACTAGCGCCATGAACCAGATGAGAGAAGCGGGTCCGAAAAGCAAAATCCTGTTATTCAGTGGGTTTGTGGACACGGAACGTATGCGAGAGGCCATCGAATGCGGGGTCGACGGCGTGATCCTGAAGATACAACCGCCCCAGGTTGTGCTCGCTGCGATTGACGCGCTGTACTCACCTTTTGCTGATCATGCCTTTCCGGTACAGGATGGAACGGGATTCGCGGATCTGCCGGAAGTCTCCAAGACACTTCACCCTCCTGACACACGGCCTACCGTGTGGCCTGACGCATTGACCGAGCGTGAGCGAGAAGTGATCGGATTGGTGCGCCAAGGACTTTCCAATAAAGACATCGCGTACCGATTATCCATTGCTGACAGTACGGTACGGCATCATCTCACCAACATCTTCGACAAGGTCGGCGTCCCGAATCGACAGAAGCTCCTCGTTCACGCGCATCATGTCCACTCCTCGCCGGACTGACACGCATTATTCATGAACGCATCGACTGCAATGGTTTCAGGTTTAACAACGCCTGCGCGAAAAGATGTGGAAGTCAGATGCGCGACCTTGGTAAGATGCGGCGGGTGGTCGTACCGCCCGACGTGCCGAGGTAGCTCAGTTGGCAGAGCACAGCCCTGAAAAGGCTGGTGTCGACAGTTCGATTCTGTCCCTCGGCACCACCAGCTCCGTCGGTCGCCCCTTTCACTCAGATCTACGCACTTTCGCCGGTTGACGTCGTGCCGTGTTCGGTCGATTTCATCGAATGCGGATCGGCAGGCCTCTCTACTTTGCCAGCGTGCGGATGTAGGCCAATACGGCTTGACTCTCCTCTTCCGACAACCGAAGCTTCCAGGACGGCATGTTGGGTTTTCCCTCGTGGATGGTTTGGAGCAGCGCCGCGTCGGACTTTTTCCTGGTCGAGGGCCTTGTCAGGTGCGCCGGGTCCGGTCCCAACATCCTATACCCATCCCCTTTCCCCTCCGGTCCATGACAACCTGCGCAATGTCTGGCAAAAATCATGTTCCCTGTCGATCGATCATCATGTCCTGACGCAGCCTTCCCCTGCGCCGTCACCTCAAGCAATCCTATTGTTGCCGCGACAAGAGCCATGATCAACATCATCTCCATGTTCTCCTTCCGCATATGCCTCGTGATTCGCACCGTATTCTTGGACCAGATTCACGTCGACGGCAGGCCACCCGGATGGCGGGAGAGTCGTGGCTCACCGTCGCCGTGAGGCGCACCACCGTCTGGATCCTGCGAGTCACGAATCGCACTTCCTTGGGGATTGCCGACAGGCATCGCCCCCTGTGAACTTCCTTCCAGCCAACGATAGAGTACCGGCAACATAATCAGCGTCAGCAACGTCGAGCTCACCAGGCCACCGATGACGACGATCGCAAGCGGCCGCTGCACTTCGGACCCGATCCCTTGAGCAAAGGCTAGTGGAACAAGACCCAACAGCGCGACCAACGCGGTCATAAGGACGGGGCGCAATCGCAACAATGCCCCTGACGTCACCGCTTCATCCAGGCTATGGCCATCGTCCCGCAGCTTGTTCATGTAGGACACAAGCACAATCCCGTTCAACACGGCCACGCCGAAAAGATTGATGAACCCCACGGACGCAGGCACACTGAGATATTCCTTCGTCAGCCACAGCGCCACCACCCCGCCGATCAAGGCAAACGGTAGGTTCAAGATGATCAGAGTCGCCTGCCGAAGCGAATTGAAGGTCGAATAGAGCAAGAGAAAGATCAATGCAATCGTGATCGGGACGATGATTCTCAGTTTGGCCATGGCTCGTTCCATGTTCTCGAATGATCCGCCCCATGTCACTTTGTACCCGGTAGGAAGATCCACACGTTGCTCGATTTTTTGCTGCGCCTCCGCGACCAGACTGCCGATGTCTCGCCCCAGCGTGTTGAACCCGATCGACACATACCGCTGAAGCTGCTCGCGGCTGATGCGACCGGGCCCCTCTTCCAACTGGATTGCGCCCAAGTCCGCCAGCGGGATCAACGCGCCGGCGTGGTCGCTCACCCGAATATTGCTGATCGCCTCCACACTATCCCGATAGTGTTCTGGAAACCGCACGACGAGATCAAACCGCTGCTGCCCTTCATAGACACGCGTCGCCACTTCACCGCCAATAGCCGTCGTGATGATCTCTCGGACATCGGAGACATTGATCCCATGCCTGGCAATTTTCCCTCGATCGACATCAATCGTGAGGTACGGTTGTCCGAATAACTGCTCCACTTTGATGTCCCGCACACCTCGGACGGTTTCCAATACCTCGGCGATTTCCTGCGCCTTGTCTCGAAGGATCTCCAGATCCTCACCAAACAGCTTGACGGTGGCTTCCGTGCGCACACCGGAAATCAATTCATCGACCCGTTGTTGGATCGGCTGGCTGATAAGAAACGTCGCTCCTGCCACACTGGTCAAACGTTCACGGAACTTTTGAACAAGCTCCGGCCTGGTCTTCGCCGTCGTCCATTGGTCCAGCGGCCGAAGCCGAACGACCGGATCGCTCTCGTTCGGCTCCTGTGGATCGTTCCCCAACTCGGTTCGTCCGATTTTCGAGACAACCATCTCCACTTCCGGAAACTCCATGATCGCCTGCTGCATACGCTTTTCAATCTCAATCGAGGCCGGCAGTGACACGCTCGGGAGACGAATGGTTTGTGGAGCCAGCGTTCCTTCATTGAGAATCGGGATAAATTCAGTTCCCAGAAACGGCACTAAGGCCAATGCGCCAACCAACGCGCCGATGGCCAGACCCAGCACCACGGTCCGGTGTCCAAGAGCCCATCGAAGGGTCGGAGCATAGAGCCGTTTCGCCTGTCGGACGATCCAAGGATCCTCCTCGCTCCCCTGTCTGAGCGCCAACGAGCAGAGTACCGGCGACAGCGTCAGCGATAAAACAAGAGACACCAGCAATGCAATCATGATGGTGTAGGCAAGTGGCTTGAACATCTTGCCTTCCATCCCCTGAAGGGACAAGAGAGGGAAAAACACCAAGATAATAATCAGAATCCCGAATACGACCGGCTGTCCGACCTCTTTCACCGCTTGCGTGACAAGCTGAAGCCTTGGTATTGCGGCAGCCGAATGGTGCGATAGATGGCGATACACATTCTCCACGACGACGACCGACCCATCCACGATCATGCCGATCGCGATAGCCAATCCTCCCAGAGACATCAAATTAGCCGTCAGTCCGACCTGCCCCATGACAATGAACGTGGCGAGCGGAGCCAATACCAAGGTCCCGACGACAATCAGCGCGCTGCGCAGGTTCCCAAGGAAGAGGAACAACACGAGGACGACGAGCGCCACTCCTTCCGCCAGCGACTTGTAGACGGTGTTCAGTGCCGCCGTGATCAGTTCGATGCGGTCATAAAACGGCACAATCCGCAATCCATTCGGCAGCAAGTTTTTCGCGTGAATGTCGTCGATTCGCCCTTTGATGCCTTCAACGACATCCCGGGCATTGCCTCCTCGTAACATCAGCACGATCCCGCTCACGACCTCACGCTCACCGTTCAGCACCGTTGCCCCATGCCTCACCGCATGGTCGATCGCCACGTGGGCCACATCAGAGATGTAGACCGGAGTTCCGCCGGTTTCCTTGACGACGATGCGTTCAATGTCGCTCAGTGAGCGAATCAGCCCGATCCCACGCACAATATATTTTTCGTCATGCTTTTCCAGAATATTGCCGCCGGCATTGGCATTATTTCTGGCCACGGCGTCAAAGACTTCACCGAGAGTCAGGCCATATTTTCGAAGCAGACCGGGCTCGACCAACACCTGATATTGTTTGACGAAGCCACCCATCGAATTGACGTCGATGACTTCCGGCGTGCCTTTCAGAATAGGACGAATGACCCAATCTTGGATCGTTCGCTGTTCGATCAAACTCTGGTGCTCGGCTTCCTGGTTCATCGCCGATCCGCGTGTGTCCTCCAAATAATACTGAAACACCTCGCCTAGCCCCGTACTATTCGGCGCCAGCATAGGTTCGGCCCCTGACGGAAGTAGCTCCTCGACTTCGAGCAACCGCTCGAGCACCAACTGTCGAGCCAGATTGATGTCCATCGAATCATCGAAGACAATCGTAATGAGCGACAGACCGACCTTTGTCAGCGACCGCATTTCCGCGAGGGCGGGGACACCTGCGAGCTGAAGCTCGATCGGGTATGTGACCAGGCGCTCGACCTCAGCCGGCGAGAGACCTGGCGCCTTCGTAACCACCTGGACCAACACGCTGGTCACGTCGGGAAAGGCGTCGATTGGGATGGTTCGAAACGCGTACACCCCTCCCATCCCCACCATAACCGCAAAAATGATGACGAGCATGCGCTGGCGCAGGGAAATGTCGAGGAGGCGAGAGACCATTAGACGGGTTTCTTCAACAACTCGGACTTCAAGACAAAGGCGCCGTGCGTGACCACCAGTTCTCCTTCGCTGAGCCCACCGAGGATCGAGGTCAACGTCCCATTGGATTCCCCGATGTGGACTTCGCGCATTTCGTACTCACTCGCGCTGCGTTGCACGAAGACGAAGGTGCGACCTTGATCGCGCTGCAGCGCCGCCTCCGGCACCGCCAACCGATCGGGCTGCGCTTCGGAAAACAGTCGAATGGTGGCGAACATTTCTGGCTTGAGCCGTCCGTCCTTATTCGGCAGTTCAATCCTCAGCTGCATCGTGCGCGTCACGGGATCCAGCACATCTCCGACATACGTGATAGTACCCTTGAACGTTTCCTTGGGGTAGGCATTGACCTGCACCTCGACCTGGGTTCCGCCTGACGCATGGATGGAATGGACGAACGGGATATCTTTCTCAGGAATGTTGGCTTGGATCCAGACCTCAGAGAGATCCGCGATCACAAACAGATTTTCAGTAGTCTCGACGACTTCACCTCGCGTCAGGTTGCGCCGGATAATGCGACCGGCGAAGGGCGCGACGATCGGCACCACGGATCGAATCTCGCGACTCCGATCGAGGCGACGCAGTTCCTCGGCGCTCATGCCGAGCAGCTTCAGTCGATCCCTCGACTCATTGGCTTCGGCCTGAATGCTCAACAGTTCCGCCTGCCGCCGTTGCGCTTCCGCTTCTCCGATCACTTTCTCCTGCAGCAGGAACTTCGCTCTGCCATAGGCCTGCTCCGCGACATGCAGTTTGGCTCGAGCCTTCAAATAGGCCGACTGAGCAAGGCCCAATTCACTGCTGTATAAAATCGCCAACGGAGCATTCGCCTTGACTTCTTGGCCGAGGTCACCATACACATCGACGACTCGCCCTCGAACCAACGCCGTAATGTCCGCCATGTTCCGTTGATTCGGCTGAACGCTCGCCGGAAAATCCCGATACGTTCGAAAATCGCTGCGCGCCGCCGGCTGGACGACAAGCCCCACCCGCGACGATTCTTCCGCCGAAAGCGAAATACGCCCCGGTGTCGTGTTCACGGACGCCGACTTACCGGCCACCACATCGGCCGAGGTCCCATCACACCCCGCACCCATCGCCGCCAGACCAAGGAGCAGCCCGCACAATCCTCGATTGCTGTACCGGAAAGACGTTCGCATCACGTCACGCGGACTGTTCAAAAGGTACCTCCTACAGCCTGCTCAAGGCGCGCTAATGAGACGGAAAGAGCATGCCTGGCCTCGGCATAGTCCAGGAGGATCTGCCGTTGCACACGTTGCGCATCGAGCACTTCCAGCAGGCTCGATGCCCCCTGTTGAAAGCTGAATTGCGCAAGCCTCAGCGCCTCCTGAGCTTGGTTGAGCAATCCCTTGTCGAACACATCGATCAATTCAGCCGTGGTGCGGACGTCCTGATAATGTTGATAGACCGCCCGCCCCAGTTCATTACGCGCCCTGAGCAACTCCGCTTCCTCACGGCGCTTGGCCCCCAACGATGCAGTGATTTCTCCTTGGCGCCGGTACCAGAGAGGCATCGGAACCGAAAGCCCGCCCTGAAACGCCTCCCGCCCCATCTCACGCCAATAGGCGCCGTTGACCGTCACGGTCGGCACTCGAGCTTGCCGCTCGAACTCAATCTTCCACTCCGATTGCTCTACCGATCTCAACAGACGTTGAATGGTCGGATGTTGCTCCATCATGCGGACCATGAGCCCGTCAATCTGCAACTCTCGCGGAACCATTCTAAATTCACCGTGGACCGTATACGTTGCCCCTAGTGAACCGCCGGTCAAGGTGTCGACGACGACCCGGCTGATGCGAACCACATTGTCCGCGCGCGCCAGTTGTTGCCGCGCTTTGAGTACCTCCACCTCCGCCTTGATGGATTCGAATTGAGGCGCCTCGCCAGATTTCACCCGTGCCTTGACGATCCGCGCCACACCTTCAACGGTGTCGCGGTTCTGGCGCGCAAGGTCGGCCCCCTGCTGTGCCAGCAATAGATCATAGAATGCGACTTTTGCCTGCGATGCCAAATTTAGGCGGGTCTCCAACAGGCCGACGTTGGCCGTGGCGAATCCGAGATCCGCAACCTGTTGACGGGCGGCACGCAGCGCGGGCCATTCGACCGGCTGTCCGACCGTCACATTGTATTCGGCGAGTGATTGGCGATCGAGGATGGTCCCGATACCCGCCCGACCCGCGTCCCGAAGGCTCCCATGGCCGCCAAAGCCGGTGACGGTGGGGTTAGGATACGCGCCGGCTGCGGTCTGCTGCCCCTTTTGCTGTTCAATGTTTCCTTCCGCCGACGACACTAATGGGTTCTTCGACAGGGCCAGATCCACGATCATGTCGAGGCTGTAGACCTGGCCCGCGGATTCCGCGTACGCCGGAACCACGGTCAGCCCTAGACTCACCCCCCACGCAAAGGCGAACACCAACCTCATCGTTGTCCCCTACTCGATTGCTCGGATCAACGCCACACCACCATAAGGGTAAGCCGAATTCGGTTCATTTTCAAATAGCTACGTACAGCGCGGGAGTCTCTCCCGCGCTACCTGGCGAAGTCAAGCGGCAGCCCACAGAAATAAAATGCCGAGATCGCCGCCGTGGCCGCAACATTCAGTGACTCCATCCCCTCCGCGAGTGGAATGGAAAATTTGACTCGCGATGCCGCCACGACGTCCGGCGCCAATCCCACTCCTTCGTTTCCCACGGCGATCACGAGACGGCTCGGAATCGTTTGAATATTCCTGATCGAGACGGTGTCAACCGAAGGAAGGACCGCCGAATACATTTCGCATCCATGCGACGAAAATATCCGAAACTCTCGCTCCCAGAAAACAGGAATACTCAAAATCGAGCCGGCCGTGGCGCGGACAACTTTGGGGCCAAAGGGATCGGCACACCCGGCGCTCAGCCATACCCCGGAAAGATTCAACGCCGCGGCTGTCCTGATGATCGCACCCACGTTTGCCGGATCTTGAAGCCGATCCGCATAGATTCCGAGGACCTTCGCCTGATTGAATACCTGCGCATCATCCCATCGTGGCTGTCGGACGACCGCGAGCATCCCTTGCGGCATCTCGACATCGGTCAGCTTTTCAAATACGGTGTCCGGACAGACAAACTGGCAGGCCGTCAGCTGAGAGCGCACCCGCTTATCTGTGTCGTTCTCAGCGTTAAGATAGCGCGGTGAGAGAACCAAGCTGTGGAGGGAGGGCGCGTGTCGGGCAATCACATCCAGACAGGACTTCGCACCTTCGACAACAAACGCTCCTTCAGTCGATCTGACGCTCCTCTCACGAAGAAGTCGGCGGATCAGAGAACCCTGTGCGCGAGTCAGTGTCCGGAGATGCGGCGCGGCACTCACTAGAGCTCCGACATCGCGCCCAAGACAATTATGACGAACGAGAGCACGCCCGTCGCTCACCGACGCCTTCGTTCGGACGCGGCTTCCGCGGCACGGATCCGCTGAGCTCGAGCCTTGGCTCGCTTGAGCGCGGTCAGCTTCCCGCGCGTACGGGTTTGCTCGAACTGCAACTGTTCAAGCTGAGATTGCAAGTGGACCTTTTCCCGCTTGTGCAGACTGGCGCACTCCTCCTTCGAAAGCTGGATCCAATCCCCGCTGCTCCTGGCGCGCTTGATTCGTTCATCCAACGACTCCCGAAGTTGCCTGGCCCTCATCGTCATGAGAGATTTGAGCGCGTCTTGACGACGCTGCACTTCTTCCTCTTCAGCCATGATGCCACGAATATCTGTTCCCAACATAAATCTCCACCTCCTTAACAACACCGTACAACGTGCGCGCATTATACTCGATTTCACATTCAATCGAAAACTGCACATAACACATTGATAATACATTATAACTATGACAACTCGTCGCGCTTCATTGAAGCACGCCCTCCCGTTGTGTATCATCTGAACCATGTCGATTGGCACACACATTCAGAGCTGGAGACGCTCGAAAAACCAGTCTGTTGAGTTTTTATCAGACGCAGCAGGTATCTCCAACCTCCTTCTTGAGCAGATCGAATCAGGCCAAACGGACCCCACGACCGAGACGATCGAAGCCCTCGCCGGAGCGCTTCGCATCCCACCGGCTTGGTTGTTTGACGACCCTCAGTCTTTCACGCACTTATTTGCCGATGTTGATGGGGGTGAGGATGTCAACCCTGCTCATATCGACCCCGTGACCGATCGTATCCTCGCCGGCTCTCGAGCGGATCGATCCCTCTATGTGCTGCTGACGACTCTTCTGCAAGCCGGCGATCCCAAACTCTTACGCGCCGCTGAAATGAGCCTGCAGAGTTTGGTGAAGCAGTCTCGGCAAGCCACGGTTCCCTGGCAACAACGCCCCTCCGGCCACTTCGAGCCGCCGAGCGACTGACGCATCTCCGATCTCGGAGTCGAGATCGCTTGTCGTTTATTGCCGATGAAGCGTACCGGTAGAAGAAGGGGGTTGTAATTTCTGTCTCAGGCGTTACAATATCGCCGGTCAGTCAACGATGGCTCTTCATTCATTGTTATTTTATAGAAAGGTATAACCGTGACTTCACGAACACTTCTTCGTCTCGTTGTCGCAGTCAGTCTGTGCGGGACATTCGGCAATGTGTGGGCATACGAAGCTGGTCCGGATGCAAGCACGACCGATCCTTGCAACCAGGTACTCTTCTCATCCTTCACGCCTGCCCCGTTTTCCGTCGATAAGAATAATGTGGAAGTCCCGCCGAAATCGGAGTTTTCACTTCTCATATCCAAGGCCGCCCTTCAGTCAAGCATCACCGTGAAGATCAAGGAAGAAAAAGTCCCTGTCACGGTGAAAGTCATTAACAATGGGTTCTTGGTTAAGGGCAAACTACCGGAGAGTGCGACGGGTCGCTATATTCGGCTCGACATTTTCGCCAATGGCCCTGGCGGCTGTGACAAGACCGATGGTTGGCTGCTGAAAGTGGGGAAATGACCGTTTCATCGACTCTCGAATCTGCCCCGACGAACATCTTTGGCTGGGCCAGGCCGATTTCTGTCAATTGTCGTTCCTGGCCTCGCGTACCGGCCGGTTGACGGAGACACCCGACCGCCATTTCACGATCTCTCCTCGATTCTTCACACGCTTCGTTCGCAGTAGAGAGTGTGTGAAATTCTGACGCGGAATGGTCTGGATGGACGTCGATTAGAAGGGGAACCTGATGCCGACCTGGACTTCATTCGGGACCATGTGTCCGGCCAAGCTTCTGAGTCCGACGTCGGTAGCGCTGGATGAAGACAGCGGTGTGAACTGCGCCGTATTGAGCGAGCGATCGACCTCGGTCGCGTAGCCTCCACTGAACCCCGCACCGATATACGGCATCAGCGTCGTCCTTCCCATCAAAATCGGTTTCGAGACGGTCGGAAGGGTCCGTAGGAGCACCGTACCATCTCCCGGTATCGACGTTGACGAGACCCACTTTTTGCCCGTCTCCGCGGCGGCGGCAGGCGCTGTCTTGACGAAATCCGAAGCCCCAATCACAGACTGTCCGTCACCGGTCGCACCGGCGTAAGGAAGAGATACACTCACACTGATACTGATCGCAATACCGGCCCCCAGAAACCACCTGCCAAATTTATAAGTGATACAACGCTGACCCATACGTACATACCATACAACCTGCCCGGCACCGATTCAAGAGGTCAACACAGCCTCATGATATCGTTCCTGTTCGCCGGGGTCGGCCTCACACATCCGTTATTTTCTTGGCGAGTGAGTGACGCCAGGCTATCGTACATGCAGCAGACCGGCAGAAGAGACTTAGGGGATTCATGAGGCGATCTTATGACATGGTGGTCATCGGCAGCGGGCCAGCCGGCCAGAAGGCGGCTGTGCAAGCGGCAAAGCTCTCCAAACAGGTGGCCCTGATCGAACAGGCCTCACAATTAGGCGGCACCTCGCTCAACACCGGCACCTTGCCCAGCAAAACCCTCAAAGACACCATCGAATATCTTCACGGTTTAAAACGCCGCGGATTGCCCCAATTAGGGGCGGAGCTCACCCGGCGGCTGACCCTCCCCGATCTCATGGCTCGTAAAGATCAGGTGATCAAAACCGAGGTCGGCGTGGTGAGCCACCAATTACAACGTAACAAGATCGAGATTCTCCAGGGCACCGCGAGCTTTGTCGATCCTCATACAGTGCAGATCGCGCGACCGGGCGGAACGGTCGATCAGATCCGCGCCTCGATCGTCGTCCTCGCGACAGGGTCGCGACCACGCCGTCCCGCGGAGACCCCATTCGACGATGTGATGATCTGCGATTCCGACTCGTTTCTGCGCACAACGAAGCATCCCGCCAGCATCATCGTCGTCGGAGGCGGTGTCATCGGAACCGAATATGCTTCGATGCTGGGCGCCTTCGGGATCACGGTCACGCTCATCGATCGCCGTAATCAAATGTTGCGGTTCCTCGATCAGGAAATCGCGGCGGCGCTTGCGACTCAGATGCAGGAGAACGGGGTGGCGATACGGCTGGGGCAAGAGCATCTGAATGTCGTGATCGATGACTCGAACCGCCCGGCGGTTCAATTGCATAATGGTGACACCGTGACGGCCGACATGGTGCTGTACACCATGGGGCGGATCGGCAATACGGACGCGTTGAACCTCTCGGCCATCGGGCTGGCCACGGACCGGCAGGGACAACTCCCGGTCAATGCCCACTACCAAACCGCGATCCCGCACATCTATGCGGCAGGCGATGTCATCGGTTTCCCCGCGCTCGCCGCGACCGCGATGGAACAAGGCCGCCTCGCCACCTGTCATGCCTTTCAGCTTCCCGATGCCTACGAGATCAAAGTGATTCCGTACGGCATCTACAGCATTCCCGAGGTATCCATGGTGGGAAAGACCGAAGCGGAGCTCACCGCCGCCGGCATCCCGCACGCTACTGGAAGGGCTCTATTCCGAGAAATGGCGCGAGGCCATATCAGCGGCGAGCTCCAGGGCCTCTTAAAGGTACTCTTTCACCAAGACACCCATGCGCTGCTCGGTGTTCATATCATCGGCCAAGGAGCGACCGAACTGATTCATATCGGCCAATCGGTTCTGACGTATGGAGGCACGGTGGAGTACTTCGTCCACAACGTCTTCAATTACCCCACCATGGCCGAGTGCTATCGTACCGCGGCTCTCGACGGGCTCAATCGCCTGCCCCTTACGAAGATCCAACCGGCTGCAGCGGCTTGAAGCCACTCGCCGGAATCTTCGTCTCTCCTGAAGTCGTCATGATCTATAACGAGCCGGAGACCTGCGCACCGCTTCGCGTATCGCCCCATCAGAGTCATGGTATCCCCGGTCTTGCTCACCCAACCGGCCGATGGCGTCGGCGTCAACCGCTGACCTGCCGCCAGAGATAGGGAATGAGCACATACGCTGCGGCAGAGACCAGCACTCCCACCACCACACCGAATAGCCCTGCCACGTAGAGCCCCGCAAACGGGGCCGCGAACACAACGAGGATCATGAACAGGGCCAAGGAACGATGGCTTTCGTAGAACGTCCGCCGACCATCGGCTGAAAAGGACGCCGAGGAGTCCGAGCGATTTGACATGTGCGGAGTATAAACCAAACTCTCCGGCATGTCTGCTCGGACGACCCAGGGATACACGCACATCACCCAGCGCCCGTCAGTGGAACACGGGGTCAGAGCCCGCGCCATCCGTCCCACTACAGCACTTCTTAAACTTCTTCCCGCTGCCGCAAGGACAGGGATCATTGCGTCCGATTTTGGCGTGGCGTGACGGTTCCGGATTCAGGTCGCCGACTTCAAGCCGCGCCTGATAGATCGACCGTCCCAGATGGGCATACTCACGCATGGCCTCGGGAAAGATCTCCATCACAGACCTGGCAAGCTGGTCGAAGGTACCCTTTTTATTTCCTTCCTGATAGTAGGCTTCGGCAAGCGTCGGTGAACTGAAAAATGTGAGCGTCATGAGTAACGCGCCGAGATCCTCATCGAGTTCATCGGGCGTATACGCGTCCCACACCTCCGACAGATAGTCATACCCAACGCCGAACCCGTGCGCCCATTGGCTCAACGGCGCATCAGTCGTCAGGTTGTCCATCGGATGGGGCCTTATCTCACACCCCGGCGGGAGAGACACACTCCCTCCGGTTCGTTCACGAAGGCAGTCATTGTCAAGCGCCATCATGGCCTGGAGCACTTGCTCCGCCTCCGCCATATTGTCGTATTGCGCGTCCTGGTCGTTGAAGACCAGTGGAATCCATTCAGAGGGCGGGATCAACTCCGGTCCGTTCGACAAGCAGAACAAGAACCCCGCCGAGGCTAACTCATCGTCCGCGTGAGCGTGTTCTCATCCGTGTGATGAAACAGATCAGACCGGTCGGGCATGTGAAGTTGTGTGTCCTCTCGGTAGTGGAACCGGTTCTTGTCGAGAACCGTCACCGTCAATTCGTAGCGCACCGTCTTAAACTCCCGCTCAAGGAACCGATTCGAACAAATTCCATACGTGCCCGATCCCGCCTCCGCGACCAGCGAAAAGGTTGTGGCCGTCGGCTCCGCCGTGCCGCCGGCAATCAGCGCTACCCCACGCGGCACGATGAAGCAGCGCAGCACCTGTCGCTCGCTCGGATCCCAGAGCCAATAGCCGACCTCCTCATGGAACGGATCGGCCTCCTCGATCCGTCTCGCCACCGTCGCATAGCGCAAGCCGTACAACACCTGCTCGTGATTACGCACCTGCCCGATCGGCTCAAACGTGATCCGCTCGCGAAACTTGTTCCGCTCCGTGCCCCGAATCATCCGACGGCGCCACATCCGAACCCTTATCCCCCTCCCACACACCGGCTAACGCAGCCAACGGCCCAAGCTGCTTCGTCAGATCCAAATCCATGACGCCTCCTGAAACAGATGAGAAGAGTTGATACGAGGTGCACGGTCTGTTCGTGAACAAACAAGCCGATGACTCAGCACGTCATTGTAGGAGATTCACAACCAGCGGTGCAAACCAGGCCGACAGAAATTCGAGAGAGTTGAAACTCGTGGCACACATCAGCCTGACTCGAAATGTGTGACGAATGTCAGGTTTTCTCAATCTAAAGCTGCTAGGATGGTCGTGTTCGTATCGGAGTGTCATTTTTGAGTGAAAGGACAATTCATGATGAAACGTTCACACCTTATTGCAGTCTGCCTCATCGCCTCGCTTATCGGCACACCGACTCTGTCGTTTGCCAAGGCACGTGGAGGCGGCGGCGGGTTTTCCCGCGGCTCACAAAGCGGAGGTTATGGGAGCATGGGCAGCCGCGGATCCCGTACCCATCAAGATAACGGCGCCAAGCCCATTGAGCAGTCTACCACCGCCAAGCCATCGACGACCGCACCCCCAAGTACCACGGCCACCAGTCCGATGGGCCAGCCAGCTCCAGCCACATCTCCTTCATGGTTTCAACGTAACCCGTTGCTCGCCGGAATCGCCGGCGGACTGGCCGGAACCTGGATCGGCCACATGCTGTTCGGCGCGACAGAAAGCAACGCCAAGACGACGGACAGCGAAGAGCCTGCTGCGTCATCCAACTCATTCGGACTGATCTTCCTGCTGATGTTGGTCGGGGCCGGTGCGCTCTATTTTTTCAAGAGAAGTCGACGAACCGCCACCCCGGTGTTCACCGGGCTTTCTGGTAGCACGGCCGCAAGGGGGAGCCTTCTTGATATCTCGTCCACCGGCAGCGCCGACAGACCAGCGACTGATCATGCCTACGCCGTCACCACAGAGGATAAGGCTGCCTTTCAGCAGCTACTGATCGACATTCAATCTGCCTGGAGCGCGCAAGATGTGGCCGCATTGCAGCGCTGTGTCACGCCAGAAATGCTCAGCTATTTCAGCACCGCCCTGGCCGAAGACCACAGTCGCGGTGTTCTGAATCGCGTGGAAGGAGTGGAGTTGCTCAAGGGAGACGTGCGCGAAGCCTGGTCCGAGGACAACCGAGACTATGCGACCGTGGACCTACGCTGGAACGCCCGCGATTATACCGTTTCCACGACGATCCCGCGTGGAGAACCGGGTTACCTGATCGAAGGAAGTGAAGGCACATCGACCGAATCGTGCGAAGTCTGGACCTTCATGCGCGTACAGGATGGACGGTGGCTGCTCTCGGCCATTCAACAACAATAATCTTCAGTGAACGGCGGCTGACTCACAAGAGTCAGCCGCCGTTCCAGTTCAAGCACCCATCCCACAGCCACGGCAATAGGCGCTGAGAGCTCGATCAAGGCGCGACACTCTACGACGTGACGCACCTGGCCTGCCGTTCCGCGCGCTATACACCGGCGTTCGAAACCACCTAAGCACCAACTCCGTCCATCTTCCCTCGCGCACAAACCGACAACGCATTGACACTTTAAACCATGCCCACTGTCAATAATTCGTAACATACGTAGCATATTATAGCTATGAGTTTATAACTCAGTGAATTCATTCAGTGTCGTATCTTGGAATACCTCTTGCTCTACTTCGCCGACAGCTGTGAGCATAACCACCTTGGGAGGGATCAATGGACTGTCCGAAGTGTAACGGAAGGATGATGCTGGAGCGGTTCTCAGATTTCTTTCTCGTGTTCTATGCCTGGAAATGCATCAACTGCGGGGCGCTCATCGACCGTACCATTTCCAATAATCGAAGAAAGAGTTTGGCCGTCCGCGAATCCGAGGCCGTTGCCCTGCGCTAAGAAGCCGACACAGAGCAAGCGGGGTCTGTTTTATTCTCGGATTGACCATGGAGCAGCCGACCATCCGTGCGTGACGCACCAGCAACGGTGGGTGGTCCCTGCTCCACGGCCAACGCGAAGCAGTCGGCGTTTCCGGTTGCGCCAGGAGGCGCAATGCCTCCGGTCGAGCGCTGCACGAAGCGGGACTATGCGCTGCTCATCGTGATCGGCGTGGGTGGGGAAGACTGAATCGCAGTAGCGTAACGACCGCTTAAACGGCGGTCAATAAAAGACTTCCACCCGTTTTTTACATTCCTCAAGACTGCAGAAGATCACGCAGGCTGATAGTGCAACACAAGCAATTGGCTGGATTTCAGCGGAAGCATGGCGTAGGTCTTACCGTCGTTATCCACAAACTCCACCTCAAACACGCCCGGATCAAGCGATTCCACCACAGTCCCCACTTGCCCTCGCAACAAGCCGTGGTCAGAGATATCTTCGGTCAGCGCTACCACATCAAGCACGCGAATCTTATGGTTCATGATGGATGCTCCCTGCTAAAGAACATAACACGAAGCGAATCGCAGAAAATCTTCGCCATGACGAATGATCCATAAACTCCGTACGGTCGCTGGCTCAATCACTCCCTGTGCTACAAAGTCTAACGCATACTGGTGTCCGTAGTCATCTGCACCGAGAAAACGCGCATTCGTATAGAGCACGGCCTCCAGAAGCCTGCGTCGCCCATCTTCAGCCTCGTCAGCTGTCCACCCCAACGCGCTCTTAAAAACACGAGCCTTGTGTTGCCCGCGATGATGGTCGGCATTCAGGCAGTAGTCGCGGAGCTTGCGCACATCCACGACCGCTTGATCAGCATTTGGCAGTGTCATGCCGACTCTATCTTTTCCACACTTACCATCTTCACTACAATGTCTGCTCGCCCAGAAAGACTCGGCAACTGGCTCATACCGCCATTAACACCGCCTCGAAGCGTTCTTCAGGCACGGCGAGTTTGTCTTCTTCCAACGCGGCAATGTAACCGCGAATGGCTTCTCGGATATTGCCTACTGCCTCCTCTTTGGTTTTCCCTTGGTTTACACAACCCGGCAAGCTTGGACACTCCGCCACCCAATAACCGTCCTCTCCTCGAAAAATAATTACTTGTCTCACAATTCACCTCCCCTCGAATCTACCAGCTTCTATGTCGCCGAACCCGGCGATGAGTTTCGCCTATGCTCGCATACTGTGACAATTCCGCTGAGCATGGTGTGAATTCGGTGTGAAAGGCGACATCGGCGGCCCGAGCAAAAACTCATAGCCACAGGCACTGGGAGTGTAATAACGGCGCAACATGCTACGGCATGACCCACCCGGCCTGCCGGTCTGCATGCTATACACCTGCCGACACAAAGTAGGCGGCATTTCTCGATGCACCACGTGAAGGAAGGATCCGGCTGCAGACCGCATGAAGCAGGACCATGCTGTGCTCATCGTGATCGGCGTGGGTGTGCAAGACTGGACCGCGATGGCGCACCGACAACCAGCAGGACTTGCCTTGTAATGACATCTTCTTCCTCTCACCTAGGAGGTGGGCAGAGCGTGGGCATGTTCATTCCAATAAAAGCAACGCGCGAACGGCACATTAAAGATATCCATTTTATACTACGTTCTGGGATGATGGGGAGGCTGCGCACGCCGCTACAAGAGATCACAAAACTACTCGACGGTCAGCCCGGCATCCCGAACGATACCGCCGATGGTAAAGGCGTTCACAGGGTTATGACGTGGGATCGTCAGAATGCGCGTGCCATTTGACATGACGATATGTTTTCCCTGGCGAGCAAGAGTAAATCCTGCCTTCTGCAAAGCGCGCACCGCATCCAGATGGTTGACGCCAGGAATCTTTGACACCGTCAGACGGCGACTTCGATCTCGCGAATCTCCTCCCCGCGAAGCTGCTCTTCGACAACGGCAAGATATTCACGAATCGCGTCCTTAATGTTCTCAACCGCCTCGCCGTCGGTAGCACCCTGCGACCAGCATCCTGGCAAGCCGGGAACCGAAACGGAAAAGCCTTCTTCGGACTGATGAATGGCAATGCGATAGCGCATCGTACCTCTCTGAAAACAATTCATCTACCGCTCCCCATCGCCGCCTCCTGCGTCGACGCAGCCACCTCGGCAACAACCACCTGAACCTGCGGGGCTATTGAGTGCAGGAGAGCAAGAAGAAGCTCTGAATCCTTTAGTAAAGGATAGCAGAGGAGAATGGAAGAAATGGATGTCGCAGGGGGCTGCACTACCGATCTAATCGTTACAGTCCACTAACATTTCGCGACAAGGTTCGAATCGTTCAATATTGGAGCTGATTCTCAACCCTGGTATCTTTCCGCACGAGCCTTGGCATACTTCCATGAGTTGCTCTCGTTCAAAGTCCAGAAACGGTATCCGACTCCTTATGCCTCCACGACCCCATCATTGTCCCTCTCAGCGACAAATCAAGAACAGCATTGGTACGGGTATTCAATCAGAAACGATGGGCGAGTGACTTTAAAAGACTCCCGGCCCCTTGCATATGACAGTTTTTATACAACCCTAGCGTGCCTAAACTTACTCTAATTTCCAGCTCATAACACTGTTGTATCCTTGGCAATCTGATACTGAATCCTTCGCATCGACTATAAATACCTGCTGCCATTTCGAAACAGGGCGAGTGAGATATTCCAAGCATTTTGCACTTTGTCCGTTGCCAACCACAATCTTGGTACCTGGCTTCGAAGTGCATTGAGCCATTTTATCTAATGGCGACCACTGGTAGCAGATTTCCTCGTTTTTACGGTACTCACTAGTTAAAACAGAAGGCTTATCGAATGACCACCATTGCCAAAGTTTACTGTTCGGATTTGAACTATTCCAAACCCGATACACCCGGCGGTTTCAAGTTCCAAGTGCAACGGGTGAATGATGGCGCAACTGCGCGTAGACTTCCAGCGGCGTGGCAAAGTCTAAACATTTGCGGGGCTGCGTATTCAGCCGATGGGCAATGGCATTCAACTCACGCTGCGTATAGCCCGACAGGTCCGTGCCTTTGGGTCAGCACTGACGCAGCAGCCCATTCATATTCTCATTGGAGCCGGGCTGCCAGGGCGCATGGGGATCCGCAAAGCAGACGCGGACTGCGAGTCGTTGAGCGAGGCGCTCAGGCTCGGCCATCTCTTTGCCCCGATCATACGTCAGTGTTTTCCGCAATGCGGCAGGGATCTGCCGGAGCTTCTTGGTACATCCCTGGTACGCCCTCCAGGCATCCGTGCCATCCATACGAGCCAAGAGGACGAGCCGGGTGGACCGCTCAACTAGTGTGCCGACAGCCTAGCCATTGCGTGCCCCTTTACGGAGGTCGCCTTCCCAGTGCCCAAGAACCTGACGACTGGTGACTTCAGTGGGCCGATCCGCAAGCGGCGTGATATTGGGGAGTTGACAGCGGCGATCCGTCCCGCGCGCCCGAGGTCGACGCGCTTTGCGCGCCTGACGCAACGCCGCCAGCAATTCTCTGCGCAAGGCCCCACGGGGCCACACATACAGGGCCGCATAGATGGTTTCGGTCGAGAGCGGCTTGCCCATGTCGTCAGGATAGGCGCGTCGCAACCGCCCGGCAATCTGCTCCGGCGAACAGCCGTCTTTGAGATCGGTCTGCACCGGCGCCCACAACCAGGGATCCAGGAGTTTCCAAAGACGACGAGGCTGGCGCGCTCGGGCAACTGCCTGGGAATGTGCCGTACTGACGCGATAGGGATGGCCTCGCATCGTGTTGCGAGCGCATTCCCGGCTCAGGGTTCTGGGCGCGCGGCCCAACACGCGGGCCATCATCCGGAGCGAATGTCCCTGGGTGAGGCCCAGGCTCAAAGTTGCTCGCTCCTCAGGACTCAAATGCGTATAGCAGGTCTTGGTCATGGCAACACCTTAGCCCATTCGGGCCAGCAGTGTTGCACGTGGAGTTAGAACTCAAGAGGTGTCTGTAAAATCGGGGGACGGTCAGTCTTAACAAGTGAACCCGAATTCCATGCCGTTGAGCACTTGATCACCGTCCGGTGGCTGACCGCTTAACAGAGTGTCGTCGCTCTTCCCTAATCTCATTGCATCAGGTTACTGCCACCCTAACATAAGCATGAACAGCAACGAGTGCGCCCCAGCCGCTCTGGAGCGATTCAGAACACCTGCACGATGGCGCACTTTAAATACCGTAAATACCGTGTCTCCGGCATGCTGGCGACGATGGGATGGTCGGCGCTTGGGTCCTCTTGTTCGATCAGTGGTATGTCCGGCTTGACGTCGCGCGCGGCAAGGCAAATGCTCCTCCGGCTTCAGCAACTCCAGCACAACCGCCGACCAACCTCTCGTCAGAACGACTTATACTCGAGCCATTTGCCGTTCAGCGTGATTTTGCAGCGGGTTTCACCCTAGCTGCCGGTGACCTTTTCCATGTCCACTGTGAAATCGATTGCGCTCATGATACCGTCGCCGAACATCTCGTTGGCCATCTCACGCAAGGAATCGCCGTACACGCCAACAATTTCAAGCAGCCGGTACTTGAACGGGTCCGTCGTGTTGGGACAATCCGTGCGCACCGGACAGCGGCTCAAGGACTGGACGGTCTCGCTGTCCAAACCCAGAAGCATGCCGACCTTCGTCGCCTCCTCCAGGGTCAAGCGGTGATTGCCATTCAATGCCGCCGCCACAAACATGGGGTTCTTGCCGACGGCTTTCGCGATGTCGACGATCGTGAGATTCTTCTCGAGTCGAGCAGCCTTGATCTTGCTGCGGATCGCTTCTTTCTCCATTACTGTCCTCCCATGGGTAGAGGTCTCTTTCGATGAGCACCACGAGACCCTGTTGAAATAGACGGACCGTTCCTCTCTCATACGGGCTCGGACAGAGCCAGCATAATAAGATGTTCCTACCAAAACCCGTTACAACACCTGCACGATAAAACACTTCAGGTATCGCGTTTCCGGCATGCTGGCGAGAATGGGATGGTCGGAACCCTGGCCTCGCTGTTCGATGAGACGAATGTCTCGCTTGGCGTCGTGGGCTGCGAGGCGGATGCTCTTCCAGAGATCTTCCTCCGAGACATGATGGGAGCAGAAGCTGGTCACGAGAAACCCTTCCGGCTTCAGCAACTTCAAATTAGAGGGATCTTATCAAACCAGGAGATCCGTGCCACACACCGCTCAAAATGGCAGGAGGGGCTGGCGTCCGTTGGAGAGCACAGCTAAGATTTCTTTTTTAACCCTAATGTTGCGGCAACGAAAGCCAGGGGTTGCCCCTGTCGATTTTTTGGGTCTGCCTTGGCTCTGCGCAAGTCTCGAAGATCATGATAGTCTTCGAGCTCTTCTTGCAGCCGAAGAAAATCCTTGTACGGTATGACAGCAAATTCTTTCTTGCCGTGTTTTTCAATGATTTGCGCTTTCATAGGTCTACCGGTAGGCCTCCTTCCGATGGAGAATTCGATATATAATGATCTTGCGCTCCACAATTTCAAACAAGACCCGCCACACACCGATCCGCAGACGATACTCGGGCAACGCACTGGACAGTTTTTTGATATCGCCCGTCAATCCTTCCTCCAAGCGAAATAACGCGTCGACAATACGTTGGGCGTCGACCTTGTAGAGCGCCGCTAAATCCTTCTCAGCGCGCTTGCGTATTTCAATTTCGTATCGCACTTATTTCGATTCAGGCCATGTCGCTCTAGTGCTGGTATCGCTCTGTATCATGGATATGCGCAACCCTCCTCCCAACGGAACCCAACCTTTCCGAGGATAACAAAGTCTCTCCTGTCTTTCCATGTATTGCACGTGCTTCGACGCGCATAGGATCCGGCCTGCTGATTGACTCATACTGTTGATGCGCGCACTGCCTCAGGGATAGCTGTCCGCTACAACACCTGCACAACAAAGCACTTCAAATACCGCGTTTCCGGCATGCTGGCGAGGATGGGATGGTCGGAACCCTGGCCTCGCTGTTCGATGAGACGAATGTCTCGCTTGGCGTCGCGGGCTGCGAGGCGGATGCTCTTCCATAGGTCCGCCTCAGAGACCGGATGGGAGCAGGAGCTGGTCACCAGAAATCCTTCCGGCTTCAGCAGCTTCAAGCCTAAGAGATTGACATCCTTATACCCAGTCAGTGCGCCCACCAAGGCCTGTTGACTGCGGGCAAAGGCTGGAGGATCGAGGATCACGAGGTCATAGCGTCGGCCCTCCTTCACCAGCTTGCGCATCTCTTCAAACGCATCGGCTTGGCGATAGATACAGCGATCCTCGACCTTGTTCATCCTGGCATGCGTTTTGGCCATGGCCAGTGTGTCTAGACTAACATCAAGGCCCTCCACTGAGACGGCTCCCGCGAGCGCGGCATGAATGCCGAACGCGCCGGTATGGGAGAATACTTCCAGCACTTCCGCTCCTGCCGCGAGCTTAGCGGCTGCCAGCCTATTCTCCCGTTGATCGCAAAACCACCCGGTCTTCTGTCCCTTCTCCACATCGACGAGAAACTTTACGGCCCCTTCCTGAATCTCAACTTGTGTCTGGCCGCTCCCGCAGAGAAACCTCCGTTCGAGCGGCAGTCCTTCAAGTTGCCGGCTCTTAGCCTCGTTCCGTAGATAGACCCTTGTCAGATTCAATTCCTTCATCAGTACGTCGGCGATGAGTTCTTTTCGACTATCCATGCCGAACGAGAGGCACTGCATGACCAGCAGTTGATCGTAGCGATCCACGATCAACCCCGGCAATCGATCGCCTTCGGCATAGATCAGCCGATAGGCATTGGACTGAGTGACAACTCGCTGCTGGAGACGGATCGCTTGCTGAATTCTCCCCCGCCAGAACGTCTCGTCGATCGGCTCATCCTCAAATGTCAGGAGGCGAACACGGATTTTCGACACAGGGTTATAAAGCCCACGCCCATAGAATTGTCCGTCGGCAGTCAGGACATCGACCAGATCTCCGGCTTCTGCGTGGCCGATGAGCGGCCCGACATGCCCAGCAAAGAGCCAGAGAGGTCGCCCCTCTGGGACGCGGAGTGACGTGAGGCGGACGTGGGCCATGGATGTCATAATCTGTTCCCCCATAACGTGTGTTTTGAACGGTGAGCCTGACTGATCACGTGCCGGCTGTCATCGGCTCGAGCGCCACACGTTCATTGCTTGACGAACTTCGGCCAGTATGTTTTCCTGATGATGAAA
>CAYTAS010000049.1:0-24009 GCA_964435885.1 uncultured Nitrospira sp. | reverse complement strand
GGGCTCAGGTCCAGGCCCATGTGTTCCCCGCCATGTACTACACCGACGTGGTGCGAGGAAGTTTTCTCAAAGGGCTGGAGCTGAACGCCATGTGGACGGATCTGCTCTCGCTCGGAGGTTTCGCTGTCGCGTTGCGGCTGGTTGCCTACAGCCTCTTCACGAAACGACCGAAGGCATAACAGTTTGGGCCGGGGAGCTCGCTAGAGTGAGGGAACGGGTGAATAAGAACGATAGGTCGAGTTTTGAGGCCGTGCGCGTATGGTCGCTCCGTCTTTTCGTCATGACGAGGAAGGAGTTGCTGCAGTTGGGGCGCGACGTTCCGTTGCTGCTGTTCCTGCTGTATTCGTTTTCACTCTCCGTGTACATCAGCGGCGCGGGGATCGCGATGCAATTGAACAACGCCAGCCTGGTGGTTCATGACGGCGACCACAGCGAATCCTCGCGCGAGCTGATCCATCGGTTCCGCGAGCCCTATTTTCGGTTCGACGGAGAAGTGTCGGACCCGAAGGAAGGCGTGGCGCGGCTCGACCGAGGGACCGCCATGGTGTTCTTGGATGTCCCGCCGCGATTTCATGAGTCGATCCTCGGACGGGAACCGGTTGCGGTTCAATTGCAGGTCGACACCACCAATGCGCCGCAGGGGCTGTCGGCGGCTGCGTACGCCTCTCGTATCGTCGGAGGCTTTTCTTTCGACCTCGCCCGGTCCCGACTCGGCGCCACCTCGGGCGACGACATCAGCATGCCGGTGGTCGACAGCGCCCATCGAGTGTGGTTCAACCAGGACCAGGATGAAACGTGGTTCCAGTCCATCTCCCATATCCTCCGCATGATCACGCTGTTCGGCTTTCTCCTGCCGGCGGCGGCTCTGGTACGAGAAAAAGAGCATGGTACCGTGGAACAACTGCTCGTCTCCCCCGTCACGCCGCTCCAGATCATGCTGTCGAAGGTGCTGGCCATGACGCTGGTGATATTGGCCGCCACGGCGCTCGCAATAGCGACCGTGCTGAAGCCGGCCTTCGGCGTGCCGATCAAGGGCAGCGCCCCACTGTTCTTCCTGGTCACGGCGCTGTACAGCTTCACGATTGCCGGGCTCGGCCTGTTCGCCGCCACCGTCACCAAAAACCAGGCGCAGGTCGGGATGCTTGCCTTGCTGGTGATTGCGCCCATGTTATTGCTGTCGGGGATTACGACACCGTTTGAAGCCATGCCTCCATGGGTCCAGTCCCTCATGGCGCTCTCTCCGCTCCGGTACTATATCGATGTGACCTATGGAGTATTGCTCAAGGGAGTCGGACTCGAATTGCTGTGGGACTCCATTTTGGCGATGGCCATGTTGGGTGGGGTGTTGTTCGGTCTGGGTATGTGGCGGTTTCGGAAGCAGTTCTCGTAAGCAGGAGGAGTCCTGCGCGAACGCGGATCGATTGGGCGTTGGAATCCTCTAAGCGGGGAGCATGACGGTACTGAAAAGGATCGGGTATGGGCTCATCTTGTGGATCATTCGTTATGTGACGGCAAATTCCATCCCGGCTGGAATTGCTGAACGAGGCCGCCAGCATTCCTTGTGGGTCATCCGAGCGGCGGACATTTGTGTGTGAGACGCCATCGGGACATGGCGGACGAAATGTCGCCGTTCTTGAAGTAGTGCAGGAAGGTGGATGACTCCGTTCGTGGGAAGGCTCCGTGACACAAGGAGGAAGCGTGATGGCGTCGACTGATCAGTACGACAACATGGCAAGCGACATTCGTCAACCGGGCGCCGAGCGCGCAGGCGACGCCTTGGATGTCAGAGAACTGATTCGACATGCCACACTCGCGGCATCCAGCCACAACACCCAGCCCTGGAAGTTTTGCATCCAGCAAGACTCAATCGTCATTCAGCCGGACTTTTCACGCCGTTGTCCGGTCGTCGATCCAAACGACAGCCATCTGTTCAAGAGCCTAGGTTGCGCGGCTGAGAATCTTGTTCACGCTGCGGCTGCACAAGGTTTCGCGACAGACGTGCAATTCGATTCCAGCGAAGGCCACGTGATCGTTTACTTGAATCGTGCCGCTTCAGCTCGTGCCACAGATCTGTATCGAGCCATTATTCAGCGTCAGTGCGTAAAGACTGCCTATGACGGCAAGCCGCTCGGAGTGCCGGAGTTGGAGAAGCTGGAGAAAGCGGGGGAAGGACAGAATGTCCGAATTATCATGTTGCTGTCGGCGGCGAAGAGGGACACCGTCATTGACTACGTCACTCGTGGCAATGTCTCCCAACTGTCTGATAGGGCGTTTCGGGATGAACTGGTTTCGTGGATTCGCTTCAATCCTGGTGAGGCCATGCGCACGGGTGACGGCCTGTCCGGGCGAGTTAGTGGCCAACCGGCGCTCCCGAGGTGGTTGGCAAAGCGGATCCTGGGCATGGTCCTGACGCCCAAAGGGCAAGCCGACACAGATGCCGCGAACATCCGAAGCTCAGCCGGTGTGGCAGTATTCGTGTCGAGCCGCGCGGATACGGCCGCCTGGGTCGAAGTCGGACGTGCGTACGAGCGCTTCGCGCTGCAGGCGACCGCGCTCGATATCCGCAGCGCGTTCATCAACCAACCGATCGAAGTCCGCCAGGTGCGGACACAGTTTGAGTCCTGGCTGAATCTCAAAGGCGAGCAGGCGCTGTTGGTGGTGCGCTTCGGCTACGGACCGACGGCACCCTTCAGTCTACGTCGCCCCGTAGACGATGTAATTCTTGGGGCCTTGCCGGCATAGGTCGGGTGAAATTTTGGAATGAAGAGAGTTGGTTACAGGTGTCCATCATGCAGGGTTTCAGTAGTCGGGCGATCTACGCTTCCGCCAAGGCCACCCTTCGGGACGGTGGTGCGACGGTCACCCTGCTGTTCCGATTCAACGATGCAGGATGGATCAATTCGATCCATGCGGATGCTCGCGGTCGCACCGTGAACGGTGCGGTGGTTCCGACACCATGGGAAGGCCGCATGTGGCACTATGAAGTGCGCGACGGCCTACACATTCCCCTTGAAGCTGAGGTGGCATGGCTTCTACCGGAAGGCCGCAAACCCTACTGGCGGGGGCGGATGACGCCCTGCTGGCCGGGGTCCGCAAGCTCATCGAAGATCGGTGTGACATCGTGGGCGCAGTTGGGGGATGGCCGGGCGTTGATCGAGGCGGCGAGCCGGCTTCAGCAGCGTTCAAAGCGGGTGCGAGCGGCTTTCTGCTGAAACAGTCCGCGGATGAGGAATTGCCGCCAGGCGATCACCGCGGTCTTGCAGGGGAAACATTTCCTGACTCCTTCGATCACGAAGTCGGTGATTGCGCTCGCTCTGAAGGGTGGAGAGACTCTCGTCATCAAAGGCGATCCATCAGCCTTGACGACTCGGCAGCGCGAGGTGCTGCAATTGGTGGGGGAGGGCAAAGGAACAAAAGAGATCGCCGCGCTGTTGAACGTCTCCGTCAAGACCGTTCAATTTCATAAGACCTGCCTGATGCAGCAGTTGGATCTCCACAGCACGGCGGAATTGATGCGCTACGCCATGTCCCACGGCCTCACCAGCCCCTAATCCTAGTCGTCTTCGTCCATCTGAGAATGGTTTGTTCTGAGGCGGCCAGCCCACATATTCCGGAGTGGTGCTCGGCAACCGCTGTCGCTTCCCAACGATCACTACGAAGCGAATCCTTCCAATGGCGTCGGAAGCCAGGTGCCTTTTTCCCCTCAATCTAGGCTATCCCTAGCTCACCTCGCGAAGTCCGCATGATAGCGTGGGACCCGAACAATAGGTTCTTGAGGAAGAATTATGAAGAAGACAGCCATCTCCATCGATCGTGTCCAGATCAATCAGGCCCTGACCGTGCTGCAGCAACAGGGAATGCGCTGTCCACTGGAAGACATGGCGCGGCTTTGCCCGGACCTGACGGACGATCAATTGTTTCTGGCGATCGACTGCTTAACCAGAAATGGACAGGTCAGCCTGACGCTGGATGCCAACGGAACATACTGGATCCGGGCGTTGTGCTTGGAGAGAGGACATGATCGGCCCGGATCCGCTGATGCACGGACCAGCACGCGCAAACTGAGGGTTTTCTCGGGTTGCCTGACCGAGCAGCGAACCGGAGGGACCACAGGAAACCTGGCCGGGGGACCGCATGAAAAAAGACAAGAACCTCTCACAGGCGGACGGAAAAACCATATGGCTGGCGGAGGACGCGATGGAACCTACCGCGGTTCAATCAGCAAGCAACCCCATCCGGACGAAGCCTTGCACCCATAGTCGGGCGATCGATGATGTCTTGGCCAGAGGCAAGAAGCGAACCGGCAAGGTCCGCTGCCTTGAATGTGGCACGATCTTTGACGACCCGTATCTCAATCGTGAGTAATGGCTTTGTTCCAGCGAAGTGTCTTGCCCGTTCTTCAACTGCTTGTCCCACGATTGAGGAAAAGAGGGGCAAGCGCATCGGTGACCTACCCTGATGTGCCACGGCTGAGGTGATTGTGTGGGGCAGAAGCGGGCGGGGGTGCGACTAGTTCTGTGGAAAAAGGGGACAATATGCAGGCGCATAGGCATCCCTGCGACAGGCGGTTCTCCTTGTTAGGCAAACACCATCATGCGATGTGGGCTTCTCAATGAGGCACTGATCCGTGGAACAAGATTTGCGCTAGCCTCTAAGGAACCCGACGTCACCAAGTCCAAGTGCGAAATGAAAATCTGATTCGACTGAGTCGGTCGTTGAGGTAAAGGAGTGCCTTCATGAGAACGATTCTTTCGAGCCTTCTCGGTGCGGTACTGCTCAGTACCGCGTCGATCAGTGCGGCGGGCGAGAGTGACCACGAAATACGGTGAGGAAGGCTTCTCCTGGTGAAGTTAGGTGATGGAGCAACAGTCCATTGTCCTGTCACCGACCCAATCGGCCAATATGCTCAAGAATGCTTTGATAGACGCCGCCACAATGCCGCCGTCGCTCACCCTCGCGGTGATCAGTAAACAGGATCTCGTGTGCCTCGGATTGCAGAGCGTATTCGAACGGTCTGCGACCATCCGGATCGTCATGCGCCGGTATCGGCAGATCACACCCGATCTGCTTGTCGCCGAGAAACGACCCGACGGATTCATGCTCGATCTGGAGACCGACCGAGACGCCATCGACACAATCCGACAGATTCGGGAATCGGCGCCGGCAAGTAAGATCGTGTTGTTGAGCGGGGTCGAGGACAAGCAACGTCTGCACGAAGGCTTTGCCTGCGGCGTCGATGGTGTGATCCTGACGGTACAACCACCTGAAGTCGTACTGGCCGTGATCGAGACGTTGTATGCCTCCGTTCCTCATCAGGTCCAGGTCGACGACGGTGGATCAGTCAGGAAGGATCTGAAGGTCATGCCCAAGCAGAACGTCGGGTCAGCGGCACGGGCGCCCGCGTGGGCCGACGCCTTAACCGAGCGCGAACGAGAGGTGATCGGATTGGTGCAGCGAGGGTTGTCCAACAAAGAAATCGCGTATCATTTGTCCATTAGTGACAGCACGGTGCGCCATCATCTGACCAACATTTTTGACAAGGTCGGCGTGCCCAATCGGCAGAAGCTCCTGGTCCACATCTACCAGCTCCGCTCCATTCATGTGGAACCACTCATGAGCCACCGAAGAAACCCCATTCAAGGTTGACATGGGAAGAAAGAGGGTGGCCGACGCACCTCCTTCATCCACGAATCGTTCAGTCTGAAAATCGCTGCTACGGCTGTGCCTGCATGATTCTTGACGGTTGTGGTGTTCCGCTACAGAGCTTGTTTTCAGCACTGTCGCAAGATTCCACGCCTGCTTTCCCCCCGTTCTTCAGAACCAGAAGAACCCTCATGATCTTGCGTGCTTCGAGCATCAGCCACATCTAGGAAACGAGGTGCCGTCTTTGCACAGCAACCCAGTGGTGGGGTGCGAAAAGCCGGAAACGTGGCGTGAGTTGTTGTTCTATCGCCGTCACCGGCCACTTTTCATGATCGAGGTGCAACGATGCCTGAATCATGTGCGCACAAGGAGTCGCGAATCTCTATGAGAATCATAACTGTGATCCTCGCGGTGATCACTTGTCCGTTGGGGGCAGGCTTTCTATGGGCGGACGACTCATCGGAGCATGCCGAGTGACGTAAGCGTGTCGTGTTGAGTGCGGGGCAGGAAGTTCGGGGCGATTACTTTGCCATCGGCCCGCACATGGAGATTTCGGGGACCGTGCACGGCGACGTCTATGCGGCGGGGGCGGAAGTGTTGGTGGACGGAGTCGTGGACGGAGACTTGATCGTGGCCGGCGGCGAAGTGCGGGTATCGGGCGAGGTCACGCAGGATGTCAGGATAGCGGGAGGGACGGTGACGCTCAGTGGGAAGATCCACAGGAACGCCACGATCGCCGGCGCAGACGTGCATCTGACTGAGTCCTCGCATCTCAAAGGGAATGCCGTGATGGGCGCCGGGAATCTGTTGCTTGGGGGATCGATCGACGGAGATGTCCGGATCGGGGCCGGCAACGTCACGCTGTCCAAGACGATCGGCGGCAATCTCGCCGTTGCGGCGGCAGCCCTTCGTCTCACGTCGAGAGCGTCGGTCGGAAAGAACGTCAGATATTGGAGCGACGACGAGCTCTCGATCGATGAAGGAGCCACCGTGCAGGGTACGGTCACCAAGCATCCTGTCCCGGAAGTCTTCAAGGGCAAGGAGGTGCGACGGGGTGTTGCGGGCATGAAACTTGTGTTCGGAATGGTCGGCTTCGCCTCGACCTTGCTGCTCGGTCTTCTGCTGCTGCGCGTCTACCCGGTCTTTACGGCGAACGCTGTGACCACGATTCAGGAACGGCCGTGGATCACGCTGGGGGTTGGGGGGGGGCTGTGCTGGTTGGAACACCACCTCTCGCCATCTTGTGTGTTGACGATGGTGATCGGCCTCCTAGCCATTCTGATTACCAAGAAGGAATTGGTGGTGAGGTTGCGGGACGAACAGGTTGTGTGATCCTCTGTCCATGGTCGGTTCTCCAAAAATAGAGGAGCCCTGCACATTTGGATTGTCTAAGGAGAGAGACCTGCTTAGAGTAGAAGGAGTGGGGAGGTATCGAGATGTCTGATGGACTGGTCGGGGAGGTCGTCGGGGCAAAAAGTCCGTTGGTTGCCTATTTTTCCATGGAAATCGGCCTCGATCCGGCCATGCCGACCTATGCGGGTGGGCTGGGTGTGCTGGCGGGAGACACCATTCGATCCGCCGCCGATCTGCAAATCCCCATGGTGGCGGTCACGCTTCTGCATCGTCGTGGGTATTTCCATCAACGGTTGGACGGACAGGGCCGGCAGGGTGAAGAGCCGGTGGCCTGGCCGATCAATGATTTCTGCAATCCTGTGCGCCAGCGCGTCACGGTCGAAATCGAGGATCGCACGGTGCATGTGGGGGTCTGGCAATACCGGGTGAAGGGTGAGTTGGGTGATGAGGTGCCGGTCTACCTGCTCGACACGGATCTCCCTGAGAATCAGCCGTGGGACCGGACGCTCACGGATAGGCTCTACGGCGGGGACGACTATTATCGTCTCTGTCAAGAACTCGTGCTGGGAATGGGCGGATTCCGCATGTTGCGGGCGCTCGGCTACGGGCACCTTCGCCGATTCCATATGAATGAAGGACATGCGGCCCTGCTCGTGCTCGCCTTGCTGGAAGAAAAACTGGCATCCCGGTCCTATGAACAGGGAGTCCCTGCCGATCTCGTCGACTCCGTTCGGGAACTCTGTGTGTTTACGACCCACACGCCGGTGCCGGCGGGTCACGATCAATTCCCCCCCGACCTTGCCCATCGGGTGCTCGGCGACCGGCGCTGCTCCCGGCTCAAGGCCTGTGGACAGGACCAGAGCTTGAATATGACGCAACTCGCGCTGAGAGGCTCACGGTTCGTCAACGGGGTCGCCATGAAACACGGCGAGGTTTCGAACAGCCTCTTCCCCGGATATCCGATTCATTCGATTACCAACGGCGTCCATGCCGTGAGCTGGGCCGCTCCCGCCTTTCAATCGCTCTATGACCGGCGCCTGCCTGCCTGGCGGCGCGATCAGCTCTCGCTGCGCTACGCGATCAGCATTCCTGGTCAGGAAATATGGGCCGCGCATGTCGCCTCCAAGCGGGCATTGGTCGATTATGTGAATCGCGAGACGAACGCCGGGTTCGACCGTGATGCGATGACGATCGGATTTGCCAGGCGGGCGGCGGCCTACAAGAGGGGAACCTTGATCTTTCACGACATCGAGCGGCTGGCCAAGATTGCCGAACAGGTCGGACCGGTTCAGATCGTCTTCGGCGGCAAGGCGCATCCACGTGACCAGGACGGGAAAAACATCATTCAGAGAACCCATGGGCTCCGCGATGCCTTGCGAGGCAAGGTTCCGGTCGCGTATCTCGCGAATTACGACATGACGCTCGCAAAGCTGCTCTGTGCCGGTGTGGATGTGTGGCTCAACACGCCGCTCCCTCCGATGGAGGCCTCGGGAACCAGCGGAATGAAGGCGGCGGTCAATGGAGTGCCGAGTCTGAGCGTACTCGACGGGTGGTGGGTGGAGGGACACGTGGAGGACGTGACCGGCTGGGCCATCGGTGATCGGATCGAAAGCTGCCTTGAGCCGAGTGGGGACATCGATGCCTGCCATGCCGCGGCGCTGTATGACAAGCTGGAACGGAAAGTCTTACCGTGTTATTACAACGATCGCGAACGCTTCATCGAGATCATGCGGCAGGCGATTGCGTTAAACGGCGGGTTTTTCAATACCCAGAGGATGATGGCCCAATATCTCCACAATGCGTACCGATTGGTCGGGGAGTACCTCCGACGTGAGTAGCGGCGCGTTCTGGTCGGAAGCCTGAAGATGGGACCGTCATGACAGATTCCATGTCGGCTTCCAGGGACGGCTTCATCTTGGTGATTAATGGAGGATCATCGACGCTCAAGTTTGCGTTGTTTCGCGCCGGGGCGGTTCCGGTTCGTGAGCTGTCCGGTTCGATCGATCGCATTGGATCACCGGAAGGGAAACTAAGATGGACGCCTGAGGGAGCCGGCACCGTCGAATCTCAGGCAGTGGAAGCTCCGGACCATGCCGCCTGCATCGAGCCCCTGCTCACCTGTATCGCCGACCGCTTGACGCACCGTCCACTGCTCGCGATCGGACATCGGGTCGTGCACGGCGGTCGGCGCTATCGCGCTCCCCAACCGTTGACGCAGGCTGTGCTGGAGGAGCTGCAGCGGTTGAGCGCCTACGATCCGGAACATCTCCCGGGTGAGATCGCATTGATCAAGGGGTTTGCGCAACGGTATCCGCATCTCCCGCAAATCGCCTGCTTCGACACCGCGTTTCACCGCGAGATGCCGCCCGTGGCTCGTCTCCTGGCGATTCCGCGACGGTATGAACAGCTGGGCCTTCAACGATACGGATTCCATGGCCTGTCCTACGCCTTTCTGATGAAAGAGCTGGCTCAAGTAGGAAAGCCGGGCGAGGCCGATGGGCGCGTCATTCTGGCCCATCTCGGCAACGGCGCGAGCATGGCGGCGGTCAACAATAGAAGACCTGTCGACACGACCATGGGATTCACGCCGACCTCCGGCCTGCCGATGAGCCGCCGATCGGGGGACCTCGATCCAGGGCTTGTCTCGTATCTGGCTCGGACGGAAAACATGAGCGTGGAGCGGTTCCATCGGATGGTCAACACCGAGTCGGGGTTGCTCGGCGTCTCGGAGACGAGTTCCGATATGCGCGATCTCCTCAAGGAGGAGCGGAACGACGCGAGGGCGGCCGAGGCGGTCGCGCTGTTTTGCTATCACGCGAAGCGATCCATCGGTTCGCTGGCTGCGGCGTTGGGCGGGTTGGATACGCTGGTATTCAGCGCGGGCATCGGGGAACATGCACCGGTGATCCGCGCGCGCATCTGCGAAGGGTTGGAATTTCTCGGTGTCGTCATCGACTCTGGGCGCAATGAGGCCGGTGAGGCCGTGATTTCGAAGGACAGCGGCAGAGTGACCGTGCGGGTCATTCGCACGGATGAAGAACGTGAAATCGCCGAGTCCGTGGCGGAAATGATCGGAAGCGACTTGTAACCAAGAAAGGAGAGGAGATTATGGCACAACGAGAATCGAAGACGTTGAGTCCTGAGCTGTTGAAGAATATGGACGCCTATTGGCGGGCGACGAACTATCTGTCCGTCGGTCAGATCTATCTGTTCGACAATCCGTTATTGAGGAAGCCGCTCACGCGGGCTCACATCAAACCGCGCCTGCTCGGCCATTGGGGGACGACGCCCGGGTTGAACTTCATCTATGTGCACCTGAACCGCATCATCAAGAAACACGACCTCGACATGATCTACATTACCGGACCAGGCCACGGCGGCCCCGGGCTCGTCGCGGCCGCCTATCTTGAAGGTACCTACAGCGAAGTCTTTACCAACATCTCCCAGGACGAGCAGGGACTGAAACGGCTGTTCAAACAGTTCTCCTTTCCCGGCGGCATTCCCAGCCACGTGGCGCCGGAGACGCCGGGCTCCATTCACGAAGGGGGCGAACTGGGGTATGCGCTCTCGCATGCGTACGGAGCCGTCTTCGACAATCCCGACCTGATAGCGGCCTGCGTGATCGGCGACGGGGAGGCGGAGACCGGTCCGCTCGCGACGAGCTGGCACTCCAACAAGTTTCTCAATCCGGTCACAGACGGCGTCGTCCTGCCCATCCTCCACCTCAACGGTTACAAGATCGCGAATCCGACCGTGCTCGCCCGGATCAGCCGCGACGAGCTGGATCACTTGATGCGCGGCTACGGGCATACTCCCTATTACGTCGAGGGCAGCGATCCGTCGGAGATGCATGAGCGCATGGCCGCCACGCTGGACTCCGTCGTGGACGACATCAGGCGCATCAAAGATGCCGCAACTCAAGGTGGCTCCGCGCAGCGGCCGCTCTGGCCGATGATCGTGCTCCGGACGCCGAAAGGCTGGACCTGTCCGCCTCAGATCGACGGCAAGCGGACCGAAGACTACTGGCGTTCCCATCAAGTGCCGATGGGAGACATGGACACGGTGGCCCATATCAAGATCCTCGAACGATGGATGAAGAGCTACAAGCCTCACGAATTGTTCGATAAGACAGGGGCGTTTCGGCCGGAATTGGCGGAGTTGGCGCCAAGCGGAAACCGCCGCATGAGTGCGAATCCCCACGGGAATGGGGGCCTGTTGCTCAAGGACTTGCGTCTGCCGGATTTTCGCGAGTATGCCGTGAAAATTCCGGGACCCGGCGTTCTCGAAGCGGAATCCACCCGCGTGATGGGGACCTTCTTGCGGGACACGATGAAGCTCAACATGCAACAACGGAATTTTCGTCTCTTCAGTCCGGACGAGAACAACTCCAATCGCTGGCAAGACGTCTTGGACGTCACCGATCGGGCGTGGATGGCGGACCGCCTTCCGTACGACGATCGCCTGGCGCCGGACGGAAGGGTCATGGAGATGCTCAGCGAACACCAGTGCCAGGGATGGCTGGAGGGGTACCTCCTGACGGGCCGGCACGGGTTCTTTTCCTGCTATGAGGCCTTTATTCACATCATCGATTCGATGTTCAATCAACATGCCAAATGGCTCAAGGTCTGCAACCACATCCCGTGGCGGCGACCGATCGCCTCGTTGAACTACCTGCTCTCTTCCCACGTGTGGCGGCAGGACCATAACGGTTTCAGCCATCAAGATCCCGGTTTTATCGATCATGTCGTCAACAAGAAAGCGGAGGTGATCCGGGTGTATCTCCCGCCCGACGCCAATACGTTGTTATGGGTCACGGACCACTGCCTGCGCAGTCGCAACCGTGTGAACGTGATCGTGGCGGGCAAACAGCAGGCCCTTCAATGGCTCACCATGGAGGAGGCGATCATCCATTGCACGGCGGGGATCGGCATCTGGGAATGGGCCAGCAACGACAAGGAGAGCGAACCGGATGTGGTGATGGCCTGTTGCGGCGATGTCCCCACCATGGAAACGCTGGCGGCCGTGTCCTTGATGCGGACCTATCTGCCGACGGTCAAGGTTCGCGTCATCAATGTGGTCGATCTCATGAAGTTGCAACCGCCCACGGAGCATCCGAACGGGTTGTCGGACAGGGATTTCGATGCCCTGTTCACGACGGATAAACCGATCATCTTTGCCTTCCACGGGTACCCCTGGCTGATCCACCGGCTCACCTATCGGCGGACCAATCACAAGAATTTGCATGTGCGGGGGTATAAAGAAGAAGGCTCGACGACGACCCCGTTCGATATGGCGGTGATGAACGATATCGATCGCTTCCACCTTGTCGCCGACGTCATCGATCGCATCCCGCTGCACGGGTCCCGGGCCGACTACGCCAAGCAGGCCCTTCGGAACAAGCGCATCGAACACAAACAATACATCGCCGAACATGGGGAAGACATGCCGGAGATCAGTGGGTGGCGGTGGGCCTCGGAACTACGGCAGCGCAAAGGGCGACGCTCGGAATGACCGAGTTCTAGGACGAGCCGGGTGCGTGCACGTATCAATGCGCGACAGGAGCCGGTACGGAGGAAGTCGGAGGGGATCAGCGGATCAGAAGGATGGTGCCGCCCGCGTCGTTGTCTCCACGGTGGAGCGGGCAGTAATACCGGTAGCAGGCGGTGCCGCTCGGGCACAGGAGATCCGACTCACCTTCGACCGGGGCGAAACGGACCACGACCTCCATCGTCTCCATCGGCGCCACCGTGGCCCGGAGGGGTCTGGTGACGTGATCGGGGTCCTTCGCGGCAATCTGTTCGAGGACGCCGGGGGCTTCAAACACATGGGTCCGGTTGGTCGGATTATCCAGGATAAAGACAAATCCCTCCTGGGAGTCGTCGTTCCGGCGAAGCACCACTTCGTGCGGCGACCAAGACGCCTCTTGATTCTCCAGTTCCTTGGCGATGAAGCGAATGGTCTCCGCCTGACCGAGGCCTTGATCGAACGCCACCCCGGCGGTCAGTGAAAGCGCGGCGACACATAGAATCGTTGCTCGTAAACTTCTCATGGTGCACAGGAGCTCGGGATTTGTTTTGACGAACAACCGCATCGACGGACGAATGTAGTATACACTGCCTGGGTCGCCGGACTCTCTCCTGACCCGCGAAACACCCGTCGGATCGCCGACCCGACGGGTATCCTCACCGCGATGCTCAATGCCGCGTCAGAGCGTCCGCACCGTTGCACGAGCGGCTCGTGCCGGTCATCCGCCTCCGATTTCGCCGCTGGTCTCGACGATGTGCAACTCGCCCTTGGCTTCCGGATGGATGTCGCACCACACCATGTGGTACTGGTGTTCCGGCTGCCCGGTCACATGATGTTTCTTCGTCGGCGGCGTGAAGTGCAACGTCATCGTCTTACCGGGATCCAGGTGGAAGGATTTGAAGTGCTTCCCGCGAATTTCCGACCCCTGCCCCTCCATGCGAATCGGAATCTCGTTGAACAGGGTCGAGGTAAAGCCATGTGTGACGTGGTTCTTGTTCCGGATGACGATCTTGACCGGCACCTCACTGAAGGCCCATCCTTTGAAATCAAATCCTTTCTCCCGGTCGGTGATCTCGACTTCGAACTCCGTCGGAGGCGCCAAAATCGGCTCGTTGCCCGCGTCCACCCGTTGCACGGTCACACCGGCGACCGCAATTGCCACCGGCAGGATGGCAAGCCTCCATGCAGTAAATCGGCCCATACGAATCCCCATCGGCTCCTCCTTGGTTTGATATCCAGAATCTTCTGATGTCGGATGGCGGCGTTGAACGTCCCTCTACGTCTCTCGCTAAGCATCTCGCATGCCACTAAACGGTAAGCCCACGGATCGCAATGTGAGAGGAATATCGATGCCTTTGGTGCAAGGTTTGCCGCGCAGAATCGTGAATGTAGCGTTATGCAACGGGCTGAAATATGGGCCTGGGTCAAAATTCCACAATAGGATGGCCTCGTCGTGGACAAGGCCGCATTGATCGTCGTCATACGGAATCTAAGCTCGGGTTTTGCCGAGAGACCGAGTCCGGCCGTTGCGGACGGCAAGACGATCATGCTGTTCGCGACGGTCATGAAATGGTACAAACGACCGTGAAGGTATTGCCCTGTGTTTACCACGCACGCCTCGCTGTTGAGGCGCGCCTTCTGGAAAGAGAAAGGCAGAGATGAACGCCATGAGGGACCCATGAACCACGGCGGTGCACGTAGAAGACAGTCCGGTCTTCTGTTGCCGACGGACTTCCAAAATCCGTCCAGGCGGGCGTTGCTCCATGGCATCAAGCTGGCGACGGGGCTCGGGGCTCAACTTACCTTGCTGCATGTCATCAAGACGCCGACGGACCGATCCCACCAGGCGCCAGACAGTCGCTCTCTGCGGGCGCTTCGAACGTCGGCTCTGCTGGAACTCGGTCGCCTGATTCGGACGGCGAAAGAGCGTGGCGTATCGGCGCAACCACTCTTGCTCTACGGCGATCCGATCGGTTGCATTGTGGAAACCGCCCTGCGTGGTCTTACGGACATGATTGTGATGGGTACCGAAGGACGCACCGGGTGGGATCGGCTGCGGATCGGCAGCACCACGCAGGGGGTTGTGTGTCAGGCGCCTTGCCCCGTGTTGACGGTCCATGGTGGCCTTGCCGGCGATGTATTTCGTCATCCGGCCAAGGTACGCCTTCGACGCGTACTCATCGGGACGGACTTCTCAAGCGACGCCGACTCGGCGCTTCAGGTCGTTCACGGCCTCGCTCCGATGCTGCAGGCCACAGTCCGTATCGTGCATGCTTCACAAGCATCCTCGGACAACGGGCATGCGGACCGAACGATTGGGAGATATGTGCGACAGCTTCGGAGCGTCGGTATCGAGGCGGATGGCGTCTGTGTGCCGGGTGACCCTGTCGAGACCATTCTCACGCAGGCCACAGTGTATCAAGCGGATCTCCTCGCCGTCGGCACACGGGGGCAGCGCGGACTCAGCCGAGTCATTCTCGGCAGCGTGGCCGAGGCGCTGATCAAGCGAGCCGGCTGTCCCGTGTTGACAGTTCGAAATGTGGGCGCTCATTAAGGAGGAGAAATGGCGCCGACGATCGAATACATGCTGCTCGCCGCTTCTGCCCTCCTGTTATTGAGCGTCATCGCGAGTAAGGCATCAGGACGCATGGGCGTTCCGGCCTTGCTGCTCTTTCTTCTCATCGGCATGCTCGCCGGCTCGGACGGGTTGGGTGGGATTCACTTCGACGACCCCTGGTCGGCTCAGTTCCTCGGAGTCGTCGCGCTCACGTTCATTCTGTTCGCCGGCGGGATGGACACCCGATGGTCGAGCGTCAGACCGGTGGTGGGTCATGGCGTGGCGCTGGCTACGGTCGGAGTTGCCATCACGGCCGGGCTCGTCGGATGGTTCGCTACCGTGGCATTGGATATGTCGTGGATCGAGGGCCTGCTTATCGGCGCCATCGTGTCCTCCACCGATGCCGCGGCCGTATTCGCGGTCATGCGGTCCAGATCCGTCAGTCTGCGCGAGCCCTTGAAACCGTTGCTCGAATTGGAGTCCGGCAGCAATGATCCGATGGCGGTCTTTTTGACGCTCGGACTCATCTCGTTGATCACCGGATCCTCAGGCTCGCCGCTGGACCTCATTCCCATGTTCGTGCGGCAAATGGCGCTCGGCGCCGCCATCGGCTACGGCATGGGGAAGCTCATGGTCTTGCTCGTCAATCGATTGCGCCTCGAGTACGAAGGCCTCTATCCGGTGCTGACGTTGTCGCTCGTGCTTCTGATCTACGGCGGCAGCACATGGATGGGAGGTAATGGTTTTCTCGCGGTGTATATGGCCGGTCTCATAATGGGCAACAGCGATTTTATCCATAAACGCAGTCTCATGAGGTTCCACGACGGGCTGGCGTGGTTGATGCAGATCGTCATGTTTCTCACGCTCGGCCTGCAGGTCTTTCCGACCCAGCTCGTGCCGATCGTGGGGCCGGGGCTGTTTCTTGCGCTGTTCCTCATGATCTGCGCCCGCCCGATCGCGGTCTTTGCCACCCTGGCGTTCACGCGGCTGCCGCTGAAGGACAAGACGATGGTGGCCTGGGTCGGGTTACGCGGGGCAGTCCCCATCATCTTGGCGACATTCCCGCTTCTCGCCGGCGTCCCTCAGGCGACGATGATGTTCAACCTCGTGTTTTTCATCGTGCTGACGTCGGTGTTGCTGCAAGGCACCTCCATCCCGCTTGTGGCCCGGTGGCTCGGTGTGGATGCACCCTTGTCGGCGCACCCAGATGGGACGTCGGCCTGGCCTGCTCCGACGAGTCTCAAGAACGGCCTGCTGGAAGTCGGTGTTCCGGACTCGTCGCCGGTCGTCGGCAAGCGGCTCTTGGATCTGGGGTTGCCGAAATCATCGTATGTCGTGCTGATCGCGCGGAACGGCCATTCCTTCGTTCCGGACGGCAGCACCGTCATCGAGGTCGGTGATTCGTTATTGGTGTTCGCCGATAAAACGACCTCCATGCGACTCCGCTCGATGTTTCACTCGCGGCATTTCGACATGGCGGAGAATGATAGATCGTCCGATCAGTAGGGCGGGGCTGCCTCGTGAAGGTTCATCATCACCTGCCGGTTCATGAAATCGTCCTACTGCTGGAAACCGATTCCTGTCTTAATTCCACCACCCGCTCATCTATGAGTCGACGACGCCGATGATAAAGACCAAAGCCAAGGCTCCTCGTGGAAGGTGGGGATCGGCGAAGCGGTAAATGTGCCGTCCGGATCGCCATGAGGAGAGGCAAGAAGTGGAGGATTCTCGTGCAAGAATGGGATGTTTCCGTATAGGGAGCTCAATGGTCATACAGGCGATCATTATCGGCATCGCGACGGCCTGTAGTTTAGCTTCGGCATCGGCGCAAGGCACCGGCGATCTAGGTCCGGAACGATCCTCTCAACAATCTGAGATCGAGGCCTTGAAAGCCAGGATCAAACAGCTGGAGCAGTCAGTCGAGGACATTAGGCACAAGGAGTCACCGTCCGATGAACCGACCTCACCGGGAACCCAAACGGAGGTTCCTGCCATCGATCGCGAGCGTAAGCTGGTCTCCGAAGACGCGTATGCGGATGCTCGACCGGATAATGCGCCGTTTGATCCCGCCCTTCGCGGGTTTTTCCGCCTTCCCGGTTTTCACACGCTGATGCGGGTAGGGGGCTACATCAGGACCGATGCGATTTATGACTTGAGCCGGCTTGGGAATACTAAAATGTTCCGAACCGAGTCGATTCCTACCCCGAACCTCGATGTTTCAAACTACGATATGACCGCAAGGGCCTCGCGCATCAGCTTTGAAACCAGGACGGATACTCGGTGGGATGTCTTGCGAGCCTATTTCGAGGTCGACTTTGTCGGCCCGGGAACGAGCACCAATCTTCGTGTGCGACACTTCTACGGGCATTGGAACAATCTCCTCATTGGGCAATCGTGGTCGACGTTCCACGATTCCGATGTGATCCCCGAAACGGTGGACTTCAACGGGCCGAATTCTTGGATCTTCCACTTCAATCCGCAAGTGCGATATACGCGCCGATTGGCTGAGCGTCATGCCGTGTCGATTGCGGTGGAAGAGCCTTCTTCCGGGATTCCTTCGACGAATCCGGTCACGGGGCAACCGGTCTCGTCCACCAGTCCGCTCCCGGATTTTGTGGTTCGCTATCGGTATGAAACCGATGATTATCACTTCAACACCGCGGGTCTCTTTCGATCGGTCGGTGGGGTGACGAGCTCCGGGCAATCAGACCATGCGTTCGGGTATGGGGTGATGGCGTCGGGGCTCGTTCGACTATGGGGTCGAGACAACGTGGTATTTCAGGCGGTGTATGGGGAAGGGATCGCTCGCTACTTCAACGACACGAAGGGGCTGAATCTTGACGCAGGCTATGAAGCATCGGGCGCGGTCAACGCGCAGCCGAGCTATGGAGGCTATGCGGCCATTCAACATTTCTGGAATGAACACTGGCGGTCAACCGTGACCTATGGGTACCTTCACGTCGGTACGACAGAACGTTCTCCCGCCGATACCTATAAGAGAACGCAGTATCTCGATTGCAACCTCATGTATAGCCCCGCGGGCGGAATCACGATCGGCGGAGGATTTCTGTGGGGGCAACGAGTCAACAAGAACGATGTATCGGGGGAGGGGTTCAGAATCAATTTTCTGGTGCAGTACGACTTGGTCAGGCTGCAACAGGACGTGAAGAAAGTGTCGCCGTTTTAAGAGACCGGTCTTTACCACTTCATCCCTAAACGGATGGCCGTTTCAACGGAGGCGAGGGTGATACGCTGGGGGTCGTATTGTGAGTGTTCGGTCAATAGGTGCGTATCTGAAAAGCCTCTCAAACGCTTCCCCCGCCGTCGCGGCCATCGGGTAACCAATGGGGTGACTCACGTGCCCTGCAAGGCTATGGGGTTCTCATCGGATCGCGGTTCAAGTCCTTGAGCATCGGCTCGCCTTCCGGTCTGCGCCCCCACCAGGGATCGGGCCTACCGGAGTGGCCATCGACGCTACCGGGCATATCGAATGACTGACCGAGCGGTTTATCGTAGGACCGCGTACCCGTGCCGGATGAGGCTGCATCGCTCTGCCGCTCGCGGTCCGACTGGCTTCTTCCCCTGTCCCTCCCGAGACTCAGATCGAAGTGGTTTTCGAAGCGGCGCTGTTCTGATACGCGGCGGATCGACGAATCTCGTTCAATCACGACGCAGTCGATCGTGTGGCGATCGGTCCGTGAAATTTGGGGAGAGGTCGACCAGCCGGCTGAAACAAAGTTGGGTACGGCAAACCATCCCAGGATCATCAAAGAAACGTATATTTGTCTCATCGCAATGCTCCTTTCTTGTGGCGAGTCCTCTTCCTGTTCCCGCGCAGGAGCTGGATCGTCGAAGACCACGCCGCACTCGATGCAGCGGACCTTCCCGGTCTTCAGGCCTTGTGGGGTGAGCACATCGGCGATGATGCGGCTGTGTGTGCAGAGACGCGTCATTCTTGGCGAGGGGTGAAAGTGCGGTTGACTGTGCCATGTCGCAAACATAAGCCTCCCCTCCTTGATGGGGCCGTCCTCGTTGCCGGACGGCCCCATGTCGATCCGGAGAACCGAATCAAGCCGGCGGTTACCTTCGGTCATTCTCTCTGCTATTGCGAACTCCCTACGCAAGCGCTCAATTCCCCGTCTGCAGGGAGTATTTGACCCCCCTCGCCTCCTCCACTAAGGACCTCAGTCTCGGCAGAGTCATGTGGGTCCAGCGCAGCACATCCGGATCCTCCAGGGTCTGCATGGCTTCCTCGAACTCGTTGACCTCTTTCTGCTGATCCCACAGAATGTACTGCATATACTCGCGATCGAACGCGTGCCCGGAGAGCGACGAGAGTTCTTTTAGTTTCTGCTTGTGCTCGTCGTTCGGTTCCGACGGCAGTTTCACGTCGTGCCGCGATGCCAGGCGCTGGACACCTTCGTGGATCTGCTTGTGGGCGTCCTTCATCTGTGCCCCGAATTCCCTCACGCGTTTGCTGGTTCCCCGGTCGGCGGCGAGTTGCCCCAGGGTCATTTCCGCGTGGCACATCTCGGCGGCGTTCTTGAGAAACGCCTGGGTGGACGGCTTGGCGGCCTGTTCGGCACTGTGCGCGCCGGTGGCCGGAATGAACGCCACCGCGGCAGCGGTGGCAAGACCTAACACAATCGTACGAATCATGAACTCCTCCTTCGCTCTCGAAACAAGGCTGATACCCGGCCTGCTGTCTTGAGGGCACTCTACAATCCCACTCGGTGTTGAGGAACTAGGGGGGCGCCTAGTCGGACAGACAGAACTTGCCAGTGAGGTCTATGAACGGATGAGGTCACTGAGCGGAAGCGTTACGGTTGGTCGGTGGCGAGACCTTCCACGATCGCGAAGCGCATCAACTCCGCCGTGGTATGGATATCCAGTTCTTCCATGAGGCGGGTCTTGTGGAACTCGACGGTCTTTACGGAGACGTTGAGCAGCGCGGCGATCTCTTTGGTGCCCTTTCCTTCGCCGATCAATTGCAGGACTTCGCGTCGGCGGGGAGTCAATTCGGAGACGGAACGCTTGAGGAGTGAAGCGCGTTCGGGATTCAGCGTGCTCTCCAGCACCGGCTTGGCGATGGAGGGGGTGAGATAGTGCTGCCCCTGCAGAGCGGCCTCGATCGCCAGCGGCAACTCCATGGGAGCCGAGTGTTTGAGCAGATACCCGCTGGCGCCGGCCTGAAGCGCTTCGGTCGCGTAGGTCGGACTGGTCTGCATGGTGAGAAAGATAAGTTTCGCGTCTGGACACAGCGTTTTAATCTGACGCGCGGCATCGATCCCGTTCAACAACGGCATGCCGATGTCCAGGATGATCAGGTCGGGCTCAAGACGCTGAGCCGCCTCGACGAGCGCGCGACCGTCTTGGGCTGTTCCGACGATCTCGCAGGTGTCTTCGAGCAGCTTCTGCAACCCGGCCAGCATCATCTTGTGGTCATCGGCCAACAGGACTCGTGGTCTGTTCACTGGATCATCCCTTCGCTTGCCCCACCGATCAGGGTGGGCAGAAATGGTTCGCTCAGTCGTCGCGGATCTCTCGTCATGAGTCCATCTCATGAACTGAGTCAGGCACTGGCACCCAGGCATGGACTTCTGTCCCTTTCCCAGGTTGCGTCCGGAGGCGGAACGTGCCGTGCATGAGATGCACTCGCTCTTCCATGCTGATGAGCCCAAGCCCAGGAGAGGAAACTCCGTCCTGATCCGGCAAAAATCCTTTTCCATTGTCCCGGATGCACACCCCCACGCCGTTCGGCGTACTCAGGAGTCGGACCAGCACCTCCGAGGCCTCGGCATGTTTCTGGATGTTCTGGAGGGATTCCTGCGTCACACGGTACAAACAGGTGGCGGTGTCGAGCGGAAGGGACCTCGGAACGGTTCGCCGCACGTACCGCACGGACAATCTCGTGCGCCGTCTGAATTCGTCGACATGGTCTCGGACGGCCGCCTCCAAACCGAGATGTTCAAGAAGCGAGGGATGCAGCTGGTAGGCAAAGGTCTGGGCGTCGTGAGCCAGTTGTCCGGCGGCCTGTCGAAGCTGTTGAAGGCGATCCCGCAGCGACGGGTCTGAGAGGAACGATCGTTCGAGCGAACCGATATCGACCGCCAGGACGGCAAGGCGTTGTGTGAAATCATCGTGCAGCTCGCGCGCCAGCCGCTGTCGCTCGCGCTCTTGAGCCGACAGCAGCTTCGCGGTCAACTCCCCGAGCTGGGCTTCATGCCGGCGCAGCAAGTCCTCCGCCTGTTTCCGTTCGGTAATGTCCTTTTCCGATCCGACCAAGCGGACGGCGTGGCCTGCGTCGTTCCGGAGCGCGATGCCGCGGTCCAAGACCCAGATCCACCGTCCGTCACATCGTCGAATTCGATATTCTTCCCGAAACTCGTTTCGTCTCCCGGCCAGATACTCATTGAGATGATTGAGGATACGGGCGCGGTCGTTCGAGTGGATCCGTTCCGACCACTGCTCCGGTGACTCATCTTCTTCATCCTCCCGAGAAAACCCATGCATCGCTTTCCAGGGAGGCGAATATGTGACCCGGTGCGTCGTCAAATCCCAGTCATACACGCCATCGTGTGTGGCTTGCGTCACGAGGTCCCATCGATCGAGCGAGGTCTGGAGCTCAGCGGTACGTTGGGCGATGCGGGATTCGAGGTCTTCGTTGATGGTGAGCAAGGCCTGTTCCGCCTGCGTGCGTTGTTGGACTTCCTGGCGGAGACTCGCTTTTGTATGTTCCAACTCGACGGTGCGTTGAGCGAAAAGCCTCCCACCCCACAGCGCAGACCAGAGGGCGGCAAGACCGATGCCTCGGTTTGCGACAGACCAGACAGCAGGACCTCCCGTCGGTGACAGGAAAAGGCCCACGATCGTGAGCCCTGAGCACAGCCCGCCCATGATGAATCCAAACCGCCATCCTTTCAGCCAGAGGCTGGTCAGACAGATCGGCACATAGAGCATGGACAGGGAGAAGCCGCGCGGTATGAAGACGTCGAGCGCGAAGACCGCGCAGGCAGCCGAGTACAACAGCAGTGGTCTGATCAGCACCGGTCCGGTGGTCTTCGGAGGTCGTTCCGCCGCCATCGAATCACCGTGATCCATCGAGGTCGACTGCATCATGGTCGGCGATCATAGGCCCCGGCGACGGTCCTCGCAAGAGCCGGAGTCGTGAAAGCGGCGGGGAAAATGCCTCCTGGTAAGGTTCCGATTTCGGACTGGGTCAATCCCTAGTAGTACAAACGCAAGCCATTTCATTACGGTACGACCGTGTACCGCGATTCAGAGTTCAGAACTTCTCTCGGTAGCCGTTCAGGCGCCGCACCGGGCACGCCGGTGCGCTACGGCAGCGGAGTGATAGATACATGGAAGGATGTCGCGCATCGTTCTGACCGGCAACGAGGGTGAATGGCTCAATTATTTTTGGTAACGGAGAAGATGATGCAGCCCAAGCACGACTCCATCAGCGCCCGCATCGCATGGTGCCGCCGGCAGCGAGATCAGGCCCGTACGGAATCCGAAGCGGAGGAGTGGCGCGCGGAAGAAAACGGACTAAGGGATGCGTTACTGAACATGGACCGAGCCGATGCCTATCGAGTGAGCACCGCCGAGGTCCTTCGACGGTATACGTTGGGCTTGCGAGACGGAAGGGCATTGCTGCAGGTCGCATGGGTGTCACGTGTTGCTTCGGATGTCGCGACGGAATCGGCGACGGTCGCGCACTTGCTTGACGGAAAGGAGGAGGGGAACAAGACCGCCGAGTTCAAATTATTCAACCGACCGTCTCATAAAGCCCGCATCAATACATGAGACGATCCAGCGCTTTTCATAATTGAGGATCGAAGGAGGCAGACGATGAAGGCGATGAAGATGGGGATAGGGACCTGCTTGTTTGTAGCGTTCAGTGTCATGGTGAGCATGCCGGCCTTGGCAGAAGATCATCTTGAAGCTCTGATCAAGGCCGGAGATCATCGCAAGCTGGAGATGTACTATCTCGACGAGGCGAAGGCCCTCAAAACAAAAGCGGATAAGTGGGAGTTTATCGCCGAATATTACGAAAAGTTTCCGGAGGAGTATTCCGGCGGGGCCGACAACGTGCACAAGCATATCGAAAATCTCCGCGCCATGGCGGACGACCATCGGAAAGCCATGCACGAAGCTCGCGATTTGGCGTCGCGACACCGCTCATTGATGCGGAAAGGTCCGTGACGCCTGCGGGCCGCTCACGTATTTCACAGGACTCTCGCTTCCGGGTGTATTGCGAGGCCGCTGGGGCAACGCGTTGCGTCCCCGAGCGGCCTCGCGTCTGTACGGATCGACTGCTGAAGTCGTGAGATTGCGGGACACGAGCGACCGGTGGCCATCGAAATGAGCTGATCCCTATGCGGTGGTTCAACCTTGTGGGATTCGGGATGTTGGTGCTCGCCGTCTATTTCGATGCGTGGGTCTATCTGTATGTGTGGGAACAGTTCGATCTTGGGGTCGTGGTTGCAAGTGTCGTGTATCTCCTCGTCGCGCTCGCATTATGCCTGTGGGGAGGTCCCAGTCGCGAATGAGACCGACCGGTGCGGCCTGCGTGACGAAAAGTGAGGGGGATAGTGGAGGAGGGACAAGAGTCGTCGTATGTATGAACGGCATCGGCTTGCACGGTCGTCGGGTATCGTTGCTGTTGTGGGCGGCGACCCTCGCGCTCGGGATGCTCGTCGGCGTGGGGGTGTACACGTTCGTCTATGCGCACGGTGGTTCCTACCTGACCGACAAGCCTGAGGCCTGCGTGAATTGCCATGTGATGCAATCGCAATATGCCGGCTGGATCAAAGGGAGCCACCGTTCGGTGGCGGTCTGCAATGATTGCCACACGCCGGACGGCGTGATCGACAAATACGCGGCCAAGGCGATGTACGGCTTCCTGCATGCCTATGCCTTTACGACCG
>CAYTAS010000048.1:0-24278 GCA_964435885.1 uncultured Nitrospira sp. | reverse complement strand
AGGCGCGGAACACATTGCGCCCGATGCGCCCAAATCCGTTGATTCCAACACGAATAGCCATGGTGTATTCCTCTACTTGGAACTATGTTTGTTTAGTGCAACAATGGGTGGTCCGAACATGAAGATTGATACTATCGACGGTATCTCCTTATTGTCAAGATACAGGAAGCGTGTATCAATACTTCCGATTTCCCCAAACTGAGTAGAAGTCCGCGTTTCCCAATGGTGTCGGATCTTGTTTCACCTCTCGGCATTTGGGTAGATTTCGACAGGTTGTCAGAGACGAGTATTCAGCATGAACCAAACTGTTTCTGAATTGGCGGCGCAGGCTGTGGAATGGCCTCGCCTTCTTGAATTCCTAGCCCAGCATGCCCAGTCGACGATCGGTAGTGCGTACTGCCGCTCCTTATGGTTGTCTCAGAACCTTTCAGAGGCTCTGCAGCGGCAACAAGAGACGACGGAAATGGTGTGCTTGCTCAAAGGGAGTGATCCGGTGCCCTCGTTGTTCCTTCCTGATATTCGGGAACAGCTGACTCGCGCTGGAAAAGGAGGCGTGCTGGAAGCAAGCGAATTGCGGGATTGTGCGAGCGTCTTGATCGTGATGGTGGATATCGAACAATACGCAGACTCTCATCGAGGTGAGATTCAGGCATTGGCGAAGGTCTTCGAGAGGATTCCGGTTGGAAAGAGTCTGCGAGGAATTCTCAGGGCTATCGAGGAGGCAATCCAACCCGATGGCGCGATGAAAGACACGGCATCGCCGAAGCTGCGACGCCTCACCCACCATGCGCAGGGATTAAAGCAGGAGATGCGGCAGCATCTGGAGCGGATCCTCCATTCTTGGCGGTACGAAGATGTGTTGCAGGAGTCGTATTTTGCCCAACGCGAGGGGCGGTATGTGCTCCCGATCAAGACGGATATGCGGGGGAGAATTCCCGGGATCGTGCATGATGTATCGGCGAGCGGCGCAACCGTCTTTCTGGAGCCGCGTGAGTTGATCGAGCTGAACAATTCCATTAAAGTCGCGGATCTGGATGTGCAACGAGAGGTCCAGCGCATTTTACGGGACCTCACCGTTCTGGTGGCATCCGAAGCGGAAGACATCGGTCACGGGATCGAGGTGTTGGCGGAATGTGATGTGATCAGAGCCAAGGCCGAGCTGAGCCGTCGGCTGAAGTGCAATCCGGTTGCCTTGAATGAAGATGGCCGTGTGATGCTGAAGCAGGCGCGGCATCCGCTGCTCCTGATTGCGAAGGATCAGGTCGTGGCGAACGATATTCTCATGGATGAATCCGTCAGCGTCCTTGTGATCTCCGGGCCGAATACAGGAGGGAAAACCGTCACGCTCAAAATTGTCGGGCTATTCGCCCTTATGGTCCGGGCCGGACTGCACCTACCTTGTGCTCCGGAATCCGCGATGGCGGTTTTTACCGATCTCTATGCCGATATCGGCGATGCCCAAGACTTGACTCGCGATCTCTCAAGTTTTTCCGCGCATATGACGCAGATGATCCATCTGTTGTCCGAGAGCGAGACCGGGCCGACTGCGAGCGCACCCAGTAATCGACATTCGCTCGTGCTGCTCGATGAACCGGTGACTTCAACTGATCCGCATGAAGGAGCGGCGTTGGCCGAAGCGCTGCTGTGCCGATTGGCTGAACTGAATATGAAGGTCGTGGCGACCACGCATTACGGCGCGCTCAAAGAATTGGCGCAGACGACCTCCGGGTTTGCGAATGCCAGTGTTGAATTTGACGTCGAGCGGCTCGCGCCTACCTATCGATTGTTCATGGGCATTCCCGGCGGTTCTTCGGCCTTGGAGATTGCCGGAAGACTCGGTATGGATCAGCGCATTCTGAACGATGCGCGGGCACGGTTGCGTCGCGAGGATCAACGGCTTGACGAGTTGATGGCTGATTTGCAGCGGAAGCAACGTCTGCTCATTGAGGACGGTGAAAAGGCCAGGCAGGCCAGGCGGGAGGCCGAAGAGGCGGCTCGCGAAGCGCAGGCGCTTCGCACCCAGATCGAGGAGGCCCAACAGGACGCTCGACGAGGGCTCAAGCGGAAACTCGGCGAGCAGTTTCAACGCGCCCGCGCCGAGGTGCAGGCCATGGTCGATGCCGTCAAGCGAGAGCAGAAGCTCATCAAGGCGAAAGAGGCGAAGCAGCGTCTGCATGAGCTGGAGACACGGGCCAGGCAAGAGCTCACTCCGGCGAACACGGTCATTCCCTTTGAACAGCTTGACGTCGGGGATACGGTGGAAATTATCGGGTTGGGCATGATCGGAAATTTGTTGGAAGCGCCACAAGGGAAAAAGCGCGTCCGTGTCAAAGTCGGGGACGGCGAAATCCTGGCCACCGTCTCGAACCTTGCCGGTATTGCCTGCGAGCCACGTGCTGTGCCGGTAGAACAGATACCGGCGACATCGCGTGCTCGCCCATTCTCGACGGGGCACGGACTCGGATTAGACGAACAGACGGTCGTGGACGTGCGAGGTCGGGCCGCAGACGAGGCCCTCGATCAGGTCGTGGCGGCGTTGGACCGAGCAACACTGGACGGAGCCCCGTACCTCCGCATCATTCATGGTCACGGAACCGGTCGCCTCAAATTCGCCTTGCGCGAATACTTGAAAGCATCACCCTATGTAACTGAATTTCGCCCCGGCGATCGAGCTGAGGGAGGCGATGGGGTGACGGTGGCGAAGATACGATAAATCTACAGACGCGGTCTGCCTCATCAAAATAACCTTTCCCCAACAGGCATAAATCTGGCTCATTCTCGTCCGCACAACACCATTCTCTCGAAAGTATCCTTTCCGATCCACACTGTATACAACTAGATACTGTATCTGTTTTGGTTACCGACGGGTCCACGATCTCGCGCATTCGATGACCATATGGTATTCGCTGTTCTTCCAGGGGCTTTGAGTGGTGCTTTGCTAAGAGGTGCTGCTGGCATAAAAATTGCTCGTTTGCTACGTAGTCGTAGTCGCCATCTGCCGTGAGGAGGTTCATGATGCGAAGGTCAAAATTGATTGAAGCCCAGGTTCTAAAGTCGTTCGAGGTGAAACGCCTCAGAGAATTGGAACAGGAGAATGGTCTGCTCAAACTCCTGTACGCCGATCTTCTGCAGAAGTTTGCGGATATGAAGGATGGACTCACGAGAAGCGCATGGCCCTGTTGAGAGACAGGGAGTCAGCGAGCGCGGATGGGAGGAGAGCCCCGGCTCTCGATGGGCGAATGTGTTGTGCCGGCGGAGGTCGACCTATTGAATCCGATGCTTCGCCATCCGGTAGCGCAAGGTGTTGCGAGTCATTTTAAGAAGGCGGCTGGCCTCTGAGACGTTGCCAGAAGCCTTTTCCAGCGCTTCCTCAAGCATCTTTTTTTCCATCTCTTGGAACGAGAGCCCAAAGGCCAGCAACGATGGCTGTGGTTCAACGGTCAGGTAGCCGGTGGAAGGAGGAGCTTTGACGGAAGTCGGTAGGTGGTGAGGCCGGATCACGTCTTCCTTGCACGTAATCGTGAGCCATTCGACGACGTTGTGCAGTTCCCGGACGTTACCGGGCCAATCGTGATTTCGAAGCACGGCAAGGGCCGACGGCGCAATAGTCTTGATGCGGGATCCTCGCTCCTTTCGGAGGCGCTCCAGGAAAATTAGCAAGATCGGCTCAATGTCTTCAAGCCGCTCGCGCAAGGGCGGAATACGCAATTGATAGACGTTCAGCCGATAGTACAGGTCGAGCCGGAATCGACTGCCTTTGATTTGAGCCAGGAGATCTTCGTTTGTGGCGGCGATGATACGAAGGTTGACTTTATGACTGCGAGTGTCGCCCAACGGATCGATCGTGTGATTTTCCAGCACACGAAGCAGTTTGGCTTGAGCCATCGAGCTCATTTCCCCGATCTCGTCAAGAAAGAGCGTGCCACCCTCAGCCAGTTGGAATCGTCCAGGCTTGGCTCGTTTGGCGTCGGTAAAGGCTCCCGATTCATAGCCAAATAACTCCGACTCCAAGAGATTCTCAGGGATACTGGCGCAATTGAGTGCGACCAAGGGACCAGCGGCTCGTGGGCTGGAGCTGTGGATGGCCTCAGCGAACAATTCCTTGCCGGTTCCACTTTCCCCTGTAATGAGGATGGTGGCATCGGTCGAGGCGACCTCTCGTGCCAGTTGCTTCATCAGGTTCATCTGCGGGGAGACGCTGATGATGGAGGCAAATGGATCGTGTGATGCGGATGAGGGGAGGAGGGGGGGGCCATTGAGTATTCGAGCAATAGCAGTCTGTAGATCTTCCGAAAGAAGCGGTTTCGTCAGGTAATCGATCGCGCCGGCACGCATGATTTCCACCGCATCCGCCACTGAGTGCCGATTCCCAATGACCAGTATGGGTGTGGACTGTGTGGCTTGGTGAGAAAATTCGAGCAGAGGGCCAATGGTATGTGGATTCCCCTCAACAATGACCAGGGTGGGCGAAACCTCTGACCACATACTGAGCCCTTCTGATACCGTTGTAGCTTTAAAAATACCGGCCTGAGGAAAGGCAGCTTGGAGGAGTGGCGTAAGGTCGGACTCCAGCGAAATCAGGAAGAATCGATTTGGGTTCATCGGAGTGCTCCTAGACCTAGCCTCCTATAGAACCTCGAAACTATGTGTAGCCTACACCTCTCTCCGCGAAGAAAGAAAGGGGTGGTAACGGGGTCCGGCAGTTACGGTCGCCCAGGTCACGAGTCTCGTAGGCGAATCGTGAGACACAGGAAAAGTCGCAGGATCAGCTTCCTGATTCCAAGCTATCGGCCGGAGAGATTTCTATGCGAGATATGGTATGGGTTGGGTCGATGGCTGAATTGAACGGAATGCCGATGTGGAGGGCGAGTTGCCTGTCGAAAGTTTCAACCGACAACTCGCCGTCGAAGCTGCGCCGACAGAACGGTTCGAGTTCTACTCGTTATCCTTACAGAAAGATCGCTCGTACGCGATGATCGTCCAGCCTTCCTCCTCGGTGATCATGCCTCCCTTGACAAGTCCAGGCATACCGGTGCCAGGGCTGCCGTTCTTGACGATCCAGAACAGCTCACCGTCGTTTCGCTTCTTGTGAAACTTGCAGTTGGTGAAGTTGCGGGGTCCCGGCGCCAACAGCATTCCGCCTGGGCCGTTGCCATCCCCGTTCTGGCCGTGACAGTTTGCGCAGGTGCCCTTGCCTTCATAGAGCTCTTTGCCCTTGGCAAGGATCTCAGGAGTCACAGTAATCGGGCTCTTCATTTTTCGTGCTTCACCACGCTCAGCATCTGGGACGCGCGGCTTCAATGGATCGGCTTCAGGCGCGGTCCACCCCACCGTACTCCATGAGGCCACGGCAACAAGGCTGCACACTAGCATCATCAAACGCGTACCTCTCATGATTCCTCCTTGGTAATGACCCCTGCGATCGCGGCTGGATGGCTTCCCAGGCCGCGTGGCCAGAGGCGCAAATTCAGCACCCATGATACCACAGTATTGTCCTAAGCAGCAGTGCCCATATCCCGTCGAAGCTGATCGGATCGATGTAGAGTTAGAGGCTGGTTTAGGATGTCAACGTGAAGATGTTCTGGGCCCGGACCTGAGAGGTCCGGGCCCAGAACAGACTAACCGTGGACTACGCAGGAGCGATTGCCACTGCGAGACCAAGTTGCGTCATTAGGGAACTTCGACAATGTCTTTGCTCATTGGTCCCAGGACGGAGAGCAACTCATCCTTTTCCTTCTTCGGCACGTTGAAGGTATCCAGTGCGCTGACCAGATCCTCTACGAGCGCATTGAATGCCGCCGTGGTGACCTTCATGCCCTGGTGGGTCGTCTTCATGTCTCGACCCGAGTAGGTGCAGGGGCCGCCGCTTGCCGCACACACCTGTTCGACCAGGAGTTTATTGAGCTTCTTAAGATCGGCATTCGCGAAATAGCCGTTAATGCGCTTGTCCGCTCCCACGTTGCCGATGAACTTGGTGACGACGGCTTGAATCGCGCCTTGCCCGCCGAGCCGCTCATAGAGCGATCGGTCTGCGGCAAAGGATGGGGCACTGCTCAAGGTCCATGCTGCCGCCATCGCGACAGCCGCACAAATAATCTTCTTGCTGAATGTCATATCGTCTCCTTTGTGTAAAAATAGAATGACTACATGGCGCACTGACCGACTATGGGTTCCAGGGGGTGTTCGGCATCAACTGGCCCTTATAGTCCTTGGGGTTCTGGTTGGCGATCACCACCGCGATGGCACCTCGAAGGGCGCTCGTCAATGAGTGAGTCACCACCGGATAGGCTCCCGGCTCGTCCACGATCATGTCGAAGGTGGCGGCGCTGCCAGGCCCGACCACATAGGTCTGAACCCCCGTGAGCTTGTTGGCCGGATTGCCGCTCTCGTAGACATTGTCCCAAATTTCGGCGATCGGATGGAGCGCGGAGAACTCGTTCGGTCCGGCATTCACGAAATAGATCCGTACCCGTTCACCGACCTTGACTTCCAACGGCTCCCCTCCCGGCATAAAGGGATGGTGCTTGAAGATACCGCCGTTGAAGATCGTGTAATCAAACTTCCGATCGAACATCGCTTGCACGTTATCCGGATTCTGCCATAGTTCCGATTGTACGAGGACAAATTCCCGATCGGCCTTGGGCCAGGCCTTAGCGTTCTTAGGGTCCACGATGATGGCGCCGAACATGCCGCGTGCGACGTGCTGAATCATTGGGCTCGCGCCGCAGTGGTAGAAGAACACGCCGGGTTTCTTCGCCACGAAGGAAAACTTGTGGGTTTCGCCCGCTGCCACCGTACGGTGGTAATTCTTCAAAAAGTCGAGCTCAGCCGCATGAAAGTCCATCGAATGCGGGAAGGCATTGTCTTTATGGCCAATCAGAGTGAAGTTCACAGTATCGCCTTCTGTAACCCGGACCACCGGGCCTGGCATCTGACCGTTATAGGTCCAGGCCTTGTACTTCGTCCCGTTTCCGTCGATGACGACTTCCGATTCAGTTGCCGTGAACGTAACATCGTGGACCTTGGCTCCAGCGGAACCAGGCATGGTGATACATCCGCTGGCTCCCAACAGGACGCCGAGTCCTAGGGTCAATGTGAGTAAACGAAACCTCTGCATAGTTGCCTCCCTTTAGATTATGTATGGAATAAAGACGTTGCTCTAATCAAGGACGGCCAATTGAGTCCCCTCCATCACTCGTCGAGCAAGCGCCGGGTCACTTATCTACCAAATTCTGTCGAAAAAATACATGGTTCTTTGCAAAGGATGCAATATTTTTTCAGCATACACTGCCGAATCAACATGAATGCGTGTCACATCTCGGTCTGTGATGCTAACCACCGAGGGCATTAAGCACAATGTGTACCATCCGCCATTCCCTCGGAAAGGGTAGCTAGAATTTCTTTGGAAAATTGATGACCTATCACGTGTTGGGAAGACTCTGTCGGTAAGATACAAATTTTGAGATTCGCATCATCGAGCGCGCCGGAGAATCCAAAAAGATACACCTCCGTATCAAATGAGATCCACCTCGGGATTGTGGAGAAATCTAGGAGATCACGAAGAGCTTATGATATTGCGTTGCGCGATTGCCACGTTTCGGCGCAGCCCATGGAGTTTCGCCCGCCGAATCGGGCTCTGTTGAAACAGCGTGAAAAAGGTCGAGTCATCAAGCTCGGAAAGTATCTTCAGGTCAGGCGAGAGGGTTATGCTCGACGGCTGAAAGGCTTCTTCGCGAGTCGGCTCACTCCGCAGGTTGAACGGGCATACGTCGAGGCAATCGTCACAACCGAATATTTTGTTTCCCATACCCGTTTGTAACTCCTGAGGAATCACGGATTCATCTCCACGCAGCTCAATGGTCAGGTAGGAAATGCAACGTGTGGCGTCGACAACATAGGGTTCGGTGATGGCTTGTGTCGGACAGGCTTGAATGCAGAGCGTACAGCTTCCGCAGAGATCGGTCGCCGGCTCATCGGGTTCTAGATCCAACGTGGTCAGAATTTCTCCGAGGAGAAGCCAGGAGCCATGCTCAGGCGAGACGAGATTCGAATGTTTCCCGATCCAACCGAGGCCGGCCCGTTCCGCCCAGGCTTTTTCCATGATCGGGCCGGTGTCGGAATAGGAGCGGGTCTGAGCGTCAGGGACGAGGTGATGAATGAACTGTTCCAGTTGTCGAAGTCTGGTCTCAAACAGCTTGTGGTAGTCCTTGCCCCAAGCGTACCGCGCGATTCGTCCATAGCCCGGTTGTTCGTCGGCGCGATGTTCGGTGAGATAGTTGACTCCCACTGAGATCATCGACCGGCAGCCTGGAAGTACGTGACGCGGGTCGGCGCGTTTTTCGGGAGTCCGTTCCATCCATGCCATGGTGCCGTGATAGCCGCACCGGAGCCATTGGCTGAGCCTATCTAATAGACCCTGATGGAAAGTGGCCGGCTTTCCGTCACCTGAGCGAGTGCTCTGGCTGCTGCCGTCCGAAAAAGGACTATTCTCGCCGACCGATGCGATGCCAACCGCATCGAATCCCAGCGAGCGAGCTTCTTGATTGATCGTTGATGTCAGGGACATCGGTAACTTGGAAATTAGTGTGAGGCGGAACAGTCAAAGCGCACGCTAAAGTGGGCTGAACAGCGGATGGATCGACAGGGAGTACAGGTTCCGGTGATCTTTGTTTTCCAATCGGTTTCCTTCTCATCGAATCGACACTGGGTATTCCCGCCTTTCGAGATGGTGGTCCAGGGTTGCGTGGTGTCTGGAATATGGGCGACCAAACATCCTTGTGGGAATGGAACGCGACAAGGCTGTGCAGTCTCACCTTTGTCCATCGAGAAACTACACGAGAGTTCGGTTGTGGCCCGTGAGCCTTCCGGTTCCTGGGTATGGCCCTCAAAGGGGATCATCGTGAAGAACAGCACGAGCGCGGTGAATGCGGGAAATATGTCCCATTGTGAACCCATCGTTGTAGGATCGTAGCACAGTCGTTCGTCTTGCGGCCATGGAGAGAGCCGCGTAGAATCCGCTTCCCACCGTCTGCTAGCCAAGGAGGTCCTATGCTCGCGACGCGGATCACGCAAAAAGAGGGCATCTTCTATTTTATCGCGTACAAGGCCGGTGATCTCTTGAGCAAAGTTCGGTTTACGAGCCGATACTATTTTGAGGGTGAAGAGATCGAGCAGGCCAAGCTCTCCGAACACGATGAGGTAGCGAAATTTATCGCGGGAATCGAGCGAAGTGAGAAGGGGTTTCAGCGTGTCCTGAACCGGCAAAAGATCAAGCAGATCGTCAATTTCTACGAGACCGTCGTGGCGCAGCCGATGATTCCCGGCACCGTGCTTCTCTTTACCGATGAAACGCTTCGTTTTCAAAAGGCGGACGGCTCCGATTCCGTCGGGTATCTGAGTGAACCGAAGGGGAAGTATCTGGTGATCGATGGACAACATCGACTCGCCGGCTTGCATTTTTTCCACGAGAAGCATCCGGATCAAAGCGCGCAAGTTGAGGTGCCTTGTCTGCTCTTCGACGGACGGAGCGCGGATTTTGCCACAGAGATGTTCGTGATCATCAACTCCACCCACACACGGATCAATCGATCGCATCTGGTGGATCTCTACGAAAAGGTGTCATGGGAAAGCCCGGAAAAGAAATTCGCCGCCAAGGTCGTCAACCTCTTGTACGGCGAGGCGGATTCACCGCTGCAGTACAAGATCAATCGTCTTGGAGGGCGGAGCAAGCAGGAAAAGTGGATTCTCCAGTCGGAGGTGTTCAATGAACTGCTCAAGATCGTGACGGTTCATCAGCGGTGGCTGGAATCCCATCTCGGCATGAAGCCTGACCGGTGCTATGCGTTGGTTCGAGATTATCTGAAAGGTGTGAGAGACGTCATGGGCGAGGTGTGGGGACAGAATGATCGGTACATGTTCACTCGCGATGTCACGCTTAAGGCGCTGATCCGCGTGCTCGACGACCTGATCGTGGATCGCAAGCTCATCGCTGATTGGGAAGAACAACGTTCCCACAGGCCGTTTGCCGAGATCGTCAAGCCCTGGGCGCCGTTGACCAAGGAGTTTCGCGCCGATGGGTTCTACGAACGGTTTCCAGCGAAGGGGCAACTTGAGCGGGTGCGAAAGATTCATCAACGTCTGTTGGCTGCCATCGTTGGATAGGCGAGTGACGGGGCCTCCCACATCTTTCCGGCTGATTCCATTCGCGGTTGTTCTGTTGGTACTGACGTGGGGAACCGAACAGCTTGGGGCGGCTGAGCCGGACCGGTTGGAAGTCGTGACCGAATCTGGAGGGGGAGTTCGCGCGACGGCGCAGGTGCTCTGCCCAGCCTCGCCCGCAGTCGTGCAAGCGCTGCTGTCCGATTACCAGCATTGGCCTGATCTCTTTGAAGTCCGTATGCGCGTGGCCGAATGGGATATCCGTGACGGGGTGGCCACAGTGGACCTGCGAATCGAGCACCCTCTCATGCCTGGAGAGCGTCGTCTGGTTACTGAGTCGAGGACGTTGGAAAGCGGCGGTCTGGTGACCGACTTGAAGAGCGGGGACTTCAAGCGCTATCACCGCGTCTGGAAGCTTACTCCCGTCGGAGAGGGGAATCAGACTCGCGCTGATTTTGAGCTGGTCGTCGAAATCAAATCTATGGTGCCGGATTGGCTGGTAGCGATGGTCACGCGGCAGGAACTCGAAGCACATTTTCGTATCGTCAAACAGAAGGCGTTGCAACAGTCCACGCGATCACGGCCATGACTCGGAATTCTGGACAGGGGAACATCGGTAGCTCGGCCCTATCCGGGCTGTATGTCATTCTCGATCCCTCAGCCAGTTCAGACCGGCCTCTTGTCGATGTCTTGAAGGCTTCAGTCCAGGCCGGTGCCAAACTGTTTCAGTATCGCAATAAGACGGCCTCAATGAAGGCAGCGTATGAAGAAGCCATGCCGCTGAGAAAGGTGGCACATGAATTGGGCGCACTCTTCATCGTCAATGATCGTTGCGATTTGGCGCTGGCGGTGGAAGCGGACGGTGTGCATCTCGGACAGGGGGACTTGCCGCTCAATTATGCGCGCAAGGTGATGGGGGCCTGCAAACTGATCGGTATTTCAACGCACACGCCGGAGCAAGTCCTGGCTGCGACAGCCGGTCGACCGGATTATCTCGGCTTCGGCCCTATTTTCACACCTGGCTCAAAGTTGGACCATGATCCGCTTGTCGGTCTAGAAGGATTGAGAGCCGTTCGTCGGCTGACGGCACTCCCGATCTTCGCCATCGGCGGGATCACGGTAGAGTCTGTCGAACAGGTCATGCAGGCAGGCGCCAACGGCATAGCGGTGATTTCTGCCATTCTCAAGGCATCTGACGTTCATCAGGCTGTCAGCGATTTCGTCTCCCGGAGCGCTGCATCAACCTCGCCAACTTCTTGATGGTCGCGGATCGGGCGAGATCTATGACTGTGGGCCGAAAGCGGTCCGGCATGCCGGCCTCATAGGGGAGGGGGCCGAGGACCGGTATACCAGCTTGTTTGCGGAGAATCGCAACCGTCGATCGTTCTTGCGCGCGCGCCAGGTCCGATCTCACAGGATGGGTACGATTCAGAACCAAGGCGATCATGTGAATCCTTTTCCGCCGAAGGGCTTCGATCGTCAGCAACGCGTGATTAATCCCGCCGAGCCCGGAACGTCCGACGATCACCACCGGAAGCCGCAACTGCTTGACTAAGTCCATAACATTGGTGCGTGGCGTGATCGGGACATGAACTCCGCCGACACCTTCTACAACCATGTACTCATAGCGACTTGAGAGGAGGCGATAGATTCGTCTGATCGTGTCTGGGTTGATAACTTGCTCGCCCAACTGGGCGGCAGTCAGAGGGGCGACCGGCAACTCAAAGGAATAGGGACAGACCGCACCGAGGGGCTCCTCGCTCTCAATAATGGAGCGCAGCCGGGCTGCATCCGACCGAGCGTTTTCTCCTGCCGATACTCCCGTCTCAATCGGTTTCATGACACCGACCGAGAGGCCACGCTTCTTCAGATGCAGCGCCAGCGCGGCTGCAACCAATGTTTTCCCAACCCCTGTGTCGGTTCCGGTAATGAAGACGCCATGCTTCATGGGGAAAATCTCATAGCCCTTGGTACATGTCTCCGTTTGTTGCTCATAGGTGTCGACTGTCGCAGTTCCATACTTGCCCCGAGACGTCCTTGAGCTGCGCCAGGTGAACGATGGTCCCGACGACTTCCTGGATATTCGGTGGACGGCGCAGCGCATGGTCGAGCCAGCCTTTATCCTCGGGAAATATTCCCTCCGTCAAGTCGGTCTTCTGCCAGCCCGGTAGCACGAGATTCACGCGAATATTCTGCGGCCCCCATTCCAACGCGGCCGTCCGAACGAGTCCGATCAGCCCCGCCTTCGAGGTGGCATACGCGCTCTGGCCCCTCGCGCCATGGAATCCCGTGTGGGACCCGATCACAATGATGGAACCGCCTCCGCGATCGATCAACGGAGGCGCGATCGCGCGAAGGCAATGAAAGGTGCCGGTCAGATTCGTGGCAATGACGTCATCCCAGATCCCCTCTGAATGGCGCGCAAGTACATCGCTCTGTCCGATTCCGGCGTTGCACACGAGGGCCAACGGGCTGGATGTGCTGCCGGCGAACAGGTCGATCATGCGCCGAACTGATTCACCGTCTCGGATGTCCGCGGTATAGAGATCACCGATCCCGCCTGCGGTCCGCACCTGTCGTAAGGTCTCTTCTGCCGTGGATTTGTTGCGATAGTAGTGCACGCCTACGTACCACCCAGCCTCTCCGAATCCTTCACAAACGGCGCGCCCGATCCCACCGGAAGCTCCGGTGACCAGGACGGCGGGTATCTGTCCAATCGGGGATTGCATGACGACGAATTATGCGAGGAGGGATGCACGAAGGCAAGCGGTAGGGAGAACGGAGCGGGGCTGCTCATGCATCCATCAGCGATGCCGATGTGCCACCGAAGTCTATCTACGCAGCGCTGCACGTGCCGCGTTCAGCTTCTCCTGCATACGGTACCCTCCTCCGCCATTGGTGACCTGGTTTTGCTCGTCAAGGGTGAAAGCGATGGGAGTGTCTCGGGTGGCACGTCGTGCCTTGTGCTGATTGATCGGGGAGTCTATGCAGACTCATGCGGCGCTCACGCAAAGAGCGTCGCAACTTTTGCCAGCACTTCATCCATGATCGATGCCGGCAAGGCGTCCACCTTGTGTCCGCCGCGCGTGGCGAGATCCAGTGCACGTGGTTGGTCGCAGCGCACAATACCCGTTGTCTTGATGCCGCTAATGGGAACGGCAAAGCCGACCGGGCGAGAAAATTCACCGCCACGGGTAATCGGCACAACCACAGGACAGGCCGTGAGGCGATTGAATGTCTCTGGGGTCAGGATCAGCACCGGCTGTTGGCCGCGTTGCTCATGCCCCGTTGTCGGATCGAGGTCAACCATATAAATGTCGCCGCGCTTCATCAGATCAGCTCTTTTCCAACAGCCGGTGCGTCGATCCATTCGCGTTCTTCCGCCGGCAGTGGATACATGCCGGCCGCTTCTGCTTCGGCCAGCAGTTCGGCCAATGTGTAGCGCGGCCGTGCCGCAGGTTCGACGACGAGGCGGCCGTTATCGATCACGAGGCCGACCGTCGCACCAGCTTGCAGGTGCAGCTGATCGAGGAAGGCAGGTGGCACGGTCAACATAATCGAGCCGCCGACCTTGCGTAGATTAGTTGTGTGCATGATGTGCCTCCCTTCGCTAAGTTATATCTAAATATAACCCAAATCGATTTGACCTGCACGTCATGTCTGGGGGCATGCCCAGAGGTCAGCAGGGTCCATCGGTTTCGTTGCCTGCTCATGGCGAGCGTAGTGGAAGCCGACATGCCATCCGGCCTTTCCGAATCCTTCGCAAATGGCACCCTCGATGCCTCCAGGGCCTCCAGTGACAAGGGCGGATGGGGTTGTATCAATCGGCGATGGCATGGGGACGAATTGTGCGAGGAGAACTGCGCGAAGGCAAGCGGTGAAGAGTCTGCAAGGGGGGGGTGATACTGGAAACCCATCAAAACCGACGACGTACCAACTGGCGCTTGCGAACGACGGGGATTATTACAGCAAGAGCCCGGTGCATGATCCAGTAGGGCCTTCGAACGGCCAATATCGTGTGTTTCGCGGCGGGTCCTGGAAACTTGTTTCGGTCTACGGTTGGTCCGCGACCTGGGACTGGGATACTCCGACGATGCGGAGCGGCTATCTCGAGTTTCGCTGCGCCCAGGACGTTCCGAAGTAACCTTTACACTTTGACCCTGTTTCCTTTTCTCCGAACTGCGGCTGGTTTTTTCTTGGCACGTAGCATCGAATTCCAGTTGGAGGTTCTCATGGCTAGGGAGAACGGAAGTAGTCTTTCGGTCGCTGTCACGAAGGCTTACGATGTGGTGCTTTAGCTCATTAACCATGCGGGCAAATTCCCTCGGTTACATCGGTTTACGCTTGGGGATCGCATCTGAAGCGACGGCGCAGGCGGAAGCGGTTGGCCGATGAGCTGGATGAGATCACACGACATTGCGCTGCCCTGCCTTTGCGCAATATGCGGACCGACGACGAAATTATCGGTTACGATGAACACGGGATGCCCGCGTGATTGTGATTGATACGTCTGCCGTGGTGGCGATTTTGCGGGATGAGGCGGAGCGGCGGCAGGCATGCGGCGAACCTGAATTTCGCGGACAGCTTTTCATACGCATTGGCCAAGCCATGGATGCGGCCCTGCTGTGTAAGGGCCATGATTTTTCACGGACAGATATTGAGGCAGCGGTAAAAGGACGATGAACCTCCTGATTTCGGTGAACCTAGGGGAGCGATCGATCAAGGCCATGGTCTTCCCCAAGCCATTGAGTGCTCGGCTTCGAGTCTCAAGAAGGACGTGCGACTCTCCGCGGTCTTCCGCATCTGGCGTGCGTTCACGACGCATGTGCTGATTACCGGATTGATCGTCGACCCTACGAACGCTGTGTGACTCACCGGGTTTCTGCTGCCTTCCAACTGTTCCAGATCCGTTCAAGAAGAGGCAGGAGATGTGTGGCGGGCTGTCGCATTGTCCGTTCCATCACCCCCGATCGGCTTGCCGCTGTCGAGACTCCTGTGATACCGTCAGAATCTTGCGTCTGGAGCATGCTATGCTGAAACGGAAATTCGTCAGGCAATCGATAGTGATCGTGGGCTTGTGCCTGTTGTCCGGACTTCACCTATGGACCGAAGTCACGGGCGCTGAAAAGCCAATCACCATCGCAAAGTCCGAGGAGTATTTCCCTGATACGCCAGGAAGCCGGTGGACCTATCGTGGGCAGATCAGCGAAGGGCCGCTTCAGATGGTCGATCTCAAATATTTTACGAACGTGTCGACGGTATCGGGGACCAAGACCATCAAGGGGGTCACCGTGACGGTGTTCCACGACACAAACCCAGGTAATCACGGGCCATCGGATAGTTTCTATCGGCGAGATGCGGCCGGCATTGTGTACTATGGGTCGGAGCCCGGCACGCCCCTGGAAGCACAGATTACCCCCTATCAGATATTCCGATTTCCCCTCACGATCCCCTCGTCATTTCAGCAGTTTGATCGTACTGGACTCAGTTTCGGCAGCGACATGGATCATGACGGCACGGATGAAAAAGTCGATGTGCAAGGCTGGAGCGCGGTGATCGGTCAAGAAAGCGTCACAGTCCCGGCCGGTACGTTTCACGATGCGATCAAAGTCGAGGCGCGGATGAAGATGCGGATCCATCTCTCCGGCAGCCGTCGGACGGTGTCCGGGATCGACGTGATGACGGCCTGGTTTGCAAAGGGTGTCGGTCTGGTGAAATACGCCGAGCGGCAGGAATTAGCCGCCGTGAAAGAGGATCGGGGAGTGGCCACGGAAATTACGGAAGAACTCGAGGACCACGATATCAAACCGCAGAAGGCCTCATTGAACGGATTCGAATCCTCGGCGAAGGATGTTTTCGCTGGTCACTCTCGCGATCATGAACTGAGACAGGTAGTCTTCTCCACCCGCCTTCGCGCCGACCCCTGAGAAACGGTGTCCTCCGAACGGTTGTCGAGCGACCAGGGCGCCGGTGATCGGTCGATTCAAGTAGAGGTTCCCGACGTCGAACCGTTCACGGGCGATCGCGAGATTGACGGGACTCCTCGTATAGACTCCACCGGTCAGCGCATAGTCGGTTCCGTTCGCCATGTCTATCGCCTCGGCAAAGCTATCCGCCTTGATGACCGCTAAGACCGGGCCGAAGATTTCTTCTTGGGCCAATCGGTGATGCGGTTGGATATCGACGAAGACCGTCGGTCCGACAAAATATCCCTCCTCAGCGACGGGGCATTGTGCGAGCACGCGCCCTTCCTCGAGCCCTATGGAAATGTACCGTCGGATACCGGCTTGAGCCCGGGCATCGATCACCGGCCCGACTCTGGTGCCAGGCTCGACCGGATCGCCGATTACCAGGCTCAAGACAGCTTCTCGTAAACGTGTCACGAACGAGTCGTAGACCGTTCGGTGAACGATCACGCGCGAGCAGGCCGAGCACTTCTGGCCTGCGTATCCTGAGAAAGAGGCGACGACTCCCGCGATCGCCTCGTCGAGATCCGCTGTATCGTCGACAACGATGGCGTTCTTGCCGCCCATCTCGGCGATCACCCGTTTGACCATGCGCTGTCCAGGGCTCACACGAGAGGATTCGCTCAGAATGTGCAGCCCCACGGTCTTTGAGCCGGTGAATGCGATGGTCACCACTTCAGGATGGGCAACAAGGGTTTGGCCGATCTCCGGTCCGCCCGGAAGGCACGTGACACAACCGGTCGGTACACCAGCTGCGAGCAAGATGTCGGTGAGCAACATCCCTAGGTGAGGTGAACGCTCCGAAGGTTTGAAGAGAACTGGATTGCCGGTCACCAGGGCCGCCGAAACCATTCCGGTCGGGATGGCGAGTGGAAAGTTCCATGGCGCGATCACGGCGGTCAGACCGCGAGGGCTATAGACGCGATCGTTCCGTTCTCCTGGACGGTCTCCTAACCGGACAGGTCGACCGAGCCGATCCATCTCGTCTGCGTAGTAGCGGAGGAAGTCGATGGCTTCAGCCACATCGGCGTCGGCCTCGCGCCACGGCTTGCCGACCTCGAAGATTTCCCAGGCTGCGAGCTCGAAGCGACGACGGCTCATCTCCGATGCAGCCTTCCGCAAGATTTCGGATCGAGCCGCCGGGGCTATCCGCCGCCAGCTCTCCCATTCCTTGTGGGCCCGTTCGATGATGTCGTTCAGATCTGCAACCGATGCACCCCGCACCTGAGCGACGACTTCATCCGGCCGGCACGGGTTGTGAGATCGGAGCCATGGTCCAGTCAGCGTGATAGGAGAAGATCGACCCTCCCACCGTTGAGCAAATTGGGATCGGACCGTTGAGATGGCGGCCTGCATGGCCTGGCGGACATCGGCCTGCGAAAAATCGCTGTGCGGTTCATTGGTAAAGTTCTGCCCGGCTGTTGTTGTGTTGATATGCGAATCATGAGGTGAGACGGTTGGGGGAGCGAGCAGCTTGGTCAATGGTTGAGATTCGACGTACTCCTTCTTGAGGAATGACTCGTTGGACGTATTCTCCAGCAACCGTCGGACTAGATAGGCCATGCCGGGCAGCAACTGACCCACGGGCGTATACAACCGGACGCGGCGACCAAGTTTCACCATGGCCTGTTGGAACGGCTCGGCCATACCGAAGATCATTTGGTATTCTCGTGCTTCCGGAAGCAGACCGAGCGATTCAGCGTGAGCTTCCACGGTGGCTAAGGTACGGAGGTTGTGCGTGCCAAACGCGGGGCGGATCAGATCAGCATGGTGAAACAAGACCGGGATCAACCGTTCATAGTTGATATCGGTCTCCGCCTTCTGTTCAAAAAGAGGAATCGGCCAGCCGGCTTGCCGATAGCGCACGGTATCCGCGTCCCAATAGGCGCCCTTGACCAGTCGGATCGTCACGGGGACCCCACGTTTCCGTACCCATGGTATGAGATCCTGAATATCTTGTTCCGTTTCTCGATGATACGCCTGCAGGGCGAGTCCGGCATGGGAATAGCCTCGATAGGCTGGTTCGGCAAAGAGCCGCTTGAACATGTGGAGGATGAGGCGTTTCGTCTCTGCCTGCTCCATGTCGAATATCAATCCGGCCGGAAGGGACTGAGCAAGATCCACCAACGGTCGGAGACGAGCGGCCACCGACTCGTAGCTGCCGTCAGGATCAAGAGAATCCAGTCGCGAAGAGAGCGCTGAAATTTTAAGCGAGAGCTGCACGCGCGGAATCGGTCCCAGACGGTCTCGCTCGAGCAGGGCATCGGGAGACCACGTTTTGGTCGCTTGTCCAAGGGCCGTCAACGCAGCCAGGCATTGGTCCCGATAGCGATCCGCTTCCTGTTCGCTGATCGTGGCTTCTCCCAGAAGATCGACCGACCAGGCACGTCCGTCGTTCCATAGCTGAGACAATGTCGGTACGGCTTCTTCAATCGATACACCAGCGATAAACGTCTTGGCCATCTGCTCGATGTGTTTCCTGATCGATTTGCCGGTCAGGCGGGCGCCGATGTGCGTGGAGGCCAGTGTCTTCAGTCCCCATTGGAGCCCAAAGAGATCACCGCTTGCTTGGCCGAAATATTCTTCAGCGAGCGAGACGACTCGTTCGTCGTCGTGGACGACGGGCAGCACATCGATAAATTGAAACAACCTGGTCTTGAAGCAGACATCCTTCATGGCCAGATTGATCGCCGCCTGAGACCACCAGCGGTTGTCGAAGATGGAAGGCGAATGGCTGGCGGACAACTGAGCGAGTTGCTCGCCGATTCGGAGTATCGCTGATTCGAGCACCGACGGATTCGTCGCCATTCCACCTCCCGGCCTGTCGTTCGGGCATCAAGTATCAGTATACTCCCAACTACCGTCGAGGGAATGATGCGACAAGGAATTGTCCGCACAAGCGGGTTGAAAATGGGCGGTGGTTTCGTTACAGTGCAACGCCCGCAACACGTTCACCGGAGCCCGTTTGCCATGGTGGACCTCAGCTTGGGTTATCAGCGAGAGGACACATGGCCGAGACAGGACGGACCGCCCAGCCTCTGACATCAGGATTTTCCTACGGCACCTGTCTCCTATTCTGCGCGATTGCCGCCGCCACCATTATCGGCATTCCCCTCTATGGGTACGCTATCGGCTATACGCTGTTTGACTGGATGCACTTTTTCGTCATGTACATCGTGACGGGGATGGGGATTACGGTCGGCTATCACCGGCTGGTGGCGCATCAAAGTTTCGACTGCCCCCATTGGGTCAAGCGCCTGGCCTTGATCGCCGGGGGATGGGCGCTGCAAAACTCGGCGCTGATCTGGGGTGCGGACCATATCCGTCATCACGCCCGCACGGATACGGACGAAGACCCCTACAATGCAACCCGAGGGTTTTGGCACAGTCACTGTGGCTGGCTCTTTCATCACACCCCATATCGCCACAAGAAATACGAAACTCGACTGCGCCGCGACCCAGTCATTCTTTGGCAGCACCGGTACTATTGGTTGATTGTCGCCTCCGGCATGGCGATCCCTTTTTGCGTCGGGTTCTGGTGGCACGGCACCCTCCTGGGCGGCATCAGCGGCTTCCTCATGGGCGGCCTGTTCCGAATGTTCATGGTTCTCAACTCGACCTTCTTCATCAACTCCCTCTGCCATATGGTCGGCAGCCAACCCCATGGGACCCATGACAGCAGCCGAGACAGCTGGTTGATCTCTCTCATCAGCTTCGGCGAGGGCTATCACAATTACCACCACACCTACGCGCGGGACTACCGGAACGGCCCGCAGTGGTACAACTTCGACCCATCCAAGTGGATTATCTACGCGCTGTCGCTGGCCGGTTTGGCCACCAATCTACGCCGCCTTGACCCCTCGGTCTTTTGACGCCTACGCAGGTTCCCCGGTCGGCACTGGGATGATAGCCCGACCGGCCCATATTCTTTTGCGTCTTTCATCGTTTATGATGATACAGTCCGCGTGTACTGGCGGCTCGATTTCTCCGTTACGAAGCACGGGGAGCATCGAGCGTAATCACATGGGAGAATATACGTATGGCTGACGAACATGGCCATGGGACCCAACAGTCTCAGGTCCAAAATAATTTGATCCCAGGCGTCAAGCATGTCATCGCGATCAGCAGCGGGAAGGGCGGGGTCGGAAAGTCCACTGTTGCGGCCAACTTGGCCTGTGCCTTGGCATTGACCGGGGCGAAGGTTGGGTTGTTGGATGCCGACTTGTACGGTCCGAACATCCCCATGATGATGGGGAGTACGACGGGCCCGGAGCAGAAGGACGGAAAAATCATTCCGGTCGAGAACTACGGGGTGAAACTCATTTCCATGGCATTTCTGGTGCCGGAAGAAACCGCGCTGGTGTGGCGTGGTCCGATGGTCCATCAGTACTTGCAAGCGTTCTTCCGCGATGTTCTGTGGGGCGAGTTGGACTATTTGCTGATCGACTTGCCGCCGGGGACGGGGGATGTGCAGCTGTCGTTATCACAGATGGTGCCGCTGGCCGGGGCCATCACCGTGACCACGCCGCAAGAAGTGGCACTCTACGACGTGCGTAAAGGCATGTCGATGTTCCAGAAAGTGAACGTGCCGCTGCTGGGGATCGTCGAGAACATGAGCTTCTTTGTCTGTGGGCACTGCGGGGAGCGGACAGAGATTTTTTCCCATGGAGGCGGGGAGCGAGCTGCGGCCAAAGTGAGTGTCCCATTCCTTGGGCGGATCCCGATTGATCCGGCTATTCGGGATGGTGGAGATACCGGTCATCCGATCGTTGTCGCTAATCCGGCATCCCCTCAAGCCGCGGCCTTCCGAGATATTGCGAAAAAGATCATGGATGAACTGGGAGGAGCAGGAGCGGGAGGTCCATCGATCGATAGTCTGCTGAAAAAGGTCAAACAACCGTTCAGCGCGAATTGATCAGTCTGATGTTGGAGGATGAGGATGGCAGAGTTTGTGCGAGTTGCAGCCCTTGCAGACGTAAAGCCGGGACATGGGATTGTGGCCGAAGCGAATGGAAAGACGCTCGCGGTCTTTAACGTGGATGGGATGATCCATGCGATCAACAATACCTGTTGTCATCGAGAGGGTCCATTAGGAGAGGGAGAATTGGAAGGCGAGATCGTCACATGCCCGTGGCATGGCTGGCGATTCAACGTGACCACCGGGGCGTGCCAGAATAATCCTTCTGCAAAAGTCGAGGCCTATCAGGTCAAAGTGGAAGGCGATGATGTGAAGGTATTGCTCTAGTTTGCGAAGCATCTGGTCTGTCTGGTCTCTTCGGTCGGTTTCGTCTGTCTTGTCCGATACCAGATAGTCCCGAAAGATCGGTCGACAACAAGACAGACGATCATATGACGTCATGAGAAGCGAGGTGTTCCGTGGCTCTTACGACCAACGATCAAACCGATATTGCTGCAGCACTCGTTCGTCTCTACGTGTTTTTGGCTCAGTATCTTGATCGCTGTCTTGATGAAGCGGCTCGAGAAAGCTATCCTGATTCAGAACTCCAAGCCCATCTCGATACCACACGCCGACAGCTCATGGAGCTCCTGTCGGCCAATCCGGTCGTGAAGCGGAAGCTCGCAGATGAGTGCGACCGGATCTTGCATGTGGGCGCGTCCTGTTTGAAACTCGGTGTAGCCGATCCTCAGACCCGTGAGGCCATTCAGGCCGAACGGGCCATACTGAAGAACAAGACGATTGCGCTCAGTGATCTAGTGGCCGTCTACCGAGCATTAGCATGAGTCATGGGGCAGGCTGGATTCGACAAATATCAGCTCGCCGGCTTGGATAACAGAGAGCGGGGGTTCAGCCGTCCGGTCGAGTTTCAAGGGGAAGGAGACGGCTATCGAGCCATCTTACGGTACGAAGCTGTCCGCGTGACGACCGACGCTCAGCCTACTCAAGATGAAGCTCTGACCGGTTTGATCAGGTCACTCCATGCGCAAGGCTATAGACAGCTCAAAACTCAACTGAGCTTTCGCAATGGAATGTACCTGGGATCGCAAGAACTCTGGGTGGAATATCCGGATCCTCCACAAGCTGAACCGGCACAGCCGAGTTTCTTTGAGAAGATCAAGAACTGGTTCGCGCCTCACTCTACTCACGGGTAACAAACCATGAGCTTTGTCCCTCTCGATCATCTCCGGTCCTCGTCTACTACTCCTCCTCACTCTTTACCCCTCACCCCTCACTCGCCACCGAGCGGCTATCAAAGGCTTCCGTCCTGGTTTAAGGTCAATGCGAAGACCGGCCCTGATTATCTCAACATCAAACAGACGTTGGAGCGGCTTGCTCTCCATACCATCTGCGAAGAAGCCCGTTGTCCCAATCGGTGGGAATGTTGGAATGCCCGCACGGCGACGTTCCTCATTCTTGGCGATATCTGCACCAGACGGTGCCACTATTGTTCGGTCGAGACGGGACGGCCGCACTTGGTAGATCAAGACGAGCCAAGTCGGGTGGCTGAAGCTATCCAGGCGTTGGGTTTACGCCATGCGGTGATTACCTCGGTGAATCGTGACGAGCTAAAGGATGGCGGGGCGTCGGTCTTTGCAGAAACGATCAGGCAGACCAGGCAGCTGAATCCATCCTGCACGATTGAAGTGCTGATCCCTGATTTTGCAGGCAACGAGGAGGCGCTGGCGACAGTGTGTGTCGAGAAGCCTGAGATTCTGAATCACAACATCGAAACCGTAAGGCGGCTGTTTCCATCACTACGCCCTCAAGGCAAGTATCAGCGATCGATTAACCTGCTGGGCAGGGCGAAGCAGCATGGGATGAAGACGAAGTCTGGGCTGATCCTGGGGATGGGGGAGACGCTCGACGAAGCCCGCGAGGTCATGCGAGACCTCCGAGCAGTCCAGTGCGACATCATCACCATCGGCCAGTACCTCCAGCCGACCAGAGACCATCTGCCGGTTGCCAAATTCTACGATCCGTCCGAGTTTACGTTGCTGAAAGAGGAAGGGCTTGCGATGGGTTTTGCTCATGTCGAATCAGGCCCACTGGTGAGGAGTTCCTATCATGCAGAGCAGCAAGTTCCTTCCGTGTAAGGTCAACTCTTCTTCCATCGTGGCAAGCCGCAACGCTGGGCGATGAGTAGCCTAGAGATTTGGACATCCCTGGATACCTTCTTCATAAATGCTGCTGCACGGGACAGATCCTTAAAAACACTTGTACACGTCGTTGCGAAATCCACCACGCGGATAGGCCCTATTGACACAGCGGATGGCCGGTGCAGCTGAGGGTCGCGTTCTCGGTCAGGACGGAGTCGACATGGCCCGTCAGGTCGAGATGGGCGCCACTCAGATCGACTCCCCAGAGATCGACGAAATGAAGCCATGCACCGCGGAGATCGGTGTTCCTCAGTTTCGCATTGGCGAGGTTCGCATACATGACCGCCGCATGGCGCATGTTGACGTTGTCGAGGACGGCCTGCTCGGCCTGGATGCCTTCGAGGTCTGCGTAGGCGAGCTGCGCGTTGGTCAGGTTGGCGGTGTGCAGCTTGGCGAAGCGTAGCCTGGCGCCGCGCAGATCTGCCCCGGTCAGGTTGGCGCCCGTGAGGTCGACGTCGCGGAGGTCGGTCCCCTGTAGGGAGGCGCCGCTCAGATCGACGCCCCTGAGATCAAAGCTCGAGACGCTGACGCGGTTCGGATGATGCTGCCAGACATTGCAGCCGGACCAGTTGACCCCTGGGCCGGGCGGTGCCGAGCAGGTGGCGCTCTGCTTGATCTGCTGAAACGCCTGCAGGTTGAGGACGAGCAGACTACCGGCCCCGCAGAAGTTGGGCTGGCTGTACGCCGGGTTGTTCCCGGGGAAGTCGCGGAGCCAGCCCAGCGCCTGGAAGCCACGCATATGCGGAAAGAGCTCGCGCACCAGCGCCGCCGCACCGGCGACGTGCGGCGTGGCCGCGCTGGTCCCGGTGAAGCGGTTGCCGTACTGGGGATATTGGCTGCTGGATGTGCCGCCATAGCCGCAGATCGCCGGTGCGGGCCGGCCGTCGTCGGTCGGCCCCTGCGAGCTCGACGGCGCGAGGCTGTCCTGCTGCCAATGCACCTCGCCGACCGGCGCGATGAGCTTGGCGTCTCCCGGTGTCAGCAGGCTGCCGAATGCGATGTGGCCGGGCCAGCGCGCCTGGTCGACCTCGGTCGAGA
>CAYTAS010000047.1:0-25263 GCA_964435885.1 uncultured Nitrospira sp. | reverse complement strand
CTAGTGTGTGGAGAACGCTGCGGGCAACAGCACCGTCCCACCGACCGAGATGAATTCCCGAATGTCAGGATCCGTTGTTCGTTGAAACTCACCGGGTTCCGCCATCGCCGCGATTTTTCCTTGTTTCAGCATCGCCACATAATCCGAGATTCCAAAAATCTCCGGAATCTGGTGACTCACCATCACAGCGGTAAACCCGAACTTCCGCTGCATACCCGTAATCAGGTCATGGATCGACTTAGCCATGAGGGGATCGAGCCCGGTCGTCGGTTCGTCAAAGAGGATGATCTCCGGCTGCATTACTAACGCGCGGGCCAGACCGGCGCGCTTCCGCATCCCACCGCTCAACTCGGCGGGGAATTTGTGGCCCATGCCCGCCAGCCCGACCTGCTCAAGCTTTTCCTCAACCCGGTAAGTCACCTCGACACCTTTCATGCGAAGCTTTTCCCTGAGCGGAAACGCGACATTTTCAAAGACTGTCAACGAATCGAATAACGCCGCCCCCTGGAAGAGCATCGCAAACCGTTTACGAACTTCGTTGAGGGCCTGTCCACGAAGCCGTGAAATCTCCACCCCATCCACCCAAACTTCTCCGGAATCCGGCTGAAACAGACCGATCATGTGCTTCAGCAGGACGCTCTTTCCTTCTCCGCTTCGGCCGATGATCGTCGTGAGCTTGCCCTCGGGAACGGTAAGATCGACCCCCCGCAAGACAGGCTGCCCTCCCAACGTCTTCGTCACACCGACGAGCTTCAACATAGCTAGAAATTGAATAAGAGCGCGGTCAAGAAATAATCCCATACGAGAATGAGGACCGACGACAACACGACAGCCTCCGTCGTGGCGGTGCCCAGGCCCTCGGCACTCATTTTCGTAAAGAAGCCTTTATAACAACAAACCCAGCTGATAATCAGCCCGAAACTGACGGATTTGAGGATGCCGCCGTAGACGTCCTTCCACTCAACGGCGGACTCAATGGAGTTCCAATATGTGCCGGCGTTCACTCCGAGCAGCTCGACTCCTACAATATGGCCACCGTAGATTCCGACGACGTCGAAGATCGCAACCAAGAGTGGCACACCGATCAACCCGGCGACCAGTTTGGGCGCGATCAGATATTGGAGCGGGTTGACGGCCATGGTATCAAGCGCATCGATCTGTTCCGTGATCCGCATGATCCCGATCTCCGCCGTCATGGCCGATCCCGCACGAGCCGTCACCATAAGCGCCGCCAGCACCGGCCCCAGTTCACGAATCATGCTCACCGCAACAGCGGCTCCAAGCAACCCCTCTGATCCGAACTTCCGCAGTGTATGGTACCCCTGCAAAGCCAACACCATCCCCGTGAACGTTGCGGTCAACACGACGACAAACGTCGACTTGTATCCGATGAAGTGGAGTTGTTTGACGATCTGATTGATTCGCAGCGGCGGACGCGCAAGCCATGCAAAGGACGAAACCACAAAGATCAGCATCCGCCCCATTTCGCTTATGTACGCGAGGGCCCACCGGCCAATAGATTCAAGTAGCGTCATGGTCACGTCCCCGAGAGTTCTCGCTGTTGTGTTTCCGCTGCCATGGTTGCGGCATAGCGTCGAAAACAATCCGTCAAGGCTTGCGCCGCGACCAGACTCTGACGACGAAGTCGACCCAGCCCCGACAGGCTTGACGGAGTCGTTAGAGCGGTTGCAATCCCTTTGAGCCAGCCAGTCGGCCTGAGAAACAGATTGAAGTCAAGCGGGAGATCTTCGCCGAGAAGATCCGAAACAGATCGGATGACCACGAACGGAACCTGTGCCCGACATGCTTCAGCGGCCAACGCCGCACTCTCCATATCGAGACCGACGGCCTCGGTTTCCCTTGCATACTCGCGCTTTTCGCTGGCCCGGTCGATCACACGGTCGGTGGAGACAAACCGACCGATGTGCTCCGGCGGTATCAGTGTCTTCATAAAATTCACTGCGAGGCTCCGTTCATTTCCCGGCACTGCCAAGGGCTGTGACTGTACCGTCTCCGAACGTTCTCCGGTTCTCTGCACGACTTCGAGGCCCACCAAAAGCGCTCCAATGTCCGCTTCGACGAGCGCGCAGGCAAATCCCGATGAGACGACGAGATCAAGGGATTGTTGAACAAGCAGGCGGTGGGCACTTCGTCTCGCCTTCTCCAAACCCATACCTGTTTGGACCAACCAGTATTCCCCCATGCCGATGGAGTGGACATGAACGGAGAGCCCCTCAAGGCGTCGCTCCACTCCAGGAGGAAATGCAGCCTGAACAGCCTTCATTTCCCATGGAGTGGCAGTGAAAATGGCAATGCGTTTAGGCGGCACGGCTCGGAAAGAGAGCACGGGAAGAGCACCGGGAGAGGTCAATGCTCGGACCGATACGAGTCGGTTTTGGGAATGTGCCGACGAAGCTCATCGGCCCGCATTTTCCCTCGAGAACGCAGGTTTCGATACATCGCCAGAGCCCACAAGGGAAAATACTGACAATACCAATGATACCGAAGATAAAACACCCGAGGGAATCCTGTCCCGGTGTGCATAATCTCTTCCCACGATCCGTCCTTCTTTTGGTGACGAACCAGGAATTGCACCCCGCGCGCCACGCTAAACGAATCGATCGCGCCAGCCGACATCAACGCCATCAATGCCCATGCGGTTTGTGAAGGCGTGCTTTCTCCTTGCCCGTGATGCTCGGCATCTTTATATGACAGGCAGGACTCCCCCCATCCGCCGTCGGCATTCTGTTTTGACTCCAACCAGGACACAGCCCGGCGAATATAGGGCGCCGAGAGATCTTCCCCGATGGCTCTCAGACCAGCCAGGACGGACCACGTCCCATAAATGTAATTGACACCCCACCGTCCATACCAGCTGCCGTCTTCTTCCTGCTCTTTTTTCAGGAAAGCCAGAGCTCGGTCCGCAGCAGGGTGAGTTTTGTCATACCCCAATGCGCCGAGCATCTCCAAACATCGCCCGGCCAAATCGGAAGTACTCGGGTCCAACAACGCCTTATGATCCGCGAATGGTATGTAGTTGAAGACCACACGGTTGTTATCTTTATCGTACGCACCCCAACCGCCATCGGACCCTTGCATGGCCAATACCCACCGCATGCCGCGACGAATGGACTCTTCGACATCCCTCGCTTGATCGGGGATCTTCAATTTCGACAAGGCCATAATGACCACGGCGGAATCATCCACATCCGGATACAGCTCGTTCTCGAACTGGAAGTACCAACCACCCGGTTCCGCATGCGGCGAAGAGATGATCCAGTCGCCCACCGTCTTTGCTTGCCGAGACATCAAATATTGACCGGCCTTTTGGAGCGCGGGATGATCTTGCGGAATTCCGGCCTCGACCAGCGCATTGGTCAACAAGGCAGTATCCCAAATAGGAGAGCAGCATGGCTGTAGATGAAGCCCTGGAAGCAACTCTCCGTCGACCATCACGGAATCATAGACTTCCAACTCTTCGATTTCTCGAAGGGCCTTGACGACCAGAGGATCATCTGCCTTGTAACCCAAGCACTCGAGCGCCATGATGGAGTTCGCCATCGCCGGATAGATCGCCCCGAGTCCACCCGACCCTTTGAGATGATCCACCATCCATGTGGCGGCCCTATGAAGCGCCTTTTCCCGCAGGGCCCGCATGGGCATTCGGTCATACAGCTTCAACATGGCATCGAGCGCCACAAAAAAGTTGTGCGGCGTAAGCCACGCCTGATCCTTATTGAACGGAGGATACTTCCAATAGCGGACTTCCCCGCGCGGGATCGAATACAACTCGTCGATGCCTTGTTCGCGTGGAATCTGGCAGACCGGCCGGTTGGCAAACACGATCAGTAAGGGAATCAAGACCGCTCGGGACCAGTACGAGATCGCATAGATACTGAAGTAGAATTTCTTCGGAAGCAGCATGATCTCAACGGGCATGTGCGGGACGCCTTCCCAATCATACTGATCGAACAACGCCAGCGTGATTTTTGTAAACACATTGGCCTGAAGCACGCCCCCCATGCCCAAGATTCGTTCTTTGGCTCGGAGCATAAAAGGCTCGTCCGCCGATACACCACTCAGCTTGAGCGCAAAATAGGCCTTGACCGAGGCACTGATCTCGGCAGGCCCGCCGTAATAGATCGGCCATCCACCATCAGGCAGTTGCGTCGATCTAAGGTATCGGACAGCTTTTTGCTCCCGTTCCGGATCCACACGATCGAGAAATCGCCGCAGCATCAAATATTCGGAGGTCAGCGTCGTATCTGCCTCCAACTCGGCAACCCAGTACCCTTCCGAATGTTGCCTACTGAAGAACCAAGACTGACTCCGCTTGATGGCTTCATCCACCGCATCCGGTTGGCTGACGGCATGCCCGATAGGTCTGCGGACCGTCGACGAATCCAAAGGCGGCAAGACGACCGGCTTATCCGATACTAACCGAAGCGACGCAATCGGCGTGTATTCCGTCGCAGAGTCGAATCCCCCTCGTGGGTTCGTCAGGAGGCTATCGGAGAGGCGGTTGAAAAGCGCCTTGATGATATTCATGAATAGTTAAGAATCAAAAGAAATAACTTCGGCAGGCGAAAGACCGACATCTACAGCAGGTCTCCCTTATTGTGATTCCTCACAACGGACACAGGCGCAGCACAGCTCTATATAACAGACACCTAAAACCGAGTCAAGCAAGAGAAATGGGAAGTGCCTAATGTACATGTATTTTCCCGAATGCCAGATGCCGAGCACGCCTTTTCTGAGTCGGAGCATAAAATCGTCGTCGTCCTGCATCGCGACCTTTCCAAACAAGGCAGTGGTATAAGCCGCACTTATGGTGTTAAACAGGAGTCATGGAGCCGACGCAATTTACGTGAGAATTCCTCCACTCCATCTTGGAGAACTTGTCGTGAGGGAGGTCCAGCGATTGCCTCCTCCCATGAAGGCTTGTCCGTCGAATAGGCTCGCCCTCCTTCAGGTTCTCTTCCCGACCCTTCTGACGCTCGCGTCCTGCTCAGTGATCGATGCGTCTTTTTCTGCGATCAAGGCCAGCTATCGAGTCGTCAAGAAGACGGTCAAAGGCACGATATGGGTTGTCCGAGGAACCTATCAATTTACAGCGGGGGCCACCAAACTTGTGTATCAGATAGGAAAATTCACCTTTGAGGTCGTCCGTGCCCCAATGGAGTATCCCTTAATGAGTGACGACATCGAGACGATCGATGGGCTCCCGGTCAAGGAAGCGATTCGTCTTGGACGGGTGAAAGCTGCTCCGTACACCATCAACGGCCATCGCTATGTGCCGATGACGCTCGCCACCGCACAAACCTACAAAGAGACCGGCTTGGCATCATGGTATGGGGAAGAAACAAGACGTCAAAAAGGTGGGCACATGACGGCCAACGGCGAGCTATTCAACCCTAGATCCCTGACGGCGGCCCATAAGTATCTACCACTGCCGATACACGTTCAGGTGACGAATCTAGAAAATGGCCGGTCGATCATTGTACGCGTGAATGACCGTGGCCCGTTCCCCAGCCGGCACAATCCTGATTCCGGAAAAAGGATCATCGATGTGAGCTGGGGAGCCGCCGAGCAGCTTGGATTCGTCGACCAAGGAGTCGCCAAGGTCCGTGTCGAGACGATTCAGCTGAAAGAAGCATAAACAGAATTCACCCCCCCACCCGACCGTGATGGATCAAATACGCCGGTGTTTTGTTCTCGTCGAGCGAAGAGAATATGCACGGGGGTAATTTCCGGCGGCGAATCCCGTTAGGCTGGCTGCAGATCTCCGAGCCTCACAGACACAAGCTTCGAGACACCCGCTTCTTCCATCGTCACCCCGAAGAGGGAGTCCGCGATGCTCATCGTCCGTTTGTTATGGGTAATGACGAGGAATTGGGCATTCCGTGCCAGATCCTTTAAGACCGCCGTAAACCGCCCGATATTTTCTTCATCGAGCGGGGCGTCGATTTCGTCCAATAGGCAGAAGGGCGTCGGCCTGATGAGAAAACTCGCAAACAGCAACGCCATCGCCGTAAGAGTCTTTTCGCCGCCCGATAGCATGGTAATGCTCTTCAGCCGTTTTCCAGGCGGCTGCGCGACGATCTCGATGCCCGGCTCATCACTAGCGGACGGCTCCCCGTTTTCCGACGGAAGATCTTCGACCAACTGCAGCTCAGCTCGCCCGCCGGGGAAAAACTGACTGAATACTTCGGTAAACTTCCGCTGCAGTTCATCATAGGTCGTCGCGAACATTTCTTTCGTTGTCCGTTGAATCCGTTGAATGATTTCCTTGAGCGACGCGATCGAGTTCGACAAGTCTTGTTCCTGAGCCGAAAGGAATTTGTGCCGCTCCTCAAGTTCCTGGTGCTCACTGATGGCCGCCAAATTGATCGGCCCCATGCGATCAAGCCGCTCACGGAGCTTCTGCAACTGCTCTTTCAGCTCGGCATCGGATCGTTCGGTAGTATCCTGCGCAGGCACAACATCAGTCTCCGTCGCCGCCTCGTTCGATACCGAAGAAACAGCGATCAGCGCCGCCGGATCCTGTTGATAGGTCCCTGCCAAGGTACTTTCGACCGTGCCCAGTTGCGTACGAATTTCAGCGCGCCGGACCTCCACCGTCATGCGCGCGTCGCGGATCGTGGACATGCCTCGTCGTGACTCTTCGAGACGGTTCTCCAAAGCCCGGCTATCCGCCATTTGTTGCGCGTGTTGTTCCTGAGCGGCGACCAGTTTACCCTTGAATTGGTCTGCAGTCACACCAAGTTCCCGGCATAGCTCCTCTTGACGGGTTTGCTCGGCTCGGCTCTGCTTGATCAGACCGTTCAGACTGTCGAGATGCTCGCCCAATACCCTGCGTCGATCGTCCGTTTCTTGAATCTGCTGCGTCACCCGCGCTCGATTCAGCTGTTCATGCTCTCGTTTCGCCCGGAGCCCCTCAGCCGCCAACCTCGCGTCTGTGACCCGACCCTGATGCGATCGCAGGTTGTGATCGAGCAACCCAAGCCTCTCACGCGTTCTCGCTAACAACGTGTCTTGGCCGGTTTTTTCTGCGATCCACTGACTTAATTGGGCTTGAACCGACTGTGATTCTTGTTCCAACTGCTCACGTTCCGTCAGACCTTCCCGAAGCTCAGCCTCCACCGCATCGAGTCTATGCTCAAGATCGGCCAGCATATGCTGGAGCGTTTCTTCATCTTTACGCAACGACAGATTTCGCATTTCGGCTTCACGCAGCGATTCTCCGAGCTGACGGTCGCGCTCGGTCAACTCCTGGATCTGAGCATGCACGATTTCTCGCTGCTGCTTATTCTGACCAAGCTCCGCCTCAATCGCTTCCCGCTTGGTTTCAAGGTCGAGTACCTCTCGGCGTCGCTCGAGCAGCCCAGGCGTGCCTTCCACATGTCCACCGGTCACGATACCGGAGGCATCTACTACTTCACCGTCCAGCGTCGCCAGGATCGGACCGTTCGGAGCACTCCAGGCATGGCGCTCCCACAACTCAATCGCATGGTCCAGCGAGCGAACGATCACGACTCGATCAAATAACGAGTCGCGGGCAACCGCTCGATCCGGATTGGTCTGAACCAGATCCACCGCTCTCCCGACGACTCCCGGCTCCGTGGCGATCTTCGTCCACCAGTCGTGCACGTGGCTTCCTTCCCAACGTGGCTGCTGCGGGATAAAACTGCCTCGCCCCAAAGTCTCTTCATGGAGAAACCGGATCAATCGTCGCCCGACGGACGGTTCATCGACAAACCACCCTCGAACACGCTCCCCAAGCACCGCTTCGATTGCACGCTCCATCCCCGATGGAATCACCAACCATTCAGCGACGGCGTCCCGCACCCCCTCACAAGACTTCAGAGCCGGCCCTTGATCGGCTCCTTGTCGGCCGTACCCCATTTCCTCACGGACGACGCTTTGCAGCGCCTCTAGGCGCGACTCAAGCCCGGCGAGCTCTTCGGAGCGCCGCAGGATAATGTGGTCCAATGACTGCGCAAGCCCGATCGCTTGAGCCGCTTCTTCTTTCACGGTACGCTGGTCCGCATGTAGCGTCGCCACAAGGCGGTCCGCGTTTCCGTATTCTTCGCGCAACGTTTCGTGACGTGCGACCGAGGATTCACGTTGACTCCGCAGCTCATCCCGCTCCGCCGTCAACCGGGTGGCTCGGTGAATGACATCTTCCATTCGCTTTACTAACTGCGAGACGCTCTGCTCGGTGTTGGCAACCAACACGGCCAGTTGCAGCACATCTTTGCGTCCTCGCTCTTCCTCTGCGACCGCCGCGGCACGCTGATCGAGCAATCGCGTCATCTCCTGATCAAGCTCATCGAGCGCCTGATTTCGAAGCGTCAGCTCCTCTTCGAGCCTGAGCAATGACGACTCAATAGTCTGAAGTGTGCCGGCCACATGCTCCTGCGAGCGGAGGAGTTCTTCAAGTTCAGCCGACTCCTGAATTTGTTGTTGACCGAATAACTGCCCCCGATTGCGTTCAACCTCCGCCGCCGTGAGCGCCTGCGCCTGCTGCTGCTCCACACCCGCCAACTCTTCCCGAATCTTTCCCATGGAGTCGGTCGTGGCGATCACGTCGAGACGCGCCTGTTCGAGGTCTATCGCAAGTCGAGCCTGCTCAGCAGCCTTCTCAGATTCGTGCTGATCCAGGCTTAAGACCTCGCCCTCGACCTCCTGCAACGTCTCTCGCAGTGCTCTGAACTCCCTCGTTAACAAGGTCACTTCGATCTCACGCGCTTCACCTTGCAAGGTTTGATAGGTGCGAGCTTGGCGCGCTTGACGTTCCAGAGAATTGAGCTGCTTCTTGACCTCCGCCACAATATCCCGAACACGCAACAAATTTTGCTGCGTCGCGTCGAGCTTTCGCAACGCCTCCGCCTTCTGCTTCTTATAGCGAACGATCCCGGCCGTTTCCTCGATGAGCTCACGCCGATCTTGCGGAGAGGCGTTCAAGATCTGATCGATCTGCCCCTGGGCGATCACCGTGTGCCCTTTGCTCCCGGCACGCGTATCAAGCAATAGACTACGGATGTCTTTCAGGCGACAGTGAATCTTGTTGATGAGATACTCACTTTCCCCGTTGCGATACAGCCGGCGGGTAATCATCAACTCCTGAACTTCAGTCAGTTCACTCGGAAGCCCAGAGTTTCCATCCAGTTTCATGGTCGCTTGATCCAACCCACCGATGACCAGAGAGACCTCCGCCATTCCCAGCGGCTTGCGGACTTCGGTGCCGTTAAAAATAACATCCTCCATCTTTTCGCTTCTAAGTGTCTTGGTGCTCTGCTCCCCCAGCACCCACAGGATGGCATCGACGACGTTGCTCTTCCCGCTTCCATTGGGTCCCACGACCGCAGTGACCCCTTCAGGGAATTCGATCTTCGCCTCCGCGAACGACTTAAAGCCCAACATATTTAGCGACTTCAAATGCATCGATTCACCTTTTCATGCGCGCGTAGAACAGTCCTAATAAGGAAACAAAAATTTCGGGCCCTTGTATCACAGGGGTTTCAAGAAATCAAAATAAAACACAGCCGATAGGGTAGGCATGTGTTGCCCCTACAATTCATGGGGTTCTTTCGAGGGTAAATCTGGGGTGGTAAGGGCGATAGGTTTCACCCCTTAAACCCATGCAACTGACGATTACGAGGACATTATCCGCGATGGATTAGCGGGCCATGCTGGCGACTGAATTTTTGGAAGACTCTATCTGGACGAGTTCCTTCGGCAGAAGGAACTCGACATCTTCCTCGATGACCGTGAGCTCTTCAACCTCGGACGGTTCCGACATTTTCAAGAACGCCACCACTTCAGTCACAAGAATTTCAGGCGCCGACGCGCCGGCGGCAATTCCGACCGCCTTGGCCCCTTGCAGCCACACCGGATTGATATCCGCAGCTGAATCGATGAGATAGGACGGGATGCCGCACTGCTCTCCCAGTTCCCGCAACCGGTTGGAATTGGAGCTGTTCGGCGAGCCGATGACCAGAATGACGTCTACGAGACGGGATAGTTCCTTGACGGCATTCTGCCGGTTCTGCGTCGCGTAGCAGATATCTTCCTGATGCGGCCCTTTGATCCTAGGAAACCGCTCATGCAGCGCACCGACAATATCTCGACATTCATCCACGCTCAGCGTCGTTTGTGTGACATACGACAGGTTGACCGTGCTCTCCACTTGTAGCTTTTCCACATCGCCGACAGACGACACCAGGTGAAACTTGTCGGGAACTTGGCCCAGTGTCCCGATCACTTCCGGATGACCGGCATGACCGATAAGAATCAGCTCATACCCCTGCGTATAGTCGCGATTCACCTCATTGTGAACTTTGATCACCAACGGACAGGTCGCATCGATCACATGCAACCGGCGTCGACGCGCTTCTTCCCACACGGACTTGGCCACACCGTGCGCGCTGAAGATGACGACCGACCCTTCCGGGACCTCGTTCAACTCTTCCACAAAGACCGCCCCCTTTTGCCTGAGCGACTTCACGACATGACGGCTGTGGACGATCTCATGACGCACATAAATAGGAGCGCCATACTTCTTGAGCGACAACTCCACGATTTCGATCGCTCGATCGACACCGGCGCAAAACCCACGGGGATTGGCGAGGTATATCTTCATGGTGGTCGTAGCTCCTTCGTTCAGGCTCTACAATGCGGTCTCTGCACGGTCAGTGTTGATCGTTCACGATACGTCAGATCCATAGGGTCCGTCAACAGAATTGCCTGAGGGCATAAACACGTTTGTGAGCGAAATTGGATTCATGTGTTTCACCCACTGTTTCTTTAGAAGCATAGGCTCTTGTAATGCGGCCGCTAAAACTCGATCGCATGACTGGAGAAGATTGACTTAGGAATCTCTCGTATCCAATCGGATTCACGATGGCGAATCGGATTGGATACATCATAAAAGTTTTCCAACTGTTCACGGAGGCAACACCACAGTGCTCGGTCTTTAAGTGCCAAAAAATAAACTGCGAATAACGAGATCTTCTAATTCTCAAAGTATTCTCTCTCGTAAATATCCCAGGTATAGGTCTTGCTCCTTTAAGAAGTGGCATTTGTAAGTTACTCCCTAATGGAGGTGACGATATGAGAATTCACAAAGCCCCATTCTGGCGATGGGTGGAGATTCTTCGGGCCAGAGACAAGTCAGGGAATCATGGTCTGGCCAGGGGCACACTCTCCATATGTTTTGCCTCCTTCTTTTTCAGTGTCTTCATGTGCAGCTTTGCCGGTGCCGCGACGATTTCCATTCCAGACGTCGGCACCTTTGAAGCGCCGGACGGTTATACCGCGCTTTCCAAAGGGGAGATAACGGCTCTCTACACCAGAGGGGGCAATCCGCCCACGTTTGCCATAGGCAATGAAGACCGGACCGTGATGATGTCGTACCAGGTTCGCGCCATCACGGTTCCAGCAGACCAACTACCTGAAGCGAAGTCGACCGTCGAAACGACAATGGCCCAATCCCTGCCCGGCCTGGTGTGGGAAAAGACCGACATCATAAAGAGGCAGGGTCGATCCTGGCTGTATTTCGAGCATGTTTCGCCCGGGCCTGATCACGACACCCACAATATTTTCCTGTGGATTCCGCTGGTCCAAAAATCGCTGTTCATGAATTTTAGTTGCCCCAAAGACGACTTTCCAAAAATAGAACCTGTGCTTCGACAGAGCATCCACTCCATTTCCTTAAGCACCCCCTAACCGGAGTGGCAAAGAGTCGTTCGGGGAATATGAGAGGCATAGCATGTCAGCAAGGCCAAGAGCATTGCACTCTCGACCACGTCAGCATATAACGGTGCGGCTTTAGGAAAGTCGTCAAGGTGACTGCGTTTTCCCCATGGCGAAGGATCAAGCTCGACCTATCCGCAAGGCGGAAGCGTGTTTTTGAACTCAGCAAAAGGGAGCAATATGCTTGCTGATAAAAGATTGGCTACAGGTGACGGTTCATATCTACCCCTCGATCCAAAAGGCGGAAACGCCGGCAGTCCGGGCTCAGACATCTCTCGTCGAGATCTTCTTCGAGTGCTAGGCGCATTTGGTGTGACATCGATTGCAGGTTTTAGTTTACAAGCTTGTAGCAAAACCAGCCCTGAATGTACGAAGCCAACCTCTCCTCCACCCTTACAGATCACATCTCCCCTCTCGCTCTCACAGCTCCGAACACTCATTCGTTCGAGTCCCGATCACCTTCAGGCGCGAGCTGAGGAAGTGGTCGCCAGCAGGAATCCCAAGTGCATCGCCGAGTTCGTTCGCGATCATATCACCGTACTGCCGGGGTTCCAGGCAAATGACGATGGCGTTTTTACCTCACGGTGGGGCATCGAGGGCACGTTACGAGCGGGAGCAGGTACACTCCGAGATCGCGCCGAACTCATGGCGGCCTTGTTAGGAGCGGCTGGCATTCCAGCAAAGGTCCGAATGATCGATACTCCTTCCGAATTCACCGCCAAAGAGCTGTACCGCAGGCGGCCGCATGAGTTTTCCGTAGGCGAGGACAGTTTGAAGGCAATGGTGGACGCCATTCAGAAGGAGAGTGATGCTCGGGAAAAAGGTGGAGAGAAAGCTCAGACTGCCAGTGAAGGGCAGCAAGCGGAGCCCGCGCAGTCCACAGGTTTTGGGAAGGACGCCGACCCAGCTGCACTAGTGGAGGCCACAGCCAAGGTCATTACAGCAGCCATCGATGGAAAGATGGACAAGCTCCCGGACTATCAGCTGCCTGTTCCTCGCCGCATCCCAGTTGTGACCATCGATAACGAGACGACGGCTGTGCTTGTTGCACTGGGATCAACGGCAATACGGACCAATTTGGGAGATGCGACCAAATTAGACATGCTGTCGGGGTATCCACTGCCGACCATAGAATTTTCCGTGTCGGCGTTTCTGAATCCGCGTCCGGGAGCCGGGCGGCCCCGTGTCGCTGAATTGGTTAAGGCCTCCTGGCCGGTGAAGGATGTGGTTGGCCGCCAAGTGCAAATATTGTTTCCACCGCCACAAGGAAGCGACGCGCTGCTCCGAGCACCCTTGTCCTCCTACCCGGCTCGTATCCCCTTTATCAAAGTTCAGCCTCGGCCCACCGGTGAACTCGATATGCGTCAATTTGATCTTGAGCAGCAGGCTCCGAAAACTTCCACGGCGAACGCATCAGATCCGACTGCAACGCCTAATCAGGCGGCCATGCCGTTAATTGCGACAGGTTCACTCTTTACGATTGACGGGGAAGTGCTGGTCGATACGTCAATCAAAGAACCGGCCAAGGATCCTGCCATTGTGGCGCTAGACGAGAATCAATCAGAAGCAGAGAGTCACCGCGTTGCCAAACTAGAAGCGGCAGTGAATGCCTCATCCTTTCCAGATATTGAAGTCATGCTGTCTGTTACAGACGCGAAGGGTCAGGCGATCGATGGGTTAGGGATGTCCGCGTTCCAGGTTTCTGAGGGAGGTCAACCGTCCCAGCCGATCTTGGTGGCCAATCGACAAGTCCAACGCAAGCCGCGAGTTCTGGTTCTCTACGATGGGAGCGGTAGTGTTACAGAGTCATTCGGATCTGCCGAAGGCTTGGCTTCCTTCAATCGTACTCTTTCACAAGCATTGGTCGATGCGGCGGCCGATCAGCCGTTTGACGTTCAAGTGATCGGGTTCGGAGATGGGACATCGGAATATGGCTGGCAGACTCCTTCCGTCGAAGGTCTTACGAAAAACATGGGGCATTTTTCTTGGAGCGTCTTGTGGAGTTCGTTCACAAGTGGCGCCCTCGACGACGGACCAGCTGCTATTCTCGTGGTGAGCGATTTCGATGCAACCGACGCTGCCGAAGCACCGGCTGCAAAAGCGCGACTCGCGAGAGCCAACGCCCCCCCATCATTGCGATCACCACCGGCAAGGTTAACGAGAGCGTCCTCTCCGATTTTATGACGGCAACTGGAGGGCGCCGCTTCTTAGCTACAGACCCAACATTAAAACACACGCTGATGGATCTGGTTGTAAAAGCCACGAAAAAGCAGAGGGCCTATTCTTATCGTTTTCATTATAAAGCGAAGCCTGAAGGACCCAATCCCAGGACCGTCCAAGTGGCGCTGAAAAAGCGCCCTCAGATCCGCACTTCAGTTAACTACCCAGTTCCCGCCGAGAAGGAACGTGTGCCGCCCACTTCCGTCACTGGACTGTACCTCACGATTTCTGTCGGTGGCATCACTGAGCGACGGCATCTAGGTGGCATTCAGTGGAGCCCCGGGGGATCCATATCCCAGGATCCATTCGATCCGACGTTGATCGCCGAGGCTCAGAATGCACTGAACGGGCTTACTACCGTGACGGTAGAACCAGCGTCGCCGACACTCAGTGCGGTATTGGACGATGTCGTCACTTCGTTTCAGTCAATGGAGCCATTGGTGGCAAAGAAATGGACCAAGGACGATGTACAGGCCTTCAAGGCTGCAGCTGCAAAGGTCTATCGATATCCTATGGATCTTGCTCAGTTACTCGCCCCACCGCCAGTCTCGTATAGCGATCCGAATGTCGTCCCTCAAGGCCTCCGCATTCTGGTGTCCACGGAACAACCACAAGACAACGCCCTGATCTCACGGATTGATATCCCGCCTGGCTTGAATCAACTGCGAATTTCGGAAGGGAACCCAAGGCTGGTGTCGTCCGTCGTACGCTCTAGCCTGTGGCTCTCTGCTAACGAAGCCCTTGCCTATGATCAGTCCGCGTTTGCCCAGCTACAGGGGCGCCCTTTGCACCTTATGGATCGATACACAGGCGGAGGCGGCATTCCCGAAGAAATCGCGAAGCGATTCAGCCCTGAAGACGCCGCTCGCTTGCGCCGAGTGGCCGACCAGTATATCGACTACATCCGGCTCGTCCCGACCGACGGCGGCACCGTAGCGATGTGGGTAATCAACCACGAGTCAGGGACGGTCATGGCTGTGGGTGAGACGGGGCGAGGGGAAGGAAGTCGCGAGCTGTCGAATCTTCGGATTGGCATGTGGGGTTTCATTGAACTGTTGGGATTTTGTCTATTATTGGCGTCAACCCATTGTGAAACGGGACTATCGGAGAAGCATCCGTTTATTTGCGCGTCTATCGCTGCTGCGGGAATAGCTGCCACGGTAGGGGCAATGTTCGCTAGTTTTTCCAGTCCGGATTACGACCCACAGACGTTCGCCGCGGCTCTCGCTCTACTTCTTGACGCAAATTCGGTGCCACCCATCTTAAAACTCCCCCCCATTATTGATTCGCTTCTTGAGAGTATTAAGGAGGGCTCGTCCAAGAACCCTACAAAAGTCGTGATTCTACTTTGTATCACTTTCCTTCTCAAAATGGTGGCTGTCGCAGCTGCGATGGGACAAGTGGGAGATCCTCCGCCTTGGTTTGAAGAGCGGAAGTCCAGATCGGGCTCACAAGGCTCGTCTCGCTAACGGCCATCAATGCCGCCACGTCTAAAGGAGCCGCTTGAAAAACAGGACGGCTCAATCGACGCCATGCGTGTGCATAGGCCCGGCAGGTTTTGCAACCAAACACCTCTGACCGACCATATGGTGCTGCCACTGGATATGCAAATAGATCAGGAGATTCGTATCGCCCACGATCAGGACCGACTGACGCCGTTGTTCCTATTTCTAGGCACAGGTGCGTTCGAATGCTGTGTCGTAATAGCTATGCTATTTGGAAGCGGAGCCAATGATCGAATCATCATGCTCCTTGATTATATTCTTTAGCTCCTCGCGGATTTTCTCAGGGTCAGCCTTTGGGTTCGAAAAGTCAATTTTAACTTGATCCATTCGCCCACGGCTTCGTCTGTTGGCCTGCCACTTCCTTCCAAACCCGCCGGAGGCGGCCAGGGTCGTCACCAGTGTCGCCGCTGCTGCTAAACCGGCCGCAACGTCGTCCCGATAGGTCACGACTAAAGTTTGAATCCATTCTGACTTGAGCACCAACGTCGCAAGGGCACTCAACAAAGCTGACACCGCGAGCGACCAGTGATGAACGGCACTCCATAGTTTGGATCCCCGGTTGTACCATTGGTACTGGCGATTGATTTCACCTTCCAGAAAGGCTCTTTCTCCAGAAAGGCTCTTTCTTCCTCTGTCATTTCGCCTCCTTCATCTGGCAACTACTGAGAACTGAGTAATGGGATCCGATAGCTTTACATACATGGTGGGGTCCGACATGCGCAACGACCCATACCTGCCCAGGTGGGTCGGAGCGACGGTGCGAGTTTGTGGGGTATCGGATGAACCGTGAGTCCATAGTCAGCCCCTCGGCCTTATACTCGAATTAGCCTTGCTAGGTCATGTGTATCTGACTATAGTAGTCACATGAATCATGCCAGGGAGGTCTCAAAATGAAACGTGCGGCGGTTTCAACGATCAAGGCGACACTTAGTGCCTGCCTCGCGAAAGTGAAGGCAGGAGAAGAGCTGTTGGTGATGGAGCGAGGAAAACCTGTAGCCAAGCTGGTGCCGGTGTCGACCGAGGATGACGCACACGATGGAGGGGCGCATCTGCGGGACTTGGCTCGTGCGGGATTAGTGCGCATCGGGTCCGGCAAGTTGCCGGCGGGGTTTTGGACGATGCCTCGGCCGCGGGATCGCAAGGGACAGGCACTTGCCGCTCTCTTGGAGGATCGTGCTGAGGGGCGATGAAGTTCTGGGATTCGTCGGCGATACTCCCGCTCTGCTTGATTGAGCGCCAGTCCAAGGTCCTCAAGAAGCTCGTTGGGGAAGATGAAGCTATCGTCGCCTGGTGGGGAACCCCGGTCGAGTGTTTTTCGGCACTGGCTCGGTTGCGACGGGAAGACACGCTCACTGAAGTCGAGGAGGAACAGGCCCGGCTACTTCTCCGAACGCTTCAGCGTGTGTGGACGGAAGTAGAGCCCACGAATGTGGTACGGGAACAGGCTGGTCGGGTCGTGCGTCTTCATCCTTTGCGGGCTGCGGATGCGCTGCAGCTGGCCGCGGCACTTGTCTGGTGTCAAGGTGACCCAAGCCAGCATGGGTTTGTATGTCTTGATCAGCGGCTCCGAGACGCAGCACGTCGGGAAGGGTTTACAATCTTTCCGACGATATAAGACTCACCGTGGTCGGATACCCTTACTCACATAATGCAATACCATAACTACAGCCTACGAAACGTAGTCCCCTGATCCAACGTAACGGTGGCCTCACAGCCCGCGTTGCGGTTCTTGATGCCGATCAGACAATCTGCAAAAGCACGTCTTCCGACACAGGGACACGCACGGGATGCCCGACTTCATCCGCATCCCCTTGACTCTCTCATCCCTCCCCCGTACGCTCACTGTCTGTTGATACCCTCACAGCTGTGACTGATTGTTGAGAGAAGGAGGCGCTGCATATGGCCCAACGACCTTTTCAAACAGGAGCGGTCGTCAACCTGAGCGGCGGAGAAAGCATCAAGGAAGTCGTCATCTCTACCGTTCCCGCCAACAAACGGTTCCATGTCAAATTTCTCGGAATCAACGGATTTGGACAACCACATCAGCCTCTCTTTTACGCTATCCACGTGACAACAGGATCGCGAGCCGGCATCTATCCGGTGGCGCCGACCGGGATTGCAGAAATCGACGAGCCCGAATTCCCGGCACGGTATTTCGGAAGCCAGGAAACAACTCTGTACGCAGATCCCGGGTCCGACCTCATGTTCACGGTCGCGCGGAAGGACACCGCAGGAAACATACGGGTGTTCATCGATCTCTGCGGAATTCTCGTGGACATACGAGGGAGGAGTCGAGCAGGTCGGTAATCAGAAGGGATGCGTAACTCGTCTCTATCCGTAAGGAATATGCTGCCACATGAATCTTACTCCGGATCCTTCCGCTATCTTGCAAACGGCCTTCAGCTTTTGGGGCTCAAAAGTCTTGCTCACAGCCGTCGAGGTTGGCCTGTTCACCGCGCTCGGCAGCCGTCGCCTTACAGGGGAAGAGTTGGGCAAAGAATTGCGATTCCATCCACGGGCGAATCCAGACTTTTTTGATGCGCTCGTGGCGATGAACTTTCTCGACCGTGCAGGCGATGGCCCAGATGCCAAGTATTTCAATACGCCGGAAGGCGCCATGTTCCTCGATGCCGCGAGTCCACGGTATATTGGAGGCATTCTGGCTATGCTTAATGCGCGGCTGTTCAAGTTTTGGAACGATCTGCCCGAAGCCCTGCGAACGGGCCGACCACAAAATGAGGTGAAACACAGGCAGAAAGGAATGTTTGAAGAGCTCTATTCCGACCTGCCCAGGCTGGAACAATTCATGGGCGCGATGACAGGCGTTTCACGGGTCAATTTCGAGGCGTTTGCGGAGAAGTTCGACTTCTCCAAGTTCACAACTCTGTGCGACGTCGGCGGCGCGACCGGCCTCCTCAGCATTGAAGTAGCAAAAAGACACCCGCATCTCACGTGCACGAGCTACGATCTGCCGGTCGTCGAGCCAATCGCGAAGCAACACATCGCCGACGCCGGTTTGGAGAGTCGCGTGCGCACCACGTCCGGCGATTTTTTCAAGGACCGGCTACCGAAGGCAGACCTCATCACGATGGGCATGATCCTGCATGACTGGAATCTTGAGAAAAAGATGCATCTGATTCGCTCAGCTTACGACGCGCTGCCACCAGGCGGGGCGTTGGTGGCCATCGAAGCCCTGATCGATGATGCTCGGCGAGAGAATGTCCAGGGGCTACTCATGTCCCTCAACATGCTTATCGAATTCGGCGATGCGTTCGATTATTCAGGTGCGGATTTCCGCCGCTGGTGCCGTGAAGTCGGATTCAAGCGGTTCGAGGTCATTCATCTTGCAGGCCCGTCGAGCGCGGCAGTCGCCTATAAGTAATCTGCAGGACAGTGCGGCATTCTTAACCACCTCCTCCCCACGGTGACTTGACAGCTTCTTCCCTCCCCCGTAGGCTGAGACGCCTGCATGAGTAGTATGACTCACAAGAAAATCCTGATCGTCGAAGATGAAGGCGACATCTTGCATCTCCTCAAACATTATCTGGAGAAAGAAGGCTTTCGAACCGTCGTCGCCATGACCGGGCTCGAAGCCTTGAAGAAAGTCACGGAAGATATGCCCGATCTGGTCGTCCTTGATCTCATGTTGCCGGAAATGGACGGGCTGGAAGTCTGCAAGCGCCTGCGTTCCGCTCCCGATACCGCGATGCTCCCGATCGTCATGCTGACAGCCAAGGCCGAAGAATCGGACACGATTGTCGGGCTCGAACTAGGAGCAGATGACTATGTCACCAAGCCCTTCAGTCCGAAAACACTGGTCGCCCGCCTTAAAGCTCTCCTCCGGCGAGTCGAACGGACAACTGACACCGAGCCTGACCTCTATCGTTATCAAGCGCTCACGATGAATCTCTCCAGACATGAGGTCAGCCTTGATCAACACGAGGTGACCCTGACCACGAAAGAATTCGGCTTGCTCGAACATTTGCTCCGCCATAGAGGCCGCGTGCTCACCCGCGAGGTGCTGCTCAACGCCATCTGGGGCTACGACTACTATGGAACAACCAGAACGGTCGATGTTCACATCCGCCGGTTAAAACTGAAACTGCCGCTCCTTGAAGAAGCCATCGTCTCGGTCAAATCACTTGGGTACAAACTGAAAGACGCCGACGAGCCAGGATGACGTGGTCGATCCGCTGGAAGGTCATGATCGGAACGCTGCTGGCAGTGGCGTGTGGCCTGCTCGTTGCCGGCGTGATGGCGATTCACGCTCTCGAAAGACAGCAACTGGCGCAACTGGGCCAGACCCTTGAGACGAAAACCAAACTCGTCGAATATGGGTTCCAGTCCTTCTTTACCGCAGATCGGTCCTCTCTCCCCCTCGCTCAGCTCCGGGACACCACGCGCGATCTCGGCAATCGAGCCGCGGCCCGGGTGACATTAATCGCCGTAGACGGAACTGTCCTTGCCGACAGCGCGGTACAGGATGCCGACCTTTCCACACTTGGAAACCACAAGTCCAGGCCCGAGATCGACCACGCGTTGTCCACCGGGCAGGGGCAGGATGTCCGCTCCAGCCGCACAACCGGTGAACGGACGATGTATCGGGCCGTCCTCATGAGGACGGCCCTGGATACGTCACCACTCGTTGTGCGTGTGGGACTCCCGATGGCTGGACTTGACCGTGAGCTCTCGGAAACGCGGACGCATCTTGGTCTCGCCTTTGGAACAGGGTTCCTCGTCGCCTTTACGCTCAGTGTCTGGCTGACATACAGCATTACCAAGCCGCTATCGGACATCGTGTCGGCTGCCCGGCGACTGAATGCCGGCAACCTCGCGCTCCACATCAGAACAACCGCACACGATGAAGTGGGCCTCCTGGCCTCCACGCTGAATCGTGCGGCTGACCACCTTCAGGCCAAGATCGACGAGTTGGCGGAAGATCGGGCTCAGCTCCTGGCAGTGCTGACATCGATGGTTGAAGGCGTTATGGTCTTGGACTATCGGGGCCACGTCCTGCAGGTCAACCCTGCGTTGGAACGGATGTTCGATATCTCTCGTGTGGAAGTGCGTGGCCGTCCCTATACCGACCTGTTTCGCCATCAACAGCTCAATGAATTGGTGGCCATCATTCTGCGCTCGCCGGCGCATCATCAAGATGAAATCGTGTTGCCGTTGACGGGGCGATGCCTACAGATTGAAGCATCTCCTGCGGGAGGGAGGCGAGAAAACGAGGCGTGCGTGGTGCTGGTCTTCCACGACATTACGGATCTTCGCCGATTGGAGAAGATCCGGAAAGATTTCGTGGCGAACGTCTCGCACGAACTTCGCACGCCGCTCACGTCCATCAAGGGTTATGTGGAAGCCTTGCTCGACGGTGCCAAGGACGATCCGGCGGCGTCCACGAAGTTTTTAGACATCATCCTCAAGCAAAGCGATCGATTGAACCTGATCATCGAAGACCTGCTCGAACTCTCAAAAATCGAATCAGGCGGCATCTCGTTCAAGGAAGAACCGATTGAGCTGAAGTCTTTGGTGGAGCGCGCATTTTCGGTCGTCAAGCCGATCGCCGACAAGTCTCACCATCATCTCACCACATCGATCGATGCGGAGCTCCCGTCGGTGAGAGGAGACGAAGGTCGGCTCGTCCAGGTTCTCTCTAACCTACTCGATAACGCGATCAAGTATACCCCGAAGGGCGGGAGGATCACGGTCGGTGCGACGTTGGTCTCCCCTCTCGGGAAACCCGAGCCTCTGGCGAATGCGATCGATATCAGTGTTGCGGATACCGGCATCGGGATCCCTGAACAGGATAGGCCACGTGTGTTCGAGCGTTTTTACCGTGTCGATAAGGCGCGATCTCGCGAACTAGGGGGAACCGGATTGGGATTAGCCATCGTCAAACACATCGTCGAAGGACACGGAGGACAGGTCTGGGTGGAGGCCAATCGCCCGCGGGGCAGCCGATTTGTCGTTCGCCTCCCCATTCAACCCCGACCATCAACCCCCGGTCCAGTGGAATGACGCAAACAACATGCAGCCCCCTTAGCTGCTACCAGCGCACGAGGCTCGTAGCCCACGTCAGGCCTCCGCCAAAACTGCCGAGCAGCACCAGATCTCCGGACGAGATTTTTCCACTGCGGACCGCGTCATCGAGCGCGATGGGAAGCGAGGCCGAGGACGTGTTGCCGTATCGTTCGAGTACCGAGGCCAGGCGATCGCATCCGATGCCCAAGCGCCCTGCGATGTGCGACAGAATGCGCCCGTTCGCCTGATGGAGCACCACCTGCCTAATATCCTCGGAACGGACGCCGCATTCCTTCAGGATATCCAGCACAGCGCGTTCGACTCGTCGAACGGCTAACCGGAAGAGCGGCGCCCCCCGCATGCGAAGCGCATGCCCTCGTGTTCCTACCGCCTCGGACGTCAGCGGCAACCGGGATCCACCACTCGGAACTCGAATGAGTCCGTGGTGCTCCCCATCGGCGTATAACTTGACGCAGAGAATCCCTCGCCACTCTGGACATCGAACTTCTTCGCCTCGGACGACAACGGCCCCGGCTCCGTCTCCGAATAATAGTGTTGTCGCGTCATCCTGGTGATCGAGCGATCGCGACTTCACCTCTGAAGCGATCACGAGGCAGGTCCGCGCCTGAGCGCTCTGAATCATAGCCTGCGCCATGGAAAGACCGTACAAAAACCCCGAACAGGAGGCGGATACGTCAAAAGCTCCAACCTGCTTACATCCCAGACCTCGCTGGACGGCGCACGCGGTTGATGGGAAGGCCATATCAGGGGACGTGGTGGAGACGATAATGGCATCGATGGAGGAAGGCGCGCACCCTGCGGCATCGAGGGCGCGACGCCCTGCGGCAATCGCCAAGTCGGAAGACGCCTCATGCTCCGCAGCCCAACGACGCATCCGAATACCGGTGAGTCGCTCAATACCAGCGGGAGAGGCCCCGGTCATCCCGGCGATCTCTTCGTTGGTGACGACACGGGACGGAAGATAGCTGCCTGTTCCAATGATCTGCGGTCGGATCATCTTCTTAAACCACGATCACTTCTCACAAAACTGTTCGATCTGCTGTCGAGAGGCCGGATTATAGGGAGCAGCACCCGGCTGGTCAACCAAACGAACCATGTGATTGATTTTTTCCTCTTTCCTTGCTATGTGTGTCACATATGATTCCTATCGGTTTATCTCCCAATATTTCTGCACCCTCCACAGTTTCGCCTGTTCGGCTGGTCGGGTGTCTGACCCTCGGATCTCTCTTCTTGGTCTCCTGTGCCGGTGATATAACCCCCGGCGACGTACGGAGCGGGATTAAGAAAGCCATCAGTGGAACGGACGAACAAATTTTCATCGGTGATACCGTCGACAACCATTACCACCCCAATGTCATCATGAAACGGGGGGAAGCGTATTTTGAGAAAGAGGAATATGCGGAGGCCTTAGTCGAGTACAACCACTTCATGGACCTCCATCGCAATCACGTGCTGGCACCCTATGCGGCTTTCAGGATCGGGGAAATTCATGTCATGATGGCAAAGACCTTCGATCGGGATCCCGAACCGATGCAGAAGGCCATCGCGGCGTTCGAACAGATGCGAAGAGATTTTCCCGCCAGCCGGTACGATGCGCAAGCGCAGCAAAAACTTGAGGAGTGTCACGATTGGATCGCTCGGATGCATCTCTTTGTGGGACAATTCTATTACAGACGGGGTTCATATCTTGCCGCCGCTCACCGGTTCGGGCAAGTCATCAACACCTACCCCGATAAGCCGGCCGCCTCGGATGCCTTGTACTTCCAAGCCAAGGCATACCATGAAATGGGAGCCGACGATTGGGCACGAGATAATCTCGTCGCGCTCTTGGACAAGTACCCAAACAGTACGGCTTCTGAGGCCGGGAGCGCGTTGTTGGAAAAAATCGGCGGAGCCCCCCCCCAAACGCTCCTCGCACAGAAAGCGGACTCCACCACCCTCTCCGATGCAAGCCCGACGATGGCCCCCAACAGCCAGTCGTACGCCGCTAATAGACCATCCGTTTCTTCACGATCATCCTCGGCAATAGAAACATTCGACGCGCCCTCTGCCGGTGCACTAGGACAAGGCGTGACAACTTGCCGCCTCGGCGCTTGGTGCTGATTGACCCGACCAGCTGTCAGCACCGCGTTTCTACAGACTGCGGGGAGATGGTAGTCGTTTGATCCAGATTGTTCTTGAGCTGAAGACTGGTTGCTGAAAGCTGATGGCTATCTACTGCCCGAGATACCAGCCGATCCCAAATCGTTCCAAGAAACTCGTCACCATGGTGAGTGAATTCGCGTAAATCATCACGCCGACGAGGACCAGCATCACGCCGCTCACCGTCGACACTCCCCACAGATAGGCTCGCACTTCCTTGAAATAGGCGAGAAATCGATCCACACCCAAAGCCGTGAGGAACAACGGCAAGCCCAAGCCGAGCGAGTAACATGTCAAGAGTACGACCCCGTTGAGAAGAGAATCGGTGGTACTCGCGTAGAGAAGGATGGATCCCAGCACCGGTCCGACACAGGGTGTCCACCCTGCGGCAAACGCCACTCCGATCAGGAACGACCCCACGTATCCGGCCGGTCGATTACGAAACTGATACCGATGCTCCATCTTGAGGAACGTGAGGTTGAGGATCCCAAGCAGATACAACCCGAACACGATGATCAACACTCCGCCGATACGGCGGATGAGGTCTTGATGGCTGATCAAGAGTTGACCGAGAAAGCTGGCGGACGCGCCGAATGCGATGAACACGGATGAGAACCCGCCGATGAACAACAAGGAGTTCGTGATGATCGTCTTTTTGAATTTTTCACGCTCAGAGGCATCCGTGAGCTGTTCAACCGAGAGTCCCGTAATGTACGAGATATAACTCGGCACCAACGGCAGAACGCATGGAGAGACGAATGAGAGAAGTCCCGCGGAGAACGCGGCAATCAGAGAGATCTGTGGAATCGATTGCGTCATGGTTACGACTTCATCAGCTCATGAATCAATTCACGGGCCTCAGGTGACGACCAATCGCGTGCACCAAAGATTTTCTGTCGCACAATGCCCCCTCGATCGACCATGAAGGTGATGGGCAATGTGCGCGCTCCATACACCAACCCAGTGCGAAACTCCGAGTCATGGAGTATAGGAAACGTCAATCCCATTTGCTGTTGAAACGGCCGTGTCACGGCTGTTCCCTGCGCATCGGTTGACACGGCGAGAATCTCGAATTCCCGTCGCGGGAACGTTTGATACAGCTGTTCCATGGCAGGCATCTCGATGCGACAGGGCCCGCACCAGGTTGCCCAGAAATTCAGGAGGACAACTTTGCCTCTGAATTGCGATAGACTCATCACTTTTCCTGCGAGATCGCGTAGAGCAAAGTTCGGCGCTTCGTCACCGACTTGAACCACACCCCGTTCAAGAGTTGATCGTTTCCCAGATTGGGCCGGTTCTGCTCCCAAGGAAGGTCCCAAGACCATACCACCGGCAACCACAAGAGTTAAGAACGATGCTGCGGGACAATGCCCCATGATAATTTCATCTGCAACGGTGCGACAGTCCCACCATGATTGTGGTTGCTCAACATGGTTTCATGCTCAGCACTGAGATAATTTCAGTAAAACCTCCCTATCGTACAAGCCTGGAAAAACCTGAGTCAAGCAAACGGCAGGTGACAAATTCTTATCCCCTACGATGGAAGTGATGGACAAAATCGATCGATATCTCTAGAATCGCCAAGGTTTGTGCG
>CAYTAS010000046.1:0-25683 GCA_964435885.1 uncultured Nitrospira sp. | reverse complement strand
AACGGAATCGTAAATAGAATCGGCGAAATCAATGGATGGGTGTCCGGCACCGTAAACACCGCGTCCGCGATCTTGCCGAGTTCTCGCTCGCCTTCAGCCACAAGCGCGATCACCGGAGCATGGCGCGCTTTCACTTCCATCAGATTACTGACCGTCTTGTCGTAGAGCCGATCCCGAGGCGCCAACACCACAACCGGCATGTCTCGATCGATCAGCGCGATCGGGCCGTGTTTCATTTCGCCCGCCGCATAGCCTTCCGCGTGAATATAGGAGATTTCCTTCAGCTTCAGCGCGCCTTCCAGCGCAATGGGATAGTTGATGCCTCGCCCTAAGAACAGAAAGTTCCGCTTCTTGTGATAGCGCTTGGCGATCGCCACAATTTCAGCCTCTCGCTGCAACACGCTCTCCACCAATACGGGAAGACGGACCAACCGATCCAGCCAGGCCTTGCCGTCGGCCTCCTTCATCACATTACGAACTCTCGCAAAATGCAAGGCCAATAAATAGAGGGCGGTCAGTTGCGCCGTGAAGGCCTTGGTCGAAGCGACTCCGATTTCAGGACCACAATGGGTATACAGCACTCCGTCCGACTCACGCGCCAACGTGCTTCCCACGACGTTGACGATGGAGACAACTCGCGCGCCCTTTGCCTTCGCCTCACGCGCGGCGGCCAACGTGTCGGCGGTCTCGCCGGACTGAGAAATCGTGATGAATAAATCGTTTTTCTCGACAAGCGGATCGCGGTACCGAAACTCGCTGCCGATGTCGACCTGCACGGGAGCGCGGACCATTTCCTCGAACAAATACTTGCCCACCTGTCCGGCGTGCCAAGACGTCCCGCAGGCGACGATCCAAATCCGCTCCATCGCAGCAAACTCAGCCGGAGTCAGACCGATATCCGGCAGATCAGCTTCACCGGTCTCATAGGAGTACCGTCCGCGCATCGTATCGAGGATCGTCTGAGGTTGTTCGTGAATTTCTTTCAGCATGAAGTGGGGATAGCCGCTCTTCTCCGCCGCCGACGCATCCCAGGTGACAGTGGAGGATTTGCGCGAAACCGCGTGCCCCTCGGCGTCGGTGAGGTCCACTCCATGCTGCGTCACAACCGCAACGTCTCCCTCTTCCAGATAGGTCACGTCTCTGGTGTGCGTGAGCATCGCCATGACATCCGACGCGACATAGGAGGCATCTTGCGTTCGACCGACCACCAAGGGACAACCCGACCGTGCAGCGATCAATGTCCCGGGTTCTCGTTCAGAAATGACGGCCAGCGCGTAACTTCCTCGCACATCTTTCGTGGCCAATCGAACCGCCTCGGCCAATGAGCCTACCCGTTGAAGATACTTGTCGATCAGATGCGCGACGACTTCGGTATCCGTTTCCGACACGAACTTGTACCCGTCTTTTTCCAGCTGCTGTTTCAACTGCTGATAGTTCTCGATAATTCCATTATGAACCAGCACACAGCCTTTCGAGCGATGGGGATGGGCATTCTGCTCCGAAGGCTTTCCATGCGTCGCCCAACGTGTGTGACCGATACCGACCGTTCCCTTCAGCTCGTTGGCTTTGAGCGAATTCTGGAGATTCACCAGCTTCCCCACACTCCGCCTGACGACAATCTTCTCGCCCTGTAAAACGGCCACGCCCGATGAATCGTACCCGCGGTATTCCAATTTCGCCAGGCCTCCGATGAGGATCGGCACTGCCTCCTGATTACCGACGTATCCGATAATTCCACACATGGCTTTTATCTCCGAGATCAGATCGAACGGAGCGACGGATGGCTGGGCACCCCAGCCGCCGTGTTCACCTTTTCACCGATTTCGCAGGCCTTTGCTTCGTCTGGGATAACCCTTTTTTGACCGTCGTCTTTGAAGCCCCGTCCACCAGTGGAGACTTTCCATTGAATGTACCGACCGCCAGCACGGCGCGCCGTTTAGCCACCCATCCGACTCGATTCATCTGCGCGACGCGGGCGATCGCCAATGAATCAGGCGGTACATTCTGAGTGACCGTCGTTCCCGCAGCCACCACAGATCCCTCCCCCACCGTGACGGGTGCTATCAGCTGGGTGTCGCTACCCACAGAAGCATGATCCTCAATCACGGTCTGATGCTTTCTCACACCGTCATAATTGACCGTGATGGTTCCGGCCCCAATATTGACACCCTTCCCGATCCGCGCATCGCCGAGATAGGTGAGGTGATTCGCCTTTGATCCTTCACCAAGCTCCGCTTTCTTCATCTCGACAAAATTCCCGACCTTCGCATTGCGCCGCATAATCGCCCCAGGTCTTAGGTGTGCGAATGGACCTAGATGAGCCTTGTCCTCGACCTGCGATTCGCGCAGCACACAATAGTCCAGAATCTCTACGTCATTTCCAATAACACAATCCGAAATACGGACACCGGAACGAATCGTTGTTCCCTCCCCGATCACTGTTTTTCCTTCCAGAGTCACGTTCGGATAGAGCACGGTATCCTTCGCAATAGTCACCCCGGCATCAAGCCACACTGAGCCGGGATCTCGCATGGTGACTCCGGCATCGAGCCAGCGTTCTCGGATTTGCTGCCGGACGACCTGTTCGGCAGCCGCCAACTGACGTCGCGTATTGACCCCCAATCCTTCATCCGGGTCTTGCAGGGTCACAGCGGCAACACGCCTGCCTTGCGCCACGGCCATATGCACGATATCGGTCAAATAGAATTCACCCTGGGCATTATCAGGCTCCAGTTTATCCAGCGCATCGAAGAGAAAGTCTCCGGATACGACGTACGTACCGACGTTAATTTCCTTGGTGACTCGTTCCGCTGGAGTTGCATCCCGATCCTCGACAATCTTGAGTACATCAGACGAAGCCACATCACCATGCTGGGCATCGCTCCCCCGACGAATAACCCGGCCGTACCCACTGGGATTGTCGAGCTTTGCGGTCAGGATGGTGACAGTGGCACCTTGTGACTGATGAACCTGCACGAGATCACGCGCGGTCTGCTCCCTCAACAACGGAGTATCGCCGTTAAGGATGAGATACCCTGTCGGCCCGGTCGCCTCCCCGGCGACGAACACGGAACGGCTTTGCATCACGGCATGGCCGGTTCCAAGTTGTTCTGCCTGTTCGACAATGCTCAAAGACTCAGTTCCTGATCTTCCCGCAACACCTACTTCGATGACCTGCCGGACTCGGTCCGCCTGATGCCCAACCACGACGGCAATACGATGCCCCGCCAAACGCAAGGCCACATCGACCGCGTACAGCACCATCGCCTGCCCTGCAACCTGGTGCAGAACCTTCACGTAGTTGGAATTCATCCGCTTGCCCAGGCCTGCAGCCATCACAATGACACCGAGGCCTGGAACAGGCGAGGGAGGCTTCTGGTGATTGGTCGCTTGTTTCATATCAGGACTCCGGAAATGAGACTGGCTTGGCAAACACGTTGCGACACTCGATTATCCGATCGGCACGCCGGTATCCGGCTGTTTAACCTGACTCCACTTCGCGTCGGGGTTGAGAGCCGATGCCATTGAACCGGATGGCGTATACAACCCACCCGACACGATCAGCTTCATCGCATCCTCGATGCTGATATCAACGGACGTCACGTCCTGTTCCGGCACAAGCAAGAAATACCCCGACGTCGGATTAGGCGAGGTCGGCACATAGACGTGGACCAACGCATCTTGACCCAATGCTGTGGTCTCGCTCTTCGTCATCCCGGTCACGAATGCAAAGCAATAATGACCGTTCTTTGGGAATTGGATCAACACAACACGCCGATAGGACCCTCGCTCCGAAAAAGAAAGAATATCCATCATGGACTTCAGGGTGGAATAAATTCCACGAACGAGAGGTAACCGTGCGAGCCAATCCTCCCAATGACTGACGATCTGACGTCCGATGAAATTCGCCGCAAACAACCCGACAAAAAATATGAGTAGCACGAGGGTGACAATGCCCAATCCGGGGATGTAATGATCCGGCACTAATTCCGCCATGGCATCGCCCAAAATGCCGTCAAGAGCGGTAAAGAGCGTCTTCAGGATCAGAATCGTGCCCCAGATGGGAATGACGACAAGCAGTCCTGTCAGAAAGTACCGTCTTAGCGCGGTCTTGAGCATGAATCACCGACACTCAATTCAATGGGAGAATATTTGACTCTTCATCTTACAGAGTTCCCGACAAACCTCGCAAGCGTTTTATTGTAATTTTCAATGAGTTAGGAGATCGTTCCGGCGAGATTTTCAAAAGGTACTGGTCTTGCTATTCACGATGCACTGACATAGGATCGGTCGTCATTTTTTAAGCGCACGACGAGGATAAGCATGCCGAGTGCCTCCCGACCATCACCTGGCATTTTCATTACGCTGGAAGGTGGTGAAGGAAGCGGAAAAACGACGCAGGTCCGAAGGCTATGCGCGTGTCTCACCGCCCTGGGCCTCACCGTGCTACGTACACGCGAACCAGGAGGAACTCTTCTCGCCGAACAGGTACGTACCCTCCTACTGAACCATCATAAGGAAACCATCGCTCCGGAAACAGAAGCCCTGCTCATTCTGGCGGCCAGGCGTCAGCACGTCGATCATGTCATCAAGCCCGCCCTCGCGCAAGGGAAAACCGTGGTCTGCGATCGATTCTCCGACTCGACGATGGCCTACCAGGGATATGGGCGTGGGCTGGACCTTCGAATCCTACGCACGATGAACAATTGGGCGACCGGAAAACTGGTCCCCCATCTCACCTTGGTCTTCGACGTTCCCGTTTCCGTAGGACTTCGGAGAAGGCGCGGCCAGGGCTCCACGCAAAATCGCTTGGATCGAGAAACCGAACGGTTCCACAAGAACGTCCGTGCGGGATTTCACGCGTTGGCAAAGAAAGAACCTCGGCGCATCATGATGATCGACGCGTCGTCATGCATTGAATCCGTCGAACGCGAAGTAGAATGTCTCGTCACGAACTGGATAAAGGCCCACCGTTTCCCGACACCACGTCGCCGGGAGGATTGATGCCCTTCGCCGATATCATGGGCCACGAACACCCCATCTCCTTGCTCCAGGCGAGTGTGCGCAATGGGCGTCTGGCCCACGCTTATCTCTTCCACGGTGAGGCCCGGATCGGAAAATGGATGACCGCAGTCCGGCTGGCTCAGGCCTTGAATTGCGAACAGCCTCAGCACACGGACAATTCCGACAGCTGCGGCACTTGTCGGTCCTGCCTTCAGATAGCGGCTCGGACTCACCCGGACTGTTTCGTGATCGAACCCGATCCGGAATCGGCGACGCCTCAAATCAAAATCGAGCAGGTGCGGGAGATCGAGCAGCAATTCGTCTATCGACCGCTCATCAGCGAACGCAAGATCTGCCTTATCGACCAAGCCGATCGATTGACCATCGGCGCAGCCAACGCGCTCCTCAAGACTCTGGAAGAGCCCCCAGGGCATGGACTTTTTATGCTTGTTACCAGCCGACCACTTGCCCTTCCACTCACCATCCGATCGCGCTGCCAAGCGCTCCGGTTCACCACGCCGGCCCGTACGCAGGTCGAAGCGGCCATCATACTCAAACGCGAGCTACCACCTGCCGATGCCCGTTTTCTTGCAGTCCTCGCTGATGGTCGCATCGGCGAAGCGCTCGAGACCAATGCCGTCGATGTGCGCGCGCGACAACAAGAATGGCTCGCCTTGGTGAAACCACAGACTTTAGCCTCAAGCACGGCCATCCTCTCGGCAGCCGAGAGCTTAGCCAAGTCGGATCGCGGAGAGGAAACACTCAGCTGGCTCACACGATGGATCCGCGATCTTGTCATTCTCATCGTGGGCGGAGACCAAGACCAAATTCTTCACCTCGACCAACTCGCCGACTTGCGGCACTACGCCCAGCGAGCGGACATCGACTATCTCTTGACTCTTCTGAACGACATCGAGCGCACCCGGCAGCAAGCCACGCGGCACCTGAATCTGCAGATGGCTCTGGAAACGACCTTACTTCGACTACGCGAGGCACTCGGGCTCGTCCCGCCCACGGTCTCCGCCTAGAAATCGACGGGCTCAACCTGATATCTTGCCCTCGCAATGGCGAAGGACAACACCTTTTATATTACGACGCCGATCTACTATGTGAACGACGTTCCGCATATCGGCCACGCCTATACCACGGTCGCGGCAGACGTGCTGGCTCGCTACTGGCGGCTGCGCGGACGTGAAGTGTTTTTTCTCACCGGCCTTGATGAGCATGGGCAAAAAGTCCAGCAGGCCGCAGCCAAGGCTGGCATCGATCCGCAAGCCCACTGCGACAACCTCGCGCCTCAATTTGAGGGTCTCTGGAAGAAACTGAACATCTCGAATAATGCCTTTATCAGGACAACCGATTCGCAACACAAATCCCTCGTCCAGCGATACCTGCAACAGCTCTACGACAACAAGCTGATCTACAAAGACTCCTACACCGGATGGTACTGTACGTTCGATGAACGGTTCTGGACTGAGAAAGACGTCGAGAACGGACTCTGCCCTGACTGCAAGCGCCCGGTCGAGCAGCTCAGCGAGCACAACTACTTCTTCAAGATGGGGCACTATCAGGACCGCTTGATTGAATACATCAAGACACAGCCGGACTTTATTCGTCCTGAGTCGCGGCGCAACGAAGTCCTGGGGTTTCTCCAGACCCAGAAACTCGGCGACCTCTCGATCTCTCGGCCAACATCACGACTCTCCTGGGGCATCGACCTGCCATTCGATAAAAATTACGTCACTTATGTGTGGTTCGATGCGCTGGTCAATTACGTGTCCGCGCTGGAATACCTTCCACGTGAAAAACCGGTCGGTCGTCGATTCTGGCCGGCCAGCGTCCATCTGGTCGGCAAGGACATCCTGACGACCCATGCCGTGTATTGGTCTGCGATGCTGATGGCCTTGAATCTTCCACTACCAGAGACCATCTTCGCCCATGGCTGGTGGACGGTGGACGGCGAAAAGATGTCGAAGAGCCGCGGCAACGTTGTCGATCCCAATAAAATGGTCGATCAATTCGGCGTCGATGCATTTCGATATTTCTTACTGCGCGAGGTGCCGTTCGGTCAGGACGGAGATTTCTCGCAGGCCGCCATGATCGCCCGCGTCAACAGCGATCTTGCCAATGGGTTAGGCAATCTGCTCAGTCGGACACTGACGCTCATCGAACGAACCCAGGGAGGCCGGATACCAGCTCCTGAGGGCATGGGTCCGCTGGAGCAAGAATTACAGGGAGTTGTAGTCTCGCTCTTAAACGAGACACTCCCGCACCATTTCGAACGATTGGAGTTCAATCGAGCCCTCGAATCTATCTGGCAAGTCGTCCAGTTGGCCAATCAGTATGTCGATAAGACCGCGCCATGGACACTGGCAAAGACCGATCGCGATGCCGCACAACTCAGAACCGTGCTCTACACCATGGCGGAGACACTCCGCTGCCTCAGCCTGGCAACATATCCTGTCATTCCGAAGAGTGCGCAGTCACTCAGCTCTCAGCTTGGACTTTCAGCTGACTTCGCAAATCCCTTACTCAAGGACAAGGTTGAATGGGGCAGTTTGAAGCCAGGTACCGTTGTGGACAAAAGTCAATCACTCTTTCCACGGATCGAAAATAAATCAGGAGCTATACCAGTGACTGAATCATCTGTTCCTTCACAGCCGCCAGTTGTTACTCCAACACCCACCGCGCCTCAGACGCCGGCTGCACCGCAGATCTCCATTGACGACTTCATGAAGATTCAACTCAAGACGGCAAAGGTCCTTTCTGCTGAGCGGGTGCCGAAATCGGAGAAGTTGATCAAGTTGCAAGTCTCAGTCGGCACCGAAGAACGCCAGATCGTGGCGGGCATCGGCAAGAGATACGAGCCGGATGCGCTAGTCGGCAAGACCATTGTGATTGTAGCGAATCTGAAGCCTGCCAAGCTGATGGGAATTGAATCTCAGGGGATGGTCCTTGCAGCAGGAGACACTGATGTCCGTGGGCTACTGACCGTTTGGGAAGAAGTCGATCCAGGCACGAAGGTGAAATGACGCGGATATCCCCGGTCTCGTTGACACTCATCCTCTCGCTCTTTCAGTTCTCCTGCCTTGTGACTCTTGCCAACAGCCAAACACTTTCCAAGGCACCCCTCAACGGACCCCATCCAACGAGAATACTGGTCCGCGTCGTCGCCCACGGAGCCATGGCATTAGGGCAAGAAGTCGGCGGAGCACGTATCACCATCACCGATCTGGAAACCGGCTCAATTTTAGCGAGCGGCCTGCAACAGGGAGAAGCCGGTGATCAGAATCAAATCATGCGTACTCCCCATATGATGGAAGAACCCATCTATAGCTCTCGTCCATCCGCCGCTTTCACCGCCACCTTACAGCTGCACAAACCGACAGTAGTGGAAATCTCAGCCGAAGGGCCGTTGGCTTACCCCGCCTCATCGCAACGCACCAGCAAGACCCTCCTATTAATACCGGGTGAGGATCTGACTCACGATGGCATTGTGCTCCATCTCCATGGTTACCTCGTCCAAATCGAGCACCCTACGCCGCACGAACCGTTGATCGCGAAAGATGATGTGAAATTGCGGGCGTCGGTCAGAACCCTCTCCGGCTCCCTCGTCCGCCCACATGGAGATTGGGATTCTCGGAAGATCCGCATTTATGGGGAAGTTTTGATCGATGAACAAATCATCGAGCGACTACAAATGTTCTACGATGAAGGGAGTCGAGCTTTTGAATCACCGTTCTTTGTGCCACCGCCAGGGGACATTTCCGACGGCATCAGGCTGCGGGTCATTGCAGCGGACCTCTCAACCGGAAATTCAGGAATGGACCAGGCTCATTACCCGGTGCTGAGCGAGCAGCTTCCTCCTGAGCGCTTCGACAACCGACCGACGGAATGACGTTCTGCAAACCTTCGTCATGACTTGCCGCGCCGCATCGCCCATGCGAAACTGTCAATCATGACCACGCTGGCCTCATATTCGCATCTCCGTTCACGGCTTCAACTTGCCCTGGCCATCAATGCCGTCATCATTGCAGCCGAGTTCGTCGGAGGATGGGTCCTCGATAGTATCGCGCTTATGAGCGATGCGAGTCATAATCTCGTCGACCAAGGCTCGCTATTCCTCGCCCTTTACGCTCACATCCTTACGGCACGCCCGGCTTCCGAGACCCGGACATTCGGCTATCACCGCGCCGGCGTTCTTGCCGCGTTTCTCAACAGTTTCCTTCTGCTCTTAACCGCCCTCGGTATCGCCATCGTCGGCATCAAGCGACTTCTGCAACCAGTTGCTGTGGACGGCACATGGGTCATGGCTGTGGCCGCCGTCAGTTTCGTGGCCAATCTTGGCATTGCTCTGTTGCTCCAGCACGGAGCGAAAGACGATTTGAACATTCGGGGCGCATTCTGGCACATGCTGGGAGACGCCTGGGTGTCGCTCGGCGTGATCGTCAGTGGTGGAGCGATTCTCCTGACAGGCTGGACTGTTCTGGACCCACTCATCAGCTTGCTGATCGTCGGGGTCATTCTTCGAGGAGCCTGGCCGATCTTCAAGGAATCGATGGAGGTACTTCTAGAAGCAACACCGCCTGGCATCAGTGCGTCTCATGTGGCCGCGACGATGGAAACCATCCCCGGCGTCAAGAACGTGCATGACCTCCACATCTGGGCGGTCGAACCCCGTCTCATCATGCTCACCAGCCACGTCATGATCGAGCCTCAACACAATCCTTTGGAGTTACTGCCGTTGATCCAAAGCCGGATCACGACCGATTTCGGCATCAAACACATGACCATCCAATTGGAAACTGAGTGTTGCGATCACGACGACATCCACTGTGATCTGCGAAAGCTAACCGAACAACACCACGAAACCCGTTCCTTCGCACACCATCATTAGCCTCTTCGACTTATTCTGCCAGTCAGCGGTGATTCCCCCCAGAGAGCGATGGCAGACTTGTCAGGTGTGTTGATGAAAGGGTGAGAGTCAGCGCACGCACTCAGTGCCATCTAGTCACTGCAAGAACACAATCCAGAGATACACCGCGCTGATCGCCACGGACCCGATCATGACGGGAAAACCCAACTTGAAAAACTGCCAAAACGTGATGTGATACCCCCCCTTGCGCGCAATGTCCACGATCACCACGTTAGCGCTTGCTCCGATGATCGTGCCGTTTCCACCTAAACAGGCGCCTAACGCCAGCGCCCACCACAAGGGGATGATATCCGGCTGATGGACAAGCACCGTATAATCTGAGATATCCGGATGCAGCGAGCGCGCCAGGTCCACGATGAGGGGATTCATGGCCGCCACATAAGGAATGTTGTCGACGAATGCCGACAGCACGGCGGAACCGACCAGCACCGCGAGCGTCGCTCCGGCCATGTTGCCTTCCGTCACATTGACAAGCCGTTCTGCAAGATACCGGATCGCCCCGACCTTCACCAGACTTCCGACCAGGATGAACAGACCGATAAAGAAGAAGATCGTCTTCCACTCGACCTCCGCTAAGTACTTCATTTCCTCCGTTTCATTCGATCGTCCTCGCGCATGGCCGAGCAACATGAAGGCACTCGCTCCCAGCAGCGCAACCGTCGCCGGTTCAAGATGGACGACGGAGTGGAACGCAAAACCCAGATTCACGCCTCCCAGAGCCCACAAACAGCGGCGAAGTAATCCGTGGTCGCGGACCGCGTCTTTGGGGTTGAGCGCCATCACCGCTTCGCGCAGGTGCGGAGCCACTGTCATATTTCGGCCGAAGAGGATCCACATCGTTCCAAGAAACACGGCCATGATCAGCACCGCGATGGGCCCGAGGATCGATAAGAAGTCGAGATAGCCCAACTCCGCCTTACTGGCAATCATGATGTTCGGTGGATCACCGACGAGCGTCGCCGTCCCGCCGATATTGGACGACAAGGCCTCGCAGAGAAGAAACGAAATGGGGTTCAACTCCAACCGCTTGCTGATGGAAAGCGTCACCGGCGCCATCAGCAACACCGTGGTGACGTTGTCGAGCATCGCCGAAAGCACGGCGGTCAGGATGGCCAGCAGGACCATTAAGCGGAACGGTCTGGCCTTGGCCCGCTTCGCAGCCCAAATCGCCAAGACTTCGAATAAGCCGGTTTCTCTGATGATGTTGATGATCACCATCATCCCGATCAACAAGAACACGACGTTGTAGTCCACGCCATATTCATGAGAGTAAAAAGCCTCATCCTGCGTCACAACTCCAAGCGCGATCATCAACGCGGCTCCACTCAATGCCACAATGGTCTTGTGGATTCTCTCGGTCATGATGACCAGGTAACAGACACCGAATACGAGGAGGGCCAGACTAGTCGTCGACATACGTGCGCCTTTCCCTGTCGTTATAAACGCATGCGGCACGGAGCCGTTCGGAGATTATCCAGAGACCGTCCTCTCAATGCAATCAGAGTCGCCTTCCCTGGAATTTCATTCGTCGGAGGCACAGCATCAAAGAGAAGGTCGTTCCTTATCGGAACATGACGGCGCTCGAGAGAACGAAATGCGATCGGATTCGTCGGTGGTAAGATTACCAGAAGCGGAAGGGACCGGAGTCCAAATGTATAAACCTCGAACGTTGATAAAAACCGACCCCGCCGTATCGCAATTCCAGCGCCGCCTGGCGAAGTTTTTTGGGATGGATACCAGGAATCAAGAGATCAATGGCCTGGCCCTGCATATGGAGGCTGTTTCTCGCAGCGTGTCCACCCTTCCGCACGAGGAGGGCATTGTATTCGGGAGACCGGAAACCCGAAATAAAATGAATGTCTTTTCTAGTCCCAATTTTATTCTGCACCAAATTCACATGCTCCAACACGCGCACATCGATCGCTCCGACTTCGCCCGAGTAATGACAGCGCATCAGATAATTCACATCGTCAAGCGCCTCAAGGTCATAGTTTCCCGACGCGTCGCGATAAGTCACCTCAAGCCGCTCGTCCGTCCACTCATTGACCAACGCCAGCCGTCCATCCGGAAGCTCACGCGCCTGCGCAGGTTGTGGGCCGACGAACCGTCCACCGAGCAGAAATGTTCCGGCCAACGACGCCTGAAGAAATGCCCGGCGAGTCCAGGCCCATTCGGATCTATCGACACTATTCACAGAAGCACTCCTAGCATGAGGAGGAACATTCACCATGGTGGGCGTTTTCAGTGTGAGGCTTGTAACAAAAATCTCCGGCGAGGTCAACCTAAAATTCTTGCCTCCATGCGGCGTTGCGCAGGCTTATCGCATTCCATCCGATGGTAGGTAGGACTGTCGTTGATAGGCCATGAGGCAAAAAAGACTCCCTGATTCGACATGACGAATGGATCTGATCGGCTCCATCGTGCGCCTGTCGTTTGTACGTACGGCTAGATAACCTTTATTGCTAGACAGTGTCCGGCCCCATCGGTATGATCACTGCATATTCTACGAACAGCCATGGCAACCATTTTAGTCATCGATGACGAACCATCCATCCGAGGACTTCTCAAAGAGGTCCTGGAAAAGGCGGGGCACCACGTGCTCCAAGCGGAAGACGGGCGGAAAGGATTGACGCTCTATCAGCAGGAACCGGTCGATCTCGTCATCATGGATTTGTTGATGCCGGAAACGGACGGCCTGGAAGCCACGCTGCAGCTCACCAGAGAATATCTCGACGCCAAGGTGATTGCGATCACAGGCGCCCAAGGGGACCAAAACTTCTTGGATGTCGCCAAACTCTTCGGCGCCCGACGCGCATTAGAAAAGCCGTTCGACATCAACACGCTCCTTGAAGCGGTGGAAGAAGAACTCGCAGCCTAAATCGACAACGCTCCTTCCTGTTACTTCCACCCCTCGCCATAGCCAAACGATTCGCGCAGAACAACGGACCTCGCGTCAGGCCGTTGCTATGATGCACGTGTTCCACGACTGCATATGGACAACAAGGTACGACGAATCATGAAGCCCTTTACAAAGTTCACGCCAAGGAGTTGGGTCCTCTGGTTCTTCCTGGCCGTCCTCTCCATCGCCCCCCTGCTCCCGTTGAGCAATTTTGTCGGACATCCGCACTGGGACCACGTTCGTTGGATCCCTTTTCAAGATTTTGCTCTTACTCGACACATGCTGAAAGACATCCTCGGCAATACACTCTGGTTCATGCTGTTCGGATACCTATTGCACTGCCAGCTGAATAAGGATTCAGGCACTGTTCGGACCATTGCCGTAATCACCTTGGTCGCAGGGAGCGTCTCGCTGTCCATTGAATTCTTTCAGGTCTTCTGCCACAACCGCATCCCTTCAGCGACGGATGTGGTGTGCAATATATTCGGAGCCGGTCTCGGAGGATATCTTGCTGAGAAACAGCGCGCCCCAACGGCAACAAAAGGATGGCCGGCGCAGAACGTCCCGCTGGACTAAACTCATCCCTTGATTATGGTCGCGTACTCAGCGTTTTTCTCGCCAGGCCCCGCATCATTGCCGGATCGTTGTAGCCCACTTCGCTCAGCGCATCCATCACGTGCAGCCCCTTCGACGCGACCAATTCCTTCGCCTTCGCATAGTTCTTCGCGTTGAACCGAGCCACCGCAGGTTGGCCGTTCACGATCTGACAGGCCAACACCTCCCCATTCACGTCGAGCGTACCGCCTTGCTCAACCAGCGTTCTTGCTTGGGCCACGGTGATTCCATGCAGCTCGGCAAATTCTTTCAACCCACCGGTTTCGACAAGACACCCATCCGGCATGATACAGAGCCGCTTGAAATGCGGTGACCAGTCCTTGCGGAAATCGATGTACGCGATGTCGCCGCCTTTGGCTACGGCGCGATTCAATGTCCGATAGTCCAACCCCAAATTCTTCTGTTCAAGCTTGGTCTTCAGCTCATCCGGCAATGTCTTGCGCAAGACCGCCAGCGCGGCATCGAGGAGAGGAACCGATCCGGTGCGGACCAATTGCTCTGCCTCCGCAAACTGCATGAGATCCAACGTCCATGTTTGTTTGGGCGCGGTACCGGTAGGATCGATCCAGCAGGCGAACAGTCCGCGAGTGTGCAGGCCTCCGGCCTCGGTATACACATAGGTTCCCCCCTCGGTCAGCAGCTTCGTCATCGTTTCGAGCGGAATGTCATAACTCTCGGACAGAATCTTGGCATGGGCCTGGAGATCTTCAGGCTCCGTCGTCGCACAGACCGTAACATCCCCCGGAGCATCGAACTCTGAATAGTCTTCGACGATGTTATAGAGCACCGTCCGTTTCGGCTTCTCGGTCTTTCGCTTTATCTTAAACATCACCCGCACCTCTCACTTTAACCGTCTCACTTTTTACTTCTCACGCACAAGATGTCCATACGGTGGCAGGGTTTGTAATCTTCGATCCTCGACAGGTCCGCCGATCGTGAAGTGATAGAGCGATTGTAAGGCAAGGTTCTTGATGCCGACGACTTCGTGGACCGGATCGTCAAAAAAACATCCGATCCCCGTTGCTCGAACTCCCGCTGCCTCCGCTTCCAGGTACAGCACCTGCCCGAGAAGGCCCGCTTCCCAGAACATGCGTGGATACCACCAGGCGCCTCGCCCTCGCAAGGTCCCTTCAAACTCAGCTACCATGCCGAACGAGAAGGCGCTGTCGCCGGCGATGTCCTGATGGCAACTCACCTGAGCCGCAAGTCTCTTGGCATCACCTTCGAGCAACCAATACAGAGGAAGGCCATCAGGACAACCTGGTACATGCGTCCACGTCAATTCAGGATTCATGGCTTGCTGAATCAACGACACCTTCTTGATATGACGGACGAGGAAATACAACCCCGGCGTGAGCCCGTCGACACGATGAATGAATATCATGAGATGAATGGAGGGATCGTAAGGCCAGACATCCCACGGCATCGGCCGTTCCAACTGTGACTGTACAGCACAAGGCATGACCCGCTGCATCATGCGAAAAAATGTCGAGGCAGAGATCGACGACTTGCCGTCAAATGCAACAGCACTTCGACGCTGGCGAATAATCTGGCCGGCTGAGGGACCAGCCTCGCTTGTCATTCGTGAAGCGTGAAGCGTGTCGGAAGATGGGAGAACTCTTGCCGGGAGAGAAATTGTGAGTTTGTCAGCCCGTGTCTTCCATGAGGCTTCTGCAACCTCATCGATGATGTCCCAATGCACACCATGCTCACGGCTCAATCGATTGGCCTTCCCATGCCAACTTCCGACAGCCAACTCTTTCACAATGGTTGAATCAAAGAACAACGGCATCTCCGAATGCTCGCACTTCACGAACGACGCTTCACACTCCACGTCTTCAGATGGCCAAATCACTGCCAGGCAGTCCGGATGTTCCGGCTCGGCTTCGCCGAAGTCTTCCTTCCGATCAGTCCCGAGCAGCATCGCAACCGTCTCCTGATCTATGCCATCCAACAGTGCCATATTCCAACCAAGTGTCGCGGCGGCAACTCGCGTGGAGCCGATTGCATGCCCGACATCGTGATTGCAGTATCGAAACGCTCGCTCGCCATACTTCCACGCTTCTCGCCAGTGAATCGACGTGAGCCCAAAAAGAAAGGCGCCTGAAGGAAATGGGGCCAGCAACCGAGCAACTGATTCAGCGGGAAACTCAGCGCGTAATTCCAGCCCATGTTCCTTCGGCGCGTAGTGGTATAGGCCTGGCGCTAGATCGAGTCCATCGATCGTCGGTAAAACGACATAGCCTTCCGTCGGATGTAAATTACCGGACGAGGGATTCATTCGCAGAGCCCACTCCGATTCTCCAGCCTTCTTCCAGGCCGACAAGGCCAGAGCAAATTCAAAAAATCGAGACAATGTTCTCAAGCTGACAGGCTGATAGGGGACAATCCCAGGTTCGTAGATCGCGCCATATGCAGGCGACAAGGGTTCTTCATTCGGCTTGAGTAGCGGAAGAGGGATAAGCTGAGCTCCCTCAAACCGCCGGAATGGATCTGGTTGATTTGCCCAATCAAGATACCCCAATGAACGGGCGTAGCGATTGAAATGATGCTTCGTCTGAACGTGATAATGAATGACTCGATCAACCGGATTGGTCGAAACTGTCTCAGGCGTCGTAGCGGGAATTGGGTTCTCAGTGCTCATCGCAGGATAGGTGCAGTCTACAGAGCGGCGAGAAGGAAAGTAAACGTGAGTAACTCATGTTGATTACTCTGGTAGGCATCGCTAGACTCACTTAACTCTGCTAGAAAACTAGTAGCATGGACCTATGATGAAAGAAGAAATCGCGAAATCATGGCATGATTTTGAAAAACTTCTTGGTCAGATTGAAGACCTGCGACAGAAAGAACGGGAACATCGATATGTCTCCGAACTGCTTTACCGAGGGCAAGCCGATTCCCGTTGGTGTTTAGAAACGACTCTCGAACGAACGGTCGCAAAACCTGTTCTGCTGGACAAGTATTATAGGATCGCAGAAGAAGCAAAAACACGAATTGAAACTTTCACCGATAAATTATGGAAAGTCCCAACCTACAAACAGTATTCGAAATGGTTGCGATCAGAACCCTATCCGCCTTTTAATTTTGATGCATACGCCTATTTTGTTTATTTGAGGCATCATGGCTTCCCGTCGCCGCTTCTGGACTGGACAGCCTCTCCCTACGTTGCGGCTTTCTTCGCAATGGACAAACCGGCGAATGGTGCTGAAAATGTTTCCGTCTACGTTTTTTGGGAGTACACCGGAGGAGGCAAATCCACAGCCCGTAACGAGCCAGCGATACATGGTTTAGGCCCCAACGTGCGTAGCCACCGTCGTCATTTTCTTCAACAAAGCCAATACACCAGCTGTACAGCTATGACCAGGGACGACTGGGCCTACGCGAAACATCAAGATGTGGTTGCTCGAGGAGAGCCCGGGCAGGATCAGTTATGGAAGATCACTATCCCAACATCGGCGCGAGTTGAGTTTCTTGAGAAACTTCACAAAATGAACATTACCTCATTTTCTTTGTTCGCCACTGAAGATAGCCTCTTAGCAACACTTGCTGCGGATATCTTTGTCCTTAACCCAAAGTCTAATAGCTAATCTATGCAATTTGACCCTGCCCTTGCCGCTCAAGAAGCCTTTCATCAAGCCGAGGCCGAGCTCGGCTCCGACTGGGAGACAGCCGTTGAGCTGGAGGACGCCTTTTCCTCCAACGCCGGCACGACGGCCCGCGAAGCCTATGAGGGCTTGCTCGCCTTGGCACAGCAATATCCCAACGCCCATTTATTTCAGGCTTTCTGCATCTATATCACTTGGCAACAGGTCACAGAGGAGACGATCGCACGGCACTTTGAAACGGGCGTCAGGCTGTGCGAGGCGTATCTCGCCTTCCGTGAAGCGCGAGAAGAGCGAGATGTTGAACAGATCCAGGAGCTATACGGATCATTCCGGGCTGGGTTAGGCCTGGAAGAGCAAGACGAGTTGCAGATCGAATTTAAGCGAGACACGCCAAAGGGCGGCGACTGACCCACGCCATATCTCGCGAGGCGTCCTTCGTATGACGCTCGAACAGGGTTTCATCTGCGCTTCACGAATAACGCCTCACAATTCCATGTCGGATAACGACAAACATCGAGCCCGGATTTTTCTCCACCGCGGCGACCTGGTGCAGGCTCGCGCGGCCTGGGAAGCGGCGGTGGCCGATGACCGAGCAGCAGGTACCCAACAGGCGCTCTCCGCTTCTCTGGGGAACCTCGGCAACACTTGCGCACTGATGAACGACTTTGCTCAAGCAGAACAGTGCTATCGCGAAGTGCTCAAGATCCAACGAACCGAACGCAATCTCACCGCTATTGCCCATACCTTGGTCAACCTGGGCAATCTCCATATCGCCTCGGAGCACCCCGAAAAAGCGCGTCCCTACTATCTCGAAGCCATGGATCTTTTGCGCCGACTCCAAGACAGCCGAGGCCTCGGGATTCTCTATACCAATCTGGCGCTGCAAGAGGCCCGTGACGGCCAATGGAATCAAGCCGTCACATCGTTCAAACACGCGCTCGATCATCATCGGACTGTCGGCAACGAAGAGGGGCTCGCCGTCACCTATAGCCAACTCGGAAAGTGTTACCTTGACCAAGGAGACCTCGTCAGAGCCGAGCGTTGCTTCAACAATGCCTCAGAGCACTACGTCAAGCTCGGCAACGAGCCGGCCGAAGCCGCAGTCCTCCGTCTCCTCGCCACGCTGTACGAAACCCGGCAGGATTCCATCTCCGCGTTACGCTGTCTCGAGCGCGTGGTGTCGCTCGACGAGCGCTATGCGTTGCCTGAACGACAAGCTGATGCCGACCGCCTCTCGAAACTGAAGCCGGCTTGAATAGATCACTTCCCGTTTCGTCCGGCCCCTTACTCCGCTGCCCTTCTCCCGAGAAGTCCGTGAAGTTCTGGACGGAATCCGCTCCTCTGCGACCTTTGAGCCGAGATTTTCCATTAGCCGTGTGTTCACGGTGAATACACGGGCGTACAATGCGCGGGCAGGTCGAAGGCTTTGGCCGCATCCCACAGGCCCTGCATCCAGGCGCGTTGCTGCATGGCCATGGCAAGATTCAGAATGGGTTTTCGCCCCTCCGTCGTGATGTAGGCGGCCTTGGCGAACAGCTTGTAGCGGAGTGTCTGCAACCGGTGTTGCACGGACGTGGACGAGGGGGTGACGGCCCGACCTTTGAGTAAGACCTGACGCAGGAGGCTCATCAGGTTATAGGCCAGCATCACGGTGTTCAGCGTCGCCTCGGTCGCCCAGAAATCCTTCATGTTGAAATGGTCAGCGGCAAAATCGTACTTCAGCTCCTTGAGCCGGTTCTCGCAATCGGCCCGTCCCCGATACAGACGCCACACCTCAACCGCAGGCAGGTCTAAATCCGTCGTCAAGGCCAAAAATCGCCACTGGCCCATCACGGGATCATTCGCAAACAGGTTCAGCGTCTTGCCTTTGGGCTCAACGCGCTGTGTGATGTGCTGCCGAATCCCAACGACCCAGCGCGGCTTGGACCAGGCCGCCGGTTGATACGTGAAGCGAGTCAGTTCAATGCCCTCCACCGGTGTGCCGTCCTCCTCGTGCAGCCCCCACCAGCCGGTCGCAGTCACCAAGGCGCGTTGTAAGGGCTGGTTCTGGCGCAGCGCGATGATGTGATGCAGGGAGTGCTGGTTGAGATGGTCAAGAAACGCACTGTCGGAGAAGCCGCTGTCGGCGCGCAACAAGCATACCTGCTTCCCGCCTAGACGATGCAGGGTGTTGGCGAGAAATCCTTGCACATTGTTCGCCGCACTGCTGTTGCCGGGCCGCAGCCAACAGTTGGCGACCATGCGGGTATCGGCGACAAAGGCCATCAACGGATGATGGCTGGCGCGCCCACGTTTCGTCGGGTTATAGCCGCGTGCTGCCCCGTCGTGTGCGCCATAGCGGGTCATCACCGTGGAATCCAAATCGAGGGTGAGGCCCGTGATGGCGAGGTGCCCGAACATCCATTGGTACAGCGTGTCCATGACGGACTCATTGGTGCGTTGGGTGAATCGCCTGAAGAGTCGTATGACCGCTTTGAAGTTGGCCATGCGTGTGAAGCCGAACACGCGTTTCAAGACCGGGTCATACCGAGTGACTTCGCCATGCTCGAAGCGATTGGCGCCACACCAGACCGACAGCATGAATTGAGTGATGAGTTGCTCCGGGCGGTAGCCGCGATTGCTGCCGGGTTGTGGCAGCCCGGCGTTGGCCAGGGCCGCCTCGAACCCCAGGTGGTCCAGCATCCGTTTCATGATCCCCATCCCACCCCACGCCGTAATCTCTTTGTCAGTAAACCGGAGATCGAAGTCCATCATGTGCCTCACAGGTGTGTACCCATTTCTCGCACAGAAATCGCGATGTCCAATCCTGAGAGGACCATACCCTAAACATCAGCCAAATCCATAGCCTACGCCAATGGCTTCCATTAGAAATCAACGGCTATTGGAAAATCTGGGTTGAAGCATCACGCCTGGATATCGCTCGATCAAGTTTGATCCGACATGAGCCGACAAGATAGTGACCTGGAGAACGTATGGATTATTGCGCCCGCACCGTCACCATCATAGGACTCGCCACCGTTCTGGCGGCACCCTGCGTCCAGGCCGACGAGAGTGGGCCGACCATCACCGTCGGCACGCAAGAAGTGGGCCTCACGGCGGGCTACATGTTTTCCCACCGGCTCACAGAACTGCACACGACCAAGCAACACGGACCGGCCGCCATGCCGTCGTGGATGATCACCCTGACCGATCCGATCGGCAATAGCTGGTATCGAGGACAAATTTCCCTTGGGGCGGAAATGGTGTACCTGGAATTCCGAGAGCCGCTTGTGACGCATGGCATCGGGTTCACACCGAGAATCAAGTACACGTTCGTCGCGCTGGGCCGACTTCGCCCTTATGCAGAATTCACCGGAGGGCCCTTCTGGACGGATCTCGGCGGGCGCATTCGCGAACAAGCCAACCAATTCAACTTCGTCTTGTCGGGTGGCATCGGCGTGTCCTGGTTCATCACCCCGCAACTTGCCGTGAACGCCGGGTACCGCTTCCATCATATTTCCAACGCCGGCACGGCATTCCCGAATCTTGGGCTCAATGCAAGCCTACCGTTCGGCGGTTTTTCATTTTACTTCTGAGGAGACAGCGATCATGACGAGACAAGCCGTTCGCTGGGCGATCATGGGATTCAGCGGCATCATGTTGTGTATGACCGTCGGATGCTCTCGATCGATCGAGGTGAAACCCGCCTCATCCGAGACGCAAGCCGCCGCCACCCACTCGCTCCCGAGCAACGAGCGCGTTCCTTTCGTCACGGATTCGTTTTCTTTGTCACGAAACGGAGCGCCGCAGAATCCCTCAACCGATGCGGAACGGCGGATTCTCAACAAGGTACAAGAAACACGCCTCTTCTCGGCCCTGATTCCACTGGGAGGACAGGCGGATACGCTCGGGGAGAAAATCGTCTCGGCGCGGATCACCATGGATGAAGCCATTGAGCCGCACTCCTGGTCGACGGCGTTCAAAGGCATCATCATCGGCGGTTCCATGTTCCTCCTCTCGCCTTTCATCGACTTTGAGTACGACTATGCGGCCACGGTCAGCCTTGAACTTGAACGGTGGGATGGACAAGTCACACGATACGAAGCCACCTCGTCCGGTGCAGTGCAGTACAAATTATTCGGGGCCACACCGGTCATGATCGATGAACTGAAGGGGCACGTGCTGGAGGCTTGCCTCAGTGATTTAACCGGCCGACTCGTCCGGGACACCACACGGTACATGGCTAGCAGCGCTCCGTCCCCGGCCTCAGGTATCCGTACGGTAACCGTGAAAGCCAAACGACCCACGACTTCGCAGCCGACCCGATCAATCGTTCCGGTCGCAACACCTACCACACCTTAGAACACGACAAGATTTCTCCGATCTACGTTCCGAGCTGGCCGACCCTCCCGTTCTAGTGATATAGTGTCGCCCCATGGACATTGACGCGTTTCGCCAGATGGTCGCCAAGAACCCCTCGGGCTTCCTCGGCCGCTATGGGCTTGGCAATAAGATCCTTCAGGAGAAGGGCAGCCTGGAAGAAGCCGTCGAACACCTGACGGTCGCCACACAACTGGATCCAACCCACGCGGCCTCCCACCTGGCACTGGGACGAGCGTTGATCCAACTGAGCAGGAACACCGACGCAACACGTGTGCTGACGGTGGGGATCGAGGCGGTGCTCTCCGGACGATCTAATGGTGGGAAAGACCTCGTGCCCGAGATGCAAGAGCTGCTCCGATCGGTCCGATGACTGCACCATAACCTAAAGGAGTCGTCCCATGAATCTCGACGATGCCAAAAAGCGCATTGAATCCGCCGTCACGCAATATGGGCAACATGCCGCTCCCGCCATTGACCTCGTTATGGCCGAAGTTCGTTCCGACATGGGAGCCGGCGCATTCAACGAATTGGTGGAAGAGTTCGATCTTGAGTTGATGTATAACATCGCCCCGATGGAATCAGACCATTCCAACAGTTGAGTAGATTCTTACTCCGCCATGTGTAACTCGTGATCCCTTTACGCTCCCGCCCATGCCGCTGATCTGGGCCGCCATCTCCGGACATGGATTCGGCCATGCGGCGCAAGTCGTGCCGGTACTCAATGCGTTGGGTCGTCTGATACCGGACCTCCGCGTCCTCTTGCGGACGACCGTACCGGAAACTTTCTTCAAGGATCGTCTTTCAATTCTGTGGGAAACGAGCGCCGTGCAGCAGGATATCGGCTGCATTCAACACGGCCCCATGACGATCGACATCGAGGCAACCTGGCACGAACACCATCGATTTCACAGCACCTGGAACGAACGGCTTCAGACTGAGGTCGATGCCATGCGCGCTACAGCTCCGGACCTGATCCTGGCCGATACCCCCTACTTGGCAATGGCAGCCGGAAGGCTGGTCGGTATTCCCACCGTTGCCCTGGTGAGTTTCACATGGGATCTCATCCTGTCCGACTATCAAGCCCCTTCATCGATCGGTCGCCGCACGCTCATCGAATCGATTCGTCGGGCCTACGCCCAAGCCGATCTCGCCCTACGAATCACCCCGGCTCCTTCAATGACGATCTTCAAACGGCTGATCGATATCGGACCGATTGCAGAACCAGCTCATTCGGCTCGTGAACAACTGATCGACGTCCTACCACTGACGCCTGGAGAGCGCATCGTGCTCATCGGATTCGGCGGCATTCCCTTATCCTCACTCCCCTTCGACGCATTGGAATCGCTCACCGGCTATCGATTCCTCTTCGATGGGCCGGTTCCGGCAGACAGTACGCGCTTCATCTCTACCAAGTCTCTCCCCTTCTCATTCAAGACGTTGATGGCCTCCGTCGATGTGGTCATGACGAAGCCCGGGTACGGAACGCTGGTTGAGGCCGTCGCCCTGCGAACACCCATGGTCTATGTTCGGAGGTACAACTTTGCCGACGAGCAGCCGCTCGTGGACTATCTCCATCAACATGGAAGAGGCGTCGAACTCTCTTTCGATGATTTCGTGCAGGGCCGGTGGCTGCCCGCGATCGAGGAGGTTGTTGCATTCACACGCCCAGCCGCTCCTCCCCCCCCGACAGGCGCAGATGACGCCGCGAGAGAACTGACGACGTTCCTGTAAATATTTTCTCCGCCATGGTTGCGCCATCAACATCTTACTTGGTGTGAGGCCCCGCTCGTATTACTTCCGCACCCCTTCAACGGCGACGACAGAAAATCAACAACAATTTCATTTTTGCACTCGCGCGATCACGCTGTTTGTTTTCGTGATTTCTTCGTCGCGCACATTGAGAGTGCTATAGTTGTGACCGGTCGTCGAACGATCAGGTCAATCGCCACCACTACCAGTCCATGGACGCATCTCCTCAGTACGCCGCCTCCGCGATCGATCCCAAAATTGCCGCTCGCGCCGGCAAAGGCGATCACTTCGCCTTCAGCCAGCTCTATGATCAATCGAGCACGGTGCTTTTCAGCCTGGCAATGCGAATTCTTGGGAACCGAGAGCAGGCGGGAGAGATCCTAGAGAGCGTATACGTCGATGTGTGGAGAAAAACCGTTCGTTACGATGTCGGACGCGGGACACCGATCGGCTGGCTGTTGATCCTGACCCGCAGTCGAGCCATCGATCGTTTGCGAACATCCGGTCTCCGTGTTCCTCGACAAGATGGATCAAGGGACCGCATCGAGGATGCCCCGACGGGGGAGTTTAAGTCCCCGATCGATCAAGCTCTACGAACCGCGATTAGCAGGACATTGGCCGACCTTCCACCGTCGCAACGACAGGCCATCGAATGGTCGTACTATGAAGGACTGTCTCCGGTAGAGGTTGCCACGCGGCTCGGCGAACCGCTCGATGCAGTCATAGCCCGCATCGGGCTCGGTATGTCGAAACTGCGAGAGTCGCTATACGCATACTGGGAGCAGGATAAGTCGGCATGACCCATGAAGATCTTGCGGAAACCGTTCCGCTCTACGCGATCGGCGCGTTGGAAAAGATCGAGCGGCAAGCCCTCGAGGCCCATCTGCTCTCTGGGTGTATCCCCTGCCGCACCGCGCTGAAGGAATTTCAATCCGTCGCAGTCGCGCTCCCATTCGCCCTGACTATCGTAGAGCCTTCCCGCACACTGAAGGCCAAGATCATGGGGGCTCGCTCCCAGAACACCTCGGCAGAGACGGAGTCTGATCCACCCGTCATACCCAGTCTGGAGCCCGGCGAATGGATGAAACACCTCTTTCCGCCGAGCTCACCGGCCACGGCCTCGTTCGGATGGGCACTGGGCACCGTGATCGTGGGAGTCCTGAGTCTGTTGATCGTTGTCGGTTTGAATACATCCGCCCGCGTGTCCGACGACCAGAGCCAGCTGATGGAGCTACAGAGTCAGGTCTATGCCGCCGCCGCCAAACTGACGACTCTTCAGCAGCAACTGAGTGAGCGTGAGGACGTACTGGCGCAGACTCGCGATGAACTACAGCACCGCACGGCCCAGCTGGCGGAGATCAGAGACCAACTGATTCAACGAGAGGTTGAAGTCGATGAGCTGAAAGCGCAACTAGCTCAACATAGCGGGCGACCCGTGCGCATCCCCTGATCCTACCACTCACGCATCCCTCATCATCGCCGTCTTCGGCGCCTAATCTGCGGCGCCAGGTCTCCAATATCCTGGTTCCTTCATCAGCCGCTATGCTAACATGGGGCGTGATGGGCAAGGGGTCCTCAGCATCGCCATCGATCCTGCCGGAAGACACCGATTGCTATTACATGGAGATGGCCCTTCAGCAGGCTCGACTCGCGCCACAGGTCGGGGAAGTGCCGGTCGGAGCCGTGCTCGTACGCGACCACACCATGATCGCGGCCGGACACAACTACCGGGAGGTCTCACAGGACCCTACCGCACATGCGGAGATGATTGTGATCCGGAAGGCTGCCGAACGGCTGCAGACATGGCGACTGACCGACACCACGCTCTACGTGACGCTCGAACCGTGCCCGATGTGCGCCGGAGCCATTATTCAATCTCGTATTACGCGGCTTGTCTTCGGAACGTGGGATCCCAAAGCTGGTGCTTGCGGGTCGATCGTTGATATTCCGGCGGAGCGCCGGTTCAACCATCAGGTCCAAGTGGCAGGAGGTGTGCTCGAAGAGGAGAGCCGAACCCTCTTGCAGGAATTTTTTCGAGCCAGAAGGGACAACGCCGCGGAGAACGATCGTCCGTCAAAACCGGTCGTCTAGCCTCAGACACACGTGACGGTGAGACCTCAAAGCGAACAGCGACGGTATTACGGTATTAATGGGCTCCTGGCCTATAGCTACTTTTCTCGTATCCTTGATGGCCGACCTCGCCTTGTCAACGTCGACTCCAACCCTAAGGCGGTGGCACTCAACTTTCGCCACTCCTCTGCTCCAAATGGTCGTTACTGATTCTCACATGTGCGCAGTGTTGTAAGTTCGTGGTCAGAAAGAGGTTGATCAATCCAGCGCAACCAGTCGGCTGGTGTCTCGACGGGGATCGGATCGCTCAGCTGCGAGTATTGCAAACTCGATCAGGGCCAATCTATAGCACGCTCAACGAACCCGGCCCTCACTGGATTCCGCAGGACAGCATTGGTGTCCGGTTAAATGACCCGCGCCGAGGCAACGATCAAGTATTGGTG
>CAYTAS010000045.1:0-26311 GCA_964435885.1 uncultured Nitrospira sp. | reverse complement strand
TCGTGGCCTCCGTCAACGTCTGTCTGATGACCACGTTTCTTGCTGTGGCGGAGCGCGCAGGACTTGCCTTCTCCTCATATGAAAGTACCGCAGAAGGTCGGCTTGAACTTGTGGAAGGCAAGTTTCAGTTCACCGGCATCACGCTCAAACCGACGATCACCCTGAAGTCGGACGCCGATGCCGGTAAGGCGAAAGAGTTGATCGAAAAAGCCGAAGCCAACTGTTTGATTTCCAACTCGATGAAAGCGACCGTGACTTTGGAGCTGATGATCCGCTAGCGTTGTAAAAGGCCGCTTCTTACTCCGGCTGTAAACCGCACAGCTTCATTTGGTCCAAGTCTCTGGCCGCCACTGCTGCCTCCCAACCGTTGTCGCAAAGAAGAAGCCGAACCTGTACCCTATCTTGCAGATAAGAACTCACTCGGACCGGAACGTCTTTCCCGACATCGTCTGTACAAAGCATGATCTCGCACTCGGCCAGTCCCACGAGACCGATTCCTTGCGCCTTGAGCAATGCTTCTTTCGCAACCCAATAACGAAAGAATTTCGTGGCGCGTTGCTCCGGAGGAACCTGCATGATGGCAGTATGTTCAGATTGAGTGAAAAAACGCCTGGACAAATTTTCAACCGGGACTTCTGAACGCACACGTTCAAGATCGACGCCGACCTCTTGCACTCGTGTGACAGCAATCAGCGCACGGCCATGCGCATGGGACATGTTGAACGTGATCCCAGATGGATCGCGTAAGTCCTTTGCCAGCATGGGCTTGCCCGATTCACCATGGTCAAATCCCACCTCATCCGGTCCGACACCCAGATATTGGCTGAGCACTGCACGGAGGCCTCCGTGAGCAAATATGAATTGCTCTCCATCCTCTGCCCGAATACGTTGAGCTGCTCGGTCCCGTTCTCGTTCGTCCAACCACCCCCTGCATTGGGCCAGGCAAGGATCGGATCCGTCGAGTGTGATCCCCCAGAGGTGGATGGCGTTCGGCTCAAGATGGATGCGATCCGATCCGCCTCTCTCGGCGAGACACGCTATGGATTGAAATACAATCACACCACTGTGGTCCCGGATACACAGGTTCAACATCAAGTCGTCGTCCTTACGAGCGGCGCCCATCTATTCCTGCCGTCATGTGCTCCACGACTTTACCGTCTTCCAATTTAATGACCTGATTGCCGAGGTGGAAGTACCGATCGTCGTGGGTAATGACGATGACCGATTTCCCGCGAGCGCGCAGGTCCGGCAGTAAGGTCTTGTAAAAGATTTCCTTATACTGCGGATCTTGATCCGCAGCCCATTCATCAAACACGTAGATCGACCGATCCTCAAGATAGGCCGTCACCAGGGCAAGTCGCTTCCGTTGCCCCTGCGAGAGATCAAGGGTAGAGAAGGCGCGATCGTGTACGGTGACTTTCTGATCCAAATGCAATAAACGTAAGTATTCGGGAGCGAGTCTCTTTACCTGAGAATCAGATTGACCGAGAAGTTTCTTGAAGAGATGAAAGTCTGAGAATATAACCGAGAAGTGTTCACGGTACCACTCTCGGTTTTCATCCGTGATCATTGTGCCGGATAGTTTCACGTCTCCCTGCATCGGTTGATACAATCCAGCGAGCACTTTCACAAGTGTTGATTTGCCGCTTCCATTGCCTCCGATGATGAACGTCAATTCTCCGGGATTCAGCTCCAGGCTGATGGGGCCGAGCGTGAAGGGCGCTTCGACGCCATTGTCCCCTCCGTAAGAAAACACAACGCTGTTCCATTGCACGAGAGGAGAATCTCCAGGCGCTTGAACGACCGGCTCTCCCGTTTGGGCATCATCGAGGCCGACGTCCAGCGATATGCCCAATCGCGCAATGTTTTCCAAGGCCACTTGGCCCCGCTCGAGAGTTGGTGCCGTACCGAGAATACTGGAGATGGGGCCCATCACATAGAGGATGGCCACGATATATCCTGTCAGCGCCTCAGGATCAATTGACCCAACAGATGGGAAGAGGAATATCAGGGAACCGATCAGAGTGTAGAGCGAGACCTGAGTCCAAACACTTAAAAACGCTTGCAAGCGCGTCGCTTTCAAATTCGTTTCCCGGTAGAACTCCGCCGCGCCGCGCACTTCCTGATTGATGAACTCCTCCCGCCGCGCCCGATGCATCATCAGTTCCTTCAGTCCATCAGTGAGTGAACGAAAGCGGTGAAATAGGTGGGCTCTGGCGTCCCGAGATGCCGCAATGATGCTGCGAGTACTGGTGTGTAACCACTGTTGCACGAGGACACTCACGGCGGCGACTCCAGCCACGGCTAGAAATACTTTCCACGACAACCAGGCGAGGAAGATTCCGCATCCCAATACCAGAGCGATATTCATGAGAAAATGAGGGAAGCATTGGATGGCCCAGGTCACCCAACTGACGTCATCGGTCAAGGTGACCAGGATATTGGCGGCGCCTCGTTGTTCGGAACGACGCAACGGAGCCCGCACGATCTTCGAGCAGAGCGACAAGGAGAGGTCCAAGATGGTGTCTTGCGCGAATCGGACGAGCAGAATGTGGGACCCGAGGTTCGCCAGAATCTTGCCGGCGACAAGGCCGACGAACCCAAGCAGCACGAGAAGAGAATGGTCGGAGGGATGATGAAGGGCATAATTGATGAGCGCCAAGACCCCGGCGCTTAAAAGGCCGGCCAAGATGCCGACGCAGACCATCAGCCATGCCATGGACCTCGACCGTTGCACAATAAAGTGGAGAAAACGTGCGAATCGCATCGCCGACCAGCCTCTCGCTCAATAAGAAAGGGGATGAGACCTACACACCGACCTCATGCGGCAAACGGGTGTTGTGGATGGTCGTGAGTATCCTCGACAAGAAATGTCCGGATGTGTTTGGTCACTTCTTCTACATGCGGCGTGACAAGGAGTTGCCCTGCATTGGGGGCTTCAACCTCCACAGATGTGCTCCCTTCGCCGCCGAACTCCGTCCAGACATGTCTGGTATCCGTCACCGTCCGAGCGACATACCGCTTGGACGCCACGATATTGAGAATGCGCCCAGGGTATTTCCGAGCATCGTAGCGAGCCACGGCTTGGAGCGTGGCGCTGGTCACTCGGCTGACTTGGAAATTGGCGAGCAACTCTTCATTGCCGGGAACGGTTCGTGATAGTGATACAAGTCTCTGGCGTTTACGCCGGATGAATGGACTCCAGTCTTTGACAGGTAATCGGAAGAGCGCCCCGATACTGCTCATGATCCTCCACAATATGAACAGAGGCAGCCCGAGCGTCATCGGCCATCTGTAACGATGTCGGCGATATGAGGATGGATGCCAGGTCTCCATGATCACGAGGGTGACGAATTCCCCCTGCCCGAGCAGTTGCTGAGCCATTTCATAGGCGATCAGCCCACCGGTACAACTGCCGATGACAATATACGGCCCGTTCAAGCGAACGCGACGGATCTCTGCAATATAATGACTCGCCATCTCCGGCACGGATGTAAACGGCGACTCCTTTCCGTCCAATCCTCGCGCTTGTAACCCGTAGCAGGGCTGATCCGACCCCAGCAGTTTCGCCAACTGCGCAAAGGGCAGTACATTGCCCCCCACTCCGGGCACCATGAAGATCGGGATTGCCGTTCCGCTCGGCTGAATGGCGACCAACGATTGCCACGGCGGTGTCCAGTGCTCCTGAGAAAGCACGGACGCCAACTCTGCAATGGTCGGTGCTTGAAACAGCGTCGCCAGTGGAAGGCGTCTTCCGTACACCTGTTCAAGAAGAAAGAAGAGGTGGGCCGCTTTGAGGGAATGGCCACCGCGATCGAAAAAGTTGTCATGGATTCCGATCTTTGGGACTTCCAGCACCTGTTGCCATAAGGCCGTCAGTTGAACTTCCATCTGATCGCGCGGGCGACTGCGAACTGGCTCATCTGAGAGCGAGGAAACGGGAGCCGGCAAGGCATTCCGGTCGACTTTGTTATTAGCCGTCAAGGGCATGGTTTCCAGGAAGACAAAGAGCGACGGGACCATATACTCCGGAATCTCGGATCGCAGAAACGAGCGCAACTCCGTCTGGCTTGGGGCCGGTCCCTCTTGGCAGACGACATAGGCCACCAACTGCTTGATGCCATGCCGGTCTTCCCGTGCCATTACCACTGCCTGGCGGATCGCTTGGTGACGGCTCAGTGCCGTTTCAATTTCGCCCAATTCGATCCGGTACCCTCTGATCTTGACTTGATGATCCAATCGACCGAGATGCACAATGTGCCCATCCGAGCGATACCTGGCTAGGTCTCCCGTTCGATAGAGCGTCGCGAGAGGGTCTGAGGAAAACGGATGGGGGATGAACCGATCCTGTGTGAGCTCAGGCCGTCCCCGATAGCCTCGGGCCAGCCCATGTCCGCCGATATAGAGCTCTCCGGACACTCCGATTGAAACGGGCTGGAGGAATTGATCCAAGATAAACACTTCGGTATTCGCAATGGGCCTCCCAATCGTGATCTCTCGATCGGTCCGTTCAACCTTCTCGATCGTGGACCAAATCGTCGTTTCGGTCGGGCCATACATATTCCACAAGGCGGAGCACCGATCTAACAGAAGCGCCGCCAGATCAAGAGGAAGAGCCTCTCCGCCGCAGAGGACCGTCAGCTGGGCACTGCCTTGCCATCCTGCTTCGATGAGCATGCGCCATGTGGCCGGAGTCGCTTGCATGATCGTCGGCTGTGCGGTCTCGCAGAGGTGACGGAGCCGTCGCCCGTCCATGGCGACCGATCGACCGGCGATCTCGACACGGGCACCGGCGAGCAACGGGACATAGAGTTCTAAGCCGAAGATATCGAAGGAGATGGTCGTCACAGACAGCATGACATCGTGAGCGGAACATCCCGGCTCTTGCCGTATCGACCATAAAAAGTTCACCAGGGCTCGGTGCGGTATTTCCACGCCCTTCGGCTGTCCGGTCGACCCCGATGTATACAGAATATATGCCAGGTCTTGAGGCGTCGCGATCGGGACAAGATTGTGGTCGTCCTCTTGCGCGATACGTTTTTCCTCGCGATCCAGACACAGCACACGGCAGACGTGTGCATCAAATCGATCGGAGAAGTCGGTGGTCGTCAGCACGACGGCGACCGAGGCGTCCTGTACCATGAATCGAAGTCGGTCTCGTGGAAACTCGGGGTCGAGCGGGACATAGGCCGCACCGGTTTTCAGCGCGGCCAGTAAGGCAATGACCATTTCCAAAGATCGTTCGAGACTGATCCCCACCGTGGCACCAGGTTTGGCGCCCACTGTTCGGAGATAGTGCGCCAACTGATTGGCCCGGGCATTCAGTTCAGAGTACCGCAGCGTCTCCTGCTCCATCGATATGGCGACTGCGTCGGGCGTCCGCTCGACCTGTGATTCAAACAGCTGCGGAAAGCATTCGGACTGCGGATAGTCTCGTTGCGTACGGTTCCAGTCCCGCAACATCTGTTGACGGTCAGGGGCGGTCAGTGTCGGGAGCTCGGACAGCTTGCGCTGTGGGTTTGCAAGTGCGCTCTGAAGCAAGACCTTATACTGTCCCAACATCCGTTCAGCGGTCTCAGGCTGGAAGAGATCCGTATTGAAGGTCAAGTAGGCTTTGCGCGAAAACTCCGTCTCGATCGTCAAGCTCAAGTCGAACTGAGCGGCTTGGGTGTCTACCTCGAACGGCACCCAGCTCAACCCCTGGACCTTGATCTCGCGAATCGGAGCATTCGGGACATTGAAGAGAACCTGCACCAACGGAGCAGAGCTATGGTCGCGAGAGGAGTGCATCATTTCGACCAACTTATCGAAGGGGAAATCCTGGCTGGCATAGGCCTCTAACGCCGTTTCGCGCACCCGTGCCATCAACTCGATGAACGTCGGATTGCCGGAAAGATCGGTGCGCAACACCAGCGTGTTGACAAACGAACCGATGATCGACTCGACCGCAGATTGAGTTCGGTTGGCGATCGGAGAGCCGACAGCGATATCGGTTTGCCCGGAATAGCGATGCAGCAGAATCTGGAAACAGGCCAACAGGGTCATGAACACCGTGGCGTTGTGTTCCGCGCTGAATCGTTTCAGTCGTTCGATCAACGATGCAGGCAACTCCAGCATGTGATGGGAGCCGTGAAATGTTTGGATTGCAGGCCGTGGGTGATCGGTCGGCAACAAGAGTTTCGAAAGCCCCGCCAGCTTCTTCTGCCAATACTCCGATTGTGTGCTGAGCCGGTCGTCGGTCAGACAACGTCGTTGCCACACCGCATAGTCGGCGTACTGAAGGGAGATCGGTTTGACGGCAGGAACGTCTCCTCGGCAAAACGCATTGTAGAAGAGAGCAAACTCGTATCCAATAACCCCGAAGGACCACTGATCACCGATAATATGATGCATCGTGAGGACCAGCACGTGGTCCTCGGGCTCGATCTCAATTAAAAGGAACCGCGCCAGGGGGCCCTTCTCGAGATCGAACGGCTGGTGCGCCTCCTGTTCCACAAGTCGAGCGGCCTGCTGTTGTCGCTCGTCGGACGGCAAGTGCCTGAGGTCCACTTCGACCCAATGGGGAGGCCGAAAGGGATGGATGACTTGAACCGGTTTCTCGCCCGTCATCATAAACGTCGTGCGAAAGGCTTCATGGCGGCTACAGATGGCATCGATCGTACTCCGGAGGGCGGATTTGTTGAGCCGTCCCATCTGCCGCGAGGCAAACGGCATGTTATACGCCGTGCTCTTGGGAGCAAGCTGATACAGCAGCCACATGCGTTGCTGGGAGTAGGACAAGGGGAGCGGTTGATCTCGCGGCGCCGGAAGGATCGCCGGCATCGCGGAAGCCTTCTGCTCACTCTCCCGCAACCGGGCCACTTCTTCGGCCAGCGCCGCAATCGTCGGTCGCTCAAACAGGACGGATAGCGAAACGTCTACCTCGAAGAGCTCGCGTACCCGGGAAACGAGTTGGGTCGCCAAGAGGGAATGGCCGCCGTGCTCGAAGAAATGGTCATGGATGCCGGCTTCCGGGACTTCCAGCACGGACTTCCACAGTTCTACGAGGGATTCTTCGACAGGATTTCTCAGAGCCACCCACACGGTGGCTTGACTGAATGTGTGTTCGGGGGCGGGGAGCGCGCGTCGATTCACTTTACCGGTGGCGCCGAGCGGGATGGGGTCAAGCCACAGAATGATGGAGGGAACCATGTAATGCGGTAGCCGATCGACAAGATAACTTCGAACCTGTTCAAGCTGGTCTTTCAGCGACGACTCACCCGCGATATAGCCGACCAACCGGTGCTGGTCTCGCTTATCTTCTCGAAGCAGCACCGCCGCATGATGCACTCCCGGGACGTTGCTCAGCGCAGACTCGATTTCTCCGAGTTCGATCCGATAACCGCGCAGTTTGACCTGCTGGTCGATCCGCCCAAGAAACTCCACATTGCCGTCGGCACGGTATCGTGCCAGGTCACCGGTTCGATACAGCCTGGTGCCGGCCACGTAGGGATTGTCCAGAAACCGCTCGTGGGTCAACTGCGGCTGGTCGACATAGCCGCGGGCCAGGCACTCTCCTCCGATAAAGAGTTCTCCCGGTACACCGATCGGCATCGGCTGCAGGTGCTCATCCAACACATAGAGCTGCGTGTAGGGGATGGGTTTCCCGATCGGGATCCGAGCCGCTGTTTCATCGCGAGTGGTTTCATAGACGCTGCACCAAACCGTGGCTTCCGTCGGCCCATATTCGTTGTACAGCGTGGCATGGGGCAGGAGCTGGTAATGTCGTCGTACGAGTTCAAGCGGGAGGTTCTCTCCGGCCGTAATGACGACACGGAGCGATTTCAGCTGCGTCCCCAGCGCGTCACCCAGCACGGCATGGTACAACGACGGGACCCACACGACATGCGAGATGCGATGATGCTCGATGAGCCCAGCCAGCTCCGTTGGGTCGCGATGGGCGGTCTCTGAAGGGAGAATCAGTTCTCCCCCCTGCAGCAATGTCCAAAAGATGCCCGTTACCGATCCATCGAAGGCGAACGAGAAGGTCAGCAAGAATCGGGAAACCGGTTCCCGATAGTACTGCAGCCTGGCGTGAAGAGAGGTCACCAGACTGCCGTGCGTCACGGCCACACCCTTGGGCTTGCCAGTCGAACCCGAGGTATAGATGATGTAGGCGAGCTGATCCGGGGAAACGGAACATGCGAGGTTCTCTTCCTCCGCGCCGTCCATGGTGGATGTCGACAGGCTCTCCATCTCACAGATCTGACCACGGAAGGTCTGGAAATGGTGGCGCACATGGGCCTGTGTCACCACGATGGATATGCTCGCGTCCTCCAGCATCAGCTGAAGCCGGTGATCAGGGAAAGACGGATCCAAGGGAACATACCCTCCCCCGGCTTTGAGAATCCCCAAGAGAGCGACGAGGGCGTCCACTGAGCGATCGACACAGAGCCCCACCGGGACCTCTGGACCAACGCCTATCTTTTGGAGCGCGCGGGCGACTCGATTCGCTCGTCGATTCAGCTCTTGGTAGCTTATGGACCGGTCTCCACAGATCACAGCTGGCGCATCGGGAGTCCGTTCGACCTGCGTCTCAATGAGCGTATGGATACCGGAGGTCCCGGGAGGCGGTTCGCGCCATGTCAATTGAACGTGTCGTCTCTCCTCGGCGGTCAGCAATGAAAGTCGGTCGAGACGGGCCTCAGGGTTCTTGAGATATTCCTCAAGAAGAGTCTCCAGCTGTCCCAACATTCGGTCGATCGTCGAGTCGTCAAAAATCGTGGCGTCATGGAGAAAGGCCAAATCCAAGCCGTTCGCCCTGTTGACCACCATCAGCACAAGGTCGAACTCCGATGCCGTCGGTTCCCAGGGGAGAGGGGTGACGTCAAGATTCTTGATGTGGAACGTGGACAGGGGGTCGTCTTCGCACACCAGCATCACGTTGAACAGCGGGGACAGCTGACGCGCTCGCTGTAGCGACAGGGCCTCGATCACCTCTTCAAACGGAAGGTCCTGATGGTCGTAGGCCTCGACCACCACACGGCGTACCTGCTTCAACAACTCTTGTCCCGTCAGCCCATCAGAAAGTTCTGCCCGCAACGCCACGGTGTTGACGCAGTACCCCAACACATCCTCGAGCTCTTTCCGGCGCCTGCCGGCCACGATCGAACCGATCACGACATCAGATTCTTGTGTGTAGCGATGCAGCCACGTCGCAAAGACGGCGTACAGCAGCATGAATGTGGTGACGTTCTGGTGCCGACAGAAGCGATCGAGGGCTGCTGAAAGTTCCGGAGAGAGGGACCGTGACCGTACGCCTCCCTCGAACGTACGCAGGCGCAACCGTTGCCGATCGATCGGAAGTTCCACCGGAGGCAGCGCGTCGTGCAATTTCTTGATCCAGTAGGCGCGTTGGGATTCACGAAGGCCTTGACCGAGCCTGCTCTTCTGCCAATCGGCATAGTCCGCATACTGAACGGTCAACGCAGGTAATTGAGCCTTGTGAACATCGCCACCGGCGTCCCACAGAAGGGCCAATTCCTTCCAGAAGAGACGGAGCGACCATCCGTCGGCGACGAGACGGTGGAAGGTCAGCGCCAGGACATGCACATTGGGTCCAAGCGCCAGCAGCGTCACCCTGAAGAGCGGTCCTCGGCGAAGGTGGAACGGTCGGCTCCGCTCCGTTCGGAGGAATTGCTGCACCTGAATGTCTTGCTCTGCAGGGTCCACTGCATGGAAATCTTGCCGTCCGATCGTGACGGTCATCTCAGGGGAGATTTCCGCGAACCCTTCACCTCGCTCTGATCCGAAACGAGTTCGAAGAATTTCGTGACGATGGGCGATTTCCCGCACCGACCGCTCCAGCGCCTCATGGTCGACCGCCCCTCGGAGACGCACCGCCATGGAGATATGATTGATCGCGCTCTCCGGATGGACCTGCTCCAGAAACCACAGTCGCCGCTGCGAGGCACTGAGCGGAATTCTGCTGCTCCTTGTGGATGCCGAGAGAAGTGGAATGGATGGAATTCGTGTCGGACTACCGTCACTTCCGTCCTCATGTCGTTCCGATACGTTACCCGCGTCATTCGGACTCGTGCTCAGCTCGCCGATCCGAACGGCCAGTGCGGACAAGGTGGGACATTCGAACAGGACGCTGAGGGGGAGTTCGACGTGGAACACATCGAGTATTCGAGAGACGACCTGGGCCGCAAGGAGCGAATTGCCTCCGAGTCCAAAAAACTTCGCATGACGATGAGGGCGAGACCCACCAAGCACCTCATGCCAGATGTCAGCCAGACTATTTTCAACGAGAGTTTGAGGACTCTCGCTCGTTGCCCCACCGGCTTCAGGCTGTAAATCGTCGTCCAGTGAGCTGGTTCCGACGACAGCGAGTCGGCCTGACTCAAAGGCGGCTTTGCAGGCGTGCCGCTGAATTTTCCCGCTGGAGGTCTTTGGAATCGTACCCGATTTGACCAGTACCACACTGTGCAGTTCGAGTTCGTGTTCCTCTGCCACGGCGCGACGGATGCTGCTGATCACATCCATCATGTCCGATTCCGGCACACGCTTGTCGATTTCATGGATCAGCACGACACGCTCTCCGACCTCGCCCTCAACCGAGAACGCCGTTCCGCCTCCTCGGCGCAAGCTCGGATGTGCGTGTTGGGCCGTCCATTCCAAATCATGGGGGTAGTAGTTTCTCCCCCGTACGATGATCAGGTCTTTGAGCCGTCCGGTCAGGAACAATTCTCCGTTGTGGAGAAATCCCAGGTCGCCTGTCCGTAAATAGGGACCTTCTCCTGACCCGGCGAGGGTGGCCTTAAACACGGCAGCGCTTTCTTCCGGTTTTTCCCAATAGCCGGTGGCGATTCCCGCTCCGGCCAGCCATATCTCTCCGATAACGCCTGGCGGGCATTCGGTCTGTGTCGTAGGATTCACAATTCTCACGCAGGTCTCTTCGAGGGGCTCTCCGCATCCGACCAATGTCCGAATCGTGCCTCCCGCTACGGGAGATTCCTTGACGACCGCGTCAGCCAGTGCCTGGGCATCGACGTGTAAGAACGTCGGCTCTGCACCGGCCCGCTTCATCGTCACCAAGAGGGTCGCTTCTGCGAGCCCATACGCCGGTGCGAACGAAGTTTTCCGGAAGCCTCGTGGACCAAAGATTTCGATGAACCGCCTCACCGTATCCGGATGAATGGGTTCCGCGCCGCAACTTGCGACCGACCAGCTACTTAAGTCTGCCTGCCACTCTTTCTGTTGCTGTGCCGCTCGGACACAGGTCTCATAAGAAAAGTTCGGTCCACCGCTGTGGGTAATGGCATACCGGTCCACTGCTTCGAGCCACCGCAAGGGTCGCCTGAGAAACGTGAGAGGCGACATCAGATAGGCAGGGATTCCGGCATAGAACGGAGCGATGATTCCATGCAGCAATCCATAGTCATGGAAATACGGCAGCCAGCAGAGCGAACGGCTACCGGCCGATACGGTCCCCGCCAGGCTCAGGGATTTGCAATGGGCCAGCACGTTGCGATGGCCAATCATGACGCCACGGGGAGCGGCCGTCGAACCCGATGTATATTGCAGATACGCGAGGGGGTTGTGAGATGGTCGAGCCGACTCAATGGACTCGGCAGCGTCGTCGTGATCCGTCGCTATCCATCTGAGTTGACCCGCTTCTTCGGCAATGGAAAGCTCCGAAGCTGCCGTTTCGAGGCCTGAGGTCGTGAGCACCAGCGATACTCGGGCATCGTCGATGATGGCGCGAAGGCGATGAAGACTGTGTTTTCGTCTGATAGGATCGGGAGCCGGAGCGGGAACCGGAACGAGGCCGGCACAGACACAAGCCCAAAATGCGTAGACGACATCGAGCCCTTGTGGGTAGAGAAGAAGGGCCCTGGATCCTGGTGAGAACTCGTGGGCCAGCCGGCCGGCTAGGGAACCCACCCTGCGTTGAAGCCGACCATAGGTCAACTGATTCTCAAGTTCGAGGTTGTCACGAATAACGGCATAGGCAAGCTCGTTCGGCAGCTGCCGGCATCGAAACTCGAAGAGATCCGCGATGCTATGAATTGATATAGGCGGAGGTTTCAACATCGAGTGAGGCAACACGGTCGTCGACTTCTGGGCTCAGAGCCATCGTTATCTACTGCCGGTGATCCGCACCAGGAAAAGAGTAGCGGGAGGGAGAAAAAAGCGAAAGAATTTTTCACTTTCCAACCAACACACAGATGCCGAGAGCGGCTTGCGTGCAAGGGTGCTGCGCAACGAACTTTCTCAGAGACAGTTATCCACAGAGGTCAGCGCCAGAACAATCGATCGCGTGGGCTGTAGCATCCTGCGCCAGTAGACGATAGGGCCCTGAGGCGTTATTCACCAACTCACGACGCCTGTCGGCACGCCATCCTCACAAAATATCGTAAGTTATGGTTTCATAATGAGAATACTGTTACCTTGTCGTTGGAGAGCATGGCACACTGCTCGCAAAGTTTGAGATGTAAAGGGAGAAACGATGCCCATCACTGGACGCATGATGGTTGTTTGCGCGATGTTGGCCGGTGTGCCGGGGCTGGGGTTCAGCAATCTTGGAATAAAAGAGCTGGTGACCTCAACGAAAGGTGGTGATCCGGTCAGTGGGCGGGAGATCTATACGAACACCTGTATCCGTTGTCATGGCATCGACGGAACAGGAGCATTGGGAATCAATCTTGTTCCGCCTCCGACAGACCTCACCGCGTCCGCAGTTCAAAATCGACTTGACGGAACGTTGTTCCGTCGCATCCATGAAGGCAAACCGAATACCGCCATGGGCGCATGGAAACATTCACTCTCCGATGAAGAAATCTGGGATGTCTTGGCCTATGTGCGCACCTTCAGAGTCGAGGCCGATGGGCAGCCATAAAAAATGAATCCAATGGGGAGAAAGTTGCCTCATACAAGCCTGTCAGAGAATGAGACCAACTTGAGACAAGGAGGTTTGGCATGACTTGTAATGTGGGAGGAATTGAAAGACCGATACGGATCGGGGCGGGGTTGCTGGCTATTAGTACCGGTCTCTTTGCCGGACTCTCATCGGCCATAGCCGGCACATTCGTGGTAATCGGTGCGATCTTACTACTTACCGGCGCGGTCGGGTTTTGCCCGCTGTTCACGGTGCTTGGAATCAATACCTGTTCTCCTCCGTCCAACTTGAAGAAGTGAGGCTGGTGAATGGATAAGCGTTCGGTTGCACGCATCGTGCTGGCGGTTGTCGTGTCGATGGTGATTGGTTGTGTTCCACCTCCACGGATGACCGGCAGCGAGCATTCGGGTCGCCCTTCCGATACTGAGTCAACCGTCAACGCGTTGTTTGCTCCGCCGTCTCCTGAAACCATTCCCGGCGATCTCAGAGGAGAACAAATTCGGTTAGGTTACAAGATGGTGGTCGACACGCAAGGGTACGGGAAGCAGTACGTCGGGAATGCGCTGACCTGCACCAACTGCCATTTGGATGCCGGCCTCAATCCGAATGCGGCGCCGTTTGTCGGTATCAGCACACTCTATCCACAGTATCGCGAACGAGCCGGCCGACGGATGACGTTGGCTGATCGAATCAACGAGTGTTTTGAACGCAGCATGAACGGGAAGTCCTTACCGCCCAACAGCGTCAAGCTGACGGGCATCGTCGCGTACATCGAATGGCTGTCACAGACTATGCCGGCCGGCAGCGCCGTGCCGTGGCGAGGAATCCCACGTCTCACGTCCACTCATCAGCCTGACCCTCACAACGGCAAGAAGGTCTATGAGCACAAATGCGCCTTCTGCCATGGCTCAGATGGACAGGGAACGATGACGGCGCCGCCGGTGTGGGGGCCGCGTTCGTACAATATTGGTGCAGGAATGGCGAGAGTCAGCGTGGCTGCCGCGTTTATCAAGGCCAACATGCCGCGAGGTTGGGGCTGGACGGTGACGGACGATGAGGCGTTTGACGTCGCGGCCTACGTCAATACTCAGCCACGTCCCGACTATCCCGACAAGATCCATGATTGGCCGAAGGGAGGCAAGCCGGCGGATGCGCCGTATTGAGCGAATATGAAGCGTTCTTCGTGGGGGAACGAGCCAATGACCGATGGCGTCGAGCCTGTCATCGGGTCAAACGATGGAAACGGTTTGGTTCATGCTCCAGTCTTGTGCCGTCAGCCATGCGCCGTAGACTCCGTTTTCGGGTAAGATGCGAACGGCGAAATGCGAACAACGAACGAAGGAGGCCTAAGTGGCGACATTCATTATTTCGGGTAGTCGAGGAACAGACGATCCTACGATGGCGACCTTGCCGTTCGTGGCTGCCAAGTCGGCCAAAGAATTGGGACATGATGTGGTTCTATGGCTGTGGAATGAAGCCGTGACATTGGCGCACAAAGGCGTGGCGGATCATGTGACCGGCGTGAATCTCACTCCGTTAAAGGAATTGCTTGCTGCCGCTCAAGCGGCGGGAGTGCCGATCTGGGTCTGCAGCGCATGCGCGGTGGCCAGACAAGTGGATGCCGCCGATCTGGTGGCCGGCGCCGCCATCAAAGGCATGCCGGATTACATCAAGGCCGTGGCTGAGCGAGATCGAAGCGTCGCATTCTGATTCCATATTCGGCGATAAGGAGGTTCTGTATGGCCGCAGACGGCGAATCGACCGGGAAATCGAAGAACCGAAAAGATCGAGAGGTGTCGGAGCGCGACGAACTCACAGGGCAGACACAAGGAGCGGATGAGAACGACTTGGAGGGGATTCCCACAAGGGTTCCGGTAGAGGGAGATGGATATGTCTCGCCGGGTAGCGCTGCCATCGATCGGGTCTTGAAGAAAATCGGGGATCCAGGCTCCACCCTGACTGATGATGATCTGCAAAGAATCAATACGAGGAAAGGCCTCTTTCAGCTCTTGGAGAACAGGGGGGTCGACCTGCAGGACGTCCGCAAGCGGCTGCTGTATGAGCATGAGTTGCGGCAATTGCAAGTCGAGCTCGTGAAGCTGCAGCGCTGGATCCAAACTACGGGAGAACGGATTGCGATTCTGGTCGAAGGACGGGATGCGGCGGGAAAGGGGGGGACGATTCGTCGCTTCACGGAACACCTGAACCCTCGCGCGATGCGAGTCGTAGCGCTGCCCAAACCGACCGACGAAGAGCGGGGCCAGTGGTATTTCCAGCGGTACATTCGGCAGTTGCCGAACAAGGGTGAGATCGTCTTCTTTGACCGAAGCTGGTACAACCGCGCGGTCGTGGAACCGGTGATGGGATTCTGCACGAAAAAGGAACACCAACGCTTCCTGCAGCAGGTGCCAGAATTCGAGCACATGCTCTATGAAGATGGTGTCACGATCATCAAGTTCTGGTTCTCCATCTCGAAGGATGAGCAGGCGAGGCGCTTCGAAGCCAGGCGGCAGAACCCCTTGAAACAGTGGAAGCTCAGCCCTGTCGATGAGAAAGCGCAGGAGTTGTGGGATGCCTACACCCGCACCAAGGAAGAAATGTTCAGTAAGACGCACACGACGTACAGTCCTTGGATCATCGTCAAGGCGAACGACAAGCAGGCGGCTCGCCTGGAAAGCTTGCGCTATGTCCTCAATCTGCTGCCCTACAAGGGCAAGGAAGAAGCTCAGATCAGATTGACTCCCGACCCGAACATCATTACTCGATTCCACCGCAAGATGGTGGAATTGGATCTGTGACGGCGGCCACAAGGCATCTCGTTGCGTGCTTCTGGGTTCTATCGATGAAGGAGTAGGGTGATGAAGGCGAAGATGTTTCTATTGACGGCTATCTGGGTTTTCCTCGGGGTCCCCTTCGTTGCGGCAGAACGGCATATGATGAGGCCAGTCGTACCGGTCGATAAATTGGCTCAAGCCAGGGCGCTGAAAAATCCCTTGGCGAACTCCCCGGATGTGATAGAGCAGGGCAAGTCGATATACAACGGCAAGGGCGGCTGCGTCGCTTGCCATGGGATCGATGGTGACGGCAAAGGACCAGGAGCAGTGAATATGAATCCCTCTCCCCGTAACTTTCAGCATCATGGCTTCTGGCGACATCGCACCGAGGGCGAAGTCTTCTGGGTGATCAAGCACGGCTCACCCGGGACGGCCATGATCGCATTCGGTTCGGTCTTGTCCGATGAGGAAATCTGGGCCCTTATTCAGTATGAACACACCTTCGCGAGCAGACATGGACCAGGTAGGAGAGGTCATAGAGGGGGTATGGGACCGATGAGAGGATCCGAAGGCGGGATGGGTGGAATGGAAGGGATGGGGCATCGCAGAGACAGAGAAGGAGAGGCTGAGTGATTGAGACTTCTTCCGACGAAGCGTACGAAGGCGGACCAGGCGCCGCTCGTAGAGTCATTAGGAATCAGTGACTCGGATGTAGCGTGCGGTGGCCGTTTCATATCCCATCTGTCGCGTTTTTCCCCATCTGACGATATTGCCCTGAGTATTCTTGCATCACATCGAGGATACCGTTCTTGTTGGGATTGCCCGACTTAACTCGCTGTTTTACTGTGTGTTCGTCGCACAGAAGTCTCGAAACCTCGTGACGGCATCAGAATCGCAATCTCCTCTCTCTGAATCCAATCTGATCGCAGCGACTCCCAGTCGATGAAGGCTGTAGCTAATCAATGAGTAAAGGAACGGATTCAACTGGATCAACCATTAATCAGGAGGAAGTCCCATGACGACGTTAGTGAGACCAGGGGTTCCTATCGGAGGGTTCAAGACCATTGGTCAAATACGCGCAACCAATCAACTCGTCTTTCGTCGTGATCAGAATGCGATGGGTATTGCCGTCGAGCTGCTGACCACCCATACGCCTGGAGCGCCGGTCGTCGACGAGCGGGGTGAATTCGTCGGCTTCATCAGCGAGTTCGACATTCTTCGTGCGCTGGAAGCGGCAAAGGATCTCAACCGGCTGACGGCAGAGGACGTGATGGCCAAGGAACGCATCGCTGTGACCGATGAGACGAGCATCGATGAAGCCGTGAAGCTGATGGAGGAGAAGCGGCTCCTGAATCTCCCGGTGAAAAAGAACGGGAAGGTTGCGTACTCGATCACTCGCCATGACCTTTTGAGAGCTTGGATAGGGCTCGGCGTGTCCATCGAAGATCGAGCGAGCTGAGGACGCAAGCTCCCGGTCGTTCATGGTGACTGTTCGAAAGGTGGCCGGGAGCCCGCATTCTGGAGAAGCGGGATGATGCGAAACGATTCGTGCTCAAAGAACTTGATGAGAGCCTTCATTCGCTTGGCCGTGTCGATAGTCGGAGTGGCGGCTGTTTGCGAGAGCGGAATAGCCACTGCGGCAGATTCAGGGGAAAAGACCGTCAAATCGCTGTGTGTGCCCTGTCATCGTATCGAGGGAAAGCCGACGCCGCGCAAAACGAAGAAGGCACCGGATCTCATTTGGGCCGGGAACAAGTACCGGCAGGATTGGTTGGTGGCGTGGCTCCAGAAGCCGGAGTTCAAACACTATCCCGTCGGCTACGACTTTCGTCCAGAACGGAAGAAGCCGCATCTCGCGCTGCATGCGGATCAGGCGCAAGCGGTGACGCAGTACCTCGCCACACGGAAGGATTCGCGCATCAAAGAAGGCGTGATGAAGCCCGGCAACCCGGAGCAGTTGGCTCGTGGGGAAAAGCTCTACAGGGAACATGGGTGCCAGAACTGTCATCTCACGCCGGCCAACACACCTAAAGGGTATACAGGTGGCACCTCCAGCACGTCGCTGCTCAAATTGAACGAGCGGCTGAATCCGGATTGGGTGTATCGCTTCAACCAGAATCCCGACGACTTCGAGCCGGAGAGCGGCGCCTATATCCCGAAGCCTCCGCTGCCCGATGAAGATATCTATGCCATCACGGGCTACATGATGACGTTCAAGTAAGAGTGTGACGCGATGCGACACAGGGTAGCACGACCATCGATGCTGGTGGCCATGGTGAATCCAATTCTGGCTCCGGAATGGCCGGATTGGTCAAGAGGTGGGAGCAGGAAAGGAGGTGGACGAGAAGACAGAACAAGCGAATATCGGTTGAGGAGATATTCGCTCATGCGAGAGAGACACCTGAACACGAGGTACACGAGCATTGAGGTTTAGAGACTTAAACTTTCCGGGGCCGGCTGGATAAGAAAGGGAGACATCGCGATGAGACTGAGGGACAAGACAAGGTCTTCTTATAGGACGATCACTACACGAGCCCTTGCGGTCACAGCATTGTTGTGAATGGGAATGCCATCACTCCAGGCACAAGCGGCTGAGGAAAAAAAGGGTCCGGCCACGACACATGAACTCCTCATGAAGGCCCATGACCAACTGGAGATCGCCCTTCACTATGCCGATCTGGCTATCGCTCCCCACCAGCCTGGTGTGGGATGGCACAAGGCTCATACCCAACGCGCTATCAACGTCGTCGTGGGAACGGGTAACCCGGATTTCAATAAGGAAGTGGAGAATCCTGGTGATGGCCATGGCGTGATGAAGTATCTCCAGGAAGCGCACGAGGCGATGAAAGGACGTAGCCCTACCAACACATGTGACGCCATTGAAAGCAGCTTGGAATATCTGCGCGCGGCAGTGGAGCATGGAAAACAGGCGATCGGCATGAGCCGTATGGCTGGGATGGAGCTGCGCCAAGCCCGGATGTTCGGTGCGTTGCTTCGGGCGGCGCACGGGACCCGTGACACACGGTCGTCGACCGTCGGGGCTCTCGAGTACGCGATTCATGTGACCGAACATATGCCGCAACACAAGTAAGTAGGCTGATGCAGGATCGAGCAGGGACCGCGTGTTCTCGCGGTCCCTGCTGGTCAAGCCGCGAGCAGATGAACGATGAACAAGAGGTGAGAGATGAGGCCTGTTGGGATCGTATCGATCGTAGGAGGCTTGGCCGCGCTGCTAGTTTTGACAGTCGTGGTCGAGGCGCAACATGAGCACGGGTACCCCATGAGTAAAGAAGGAGTCCCCACTGGGAGTCGGCAGGACGAACGCGTGGTGCTCAATCTGAATGAGCAGGCTTCAGCCGGCATGAAGCTGACGATGCGGGAACACTTGGAAGCGATCCGCGACATTGTCTCCTCGTTAGGACGGCAGGAATTTGAGCAGGCGGCCAAACTCGCCCACAACGAACTCGGCTTTCCCAAGCATCATGAAGCGATGACACGAGAAGCCGGGGCGACGTTTCCTTCAAAGTATCACGAACTCGCGATGGCGCACCATCAGGCGGCAGAGGACTTGGCCAAGGTGATTCCTTTGAAGGACTTCAAGACGATTCTGCCCCAGCTTGAGCGGACCATCGAGGCCTGTGTCGCCTGCTACCAGGTCTATAAGTTGTGACGGGTGATCATGCTAGACGAGAAGACCAACACGCCTGGGACCTCGACGGAGGGGCACGTGACGTCGTTGCTCGAAAAAGGAGGTGGAACGTTTGCAGGCATCAAAATGCTGCTGTGCGAGAATCCGCTTCCACCGTTGGACGAGGCGATCGCCGCCGCGCAGGAAGAACTGGCTCGGAGTAATTATTACACTGAAGCCTACTCCGCCCCGCTACGCCGGCTACTGAGCGAACAGCTTACTGTTCAGGAGCCACTCATACACATCAATGCCGGATCTGAACTCATTCTGCGTCAGATGTTTTCACGGCTCGGCAAGCGCATTCATTTGTTAACGCCGACCTACGCTGTTTTTCCTGAGATTGCGGTGTCTTACAGCGAGACGCCGTTGCTGCCTCTAGACAATTTCACATTCGATTTGGCGAAACTTGTGGTTCCATCGGGCACCACCTTGGTGGCGATCGTGAACCCCAATAATCCCAACGGCGGCACGTTCAACATGACGCCGTTGCCCGATCTACTCGCCAGCTATCCGGAGACCTATTTCCTGGTGGATGAAGCTTTTGTCGGAATGGCCGGCCAATCGGTGGCATCGTGGGTCCCGCGTTATCGAAATCTGCGCGTGACACGCCCCCTGTCGAAGGCCCACAGTCTCGCCGGTTTTCGCGTGGGTTATGCGATTCTTCCGGAACCGCTGGCGGACGATCTCAACAAGAACAATGACGCCTATCCCTTGGCCCATCCCGGCGAGGCAGCTGCAATTGCCACACTGCGGCATGAAGACAAGGTTCGAATGCGGGCCGTGGAGCTGCGGGGATGGGCTCAGGAGCTTGCGGTTGGATTGGAGAAACTTGGAGTAAAGACGTTTCCATCGGAAACCTATTTCTTCCTGGCGGATTTCGCGCCGCGTGCAGCGGGTCTGATTGCGAGCCGGCTTCGCGAGAAAGACATTTTGATCAAACCGCTGAATGATCCGCGTCTTGGAGCGGGGTATATGCGGGTGACGACGGCGCTGCCGGAGGAGAATCGGCACTTTCTTGACGCGCTCAAAGAGGTGTTGATGCTACCATGAAAAGCGGAAGGGGAACGTACAATGATGAGTCCATTGCTAACGCCGCTTGGGCTGACACAGCAAGAGAAGTCCGACCTGGTGGCGTTCTGAATGCGCCTCCCCACGCGTCGATCAAGTTCGAGATGCCACAGTTGCCGAAGTAGGAAGGGTCGATCGAGTTCTCTGTCTTAACAATGGAGGGAATGATCATGACGAAGAGATCATGTTTCGGATTCTGGGGAGTCGCACTGTTTGTCGCGATGACCGTGTTCCCCGTCTTCGCCGACGAAGGCCATGGAAAGAAGGGGCATGGTGGCCACGATCAGGAGGAACAGGACGATCACAGTGGGCACTACCTGAAACATCTGTTGAAGCATGCCAAGGAGTTTGGGTTGACGCAGGAACAGATCAGCAAGCTTAAGGCCATCCAGCTGGACTTCAAACGTACGGAGGCCAGGTTGGAAGCCGACACCAAGGTGGCGAAGCTCGAACTAGATGCGCTGTTGGATAATGAACAGATCGACCTGAAGGCGATTCAGTCAAAGGTCGAGCAACTGAAGAAAGCGGAAGGAGCCTGTCTGTTCGAAGCGATCAAAAGTAAGCGCATCGCCCTGGCCCTGTTGACTCCCGATCAACGGGAAAAGGACCGTACCCATCGTGAACAAATGAAGAGCAAGAGTGAAGGGCAGCATGGAGGCGGCATGGGCGGGATGGGCCGCGGTGGAATGATGGGAGGTATGGGTGGAATGGGAGGTGGCGGCATGAGTGGAGGCGGGCATGGTGGGCGCGGAGGCAGCGGTCAATCAGGTGGAGGACATCAGTCTGGGATGGGCGGCATGATGGGTGGTATGGGAAGTGGTGGGCAGGGTGGACATGACGGGGGCGATCACGGGAGTGCTGGATCCGGCGAAGGGCAGCAACACCAGCATTGAAGTGTGAGCGTTGAAACCCTTCAGGAGGTGCCATGATGCCATGGAGCCGTGCGACGAGGTTAAGCACTGGTCCTGTGCGGTGCTCTCCTACTGCCTTTACCTGGTGCAGCATTCGCTGATTCGACTGAGCGTGAAAAAGTAGCCTTGGACATGGCGAACGGATTCGTGAAGGAACTGGGCGAAGCCATGACAAGAGAAATGACGAGGGACGGCCCGACTGAGGCGATCAAGGTCTGCGCCGAGCTTGCCTCGGAGATTGCCGGTCGGCTGCCCTGGGAACAGGGCTGGCGCGTAACTCGGGTGGGGACGCGAGTGCGCACCCCATTGCTCGGCATGCCTGATGCGTGGGAGCAGCAAGTGTTGGCCGAGTTTGCTGAGCGTGTGGGAAAAGGGGAGACATTCCCGGGCATGACCAGGAGCGAAGTCGTGGCGGAGCCGAGCGGGCAGTACTATCGCTTCATGAAGCCGATCGCGCTACAGCCACAGTGTGTGCTCTGTCATGGACCGAGCGATCAGATCCCCGAAGGGATTCGTCATGTATTGAAGCAGCGGTGTCCGTTCGATACGGCGACGGGTTACAAGGCGGGCGAGCTGCGTGAGGCCGTCAGCGTCAAGCAGCCGCTCTAGGATGCACGCGACAGGCCGATAGAGAAGGCGAAGGAGTGAACGAGAGCGGGCAGGAGGAGAATGTGAAGGAAGTGATTCGCCATTCAGGAGAAATGATCTGGGAGGAACTGCGGGAGTTTCCAGGCAAGGGAGAGGTGGCGGTGTTGCGTGACGAGGGGAAGGGGAAGGCCAGGACCATCATCGTGCGCTTGCCGGCCGGCGGTCAGATTGTCCCTCATAGCCATGTGGGAACCGTCCAACATTACGTGCTGGAAGGAGAATGTGAAACGGAGGGGAAGCTGCTGGGCAAAGGTTCGTACCGCTTTTTGCCGAAGCACGCCGATGTCTCGGCGATCTTCACGAAGGAAGGCGTCACCATCCTCATGATCTACGATGCGGTATCGGTTTAGACGAGAATGACGCTTTCGGGATTGGGTATCCCGTTGACCGCTGGTCAAGACAGAAAAATACCCTGTCCTGAACGGGTCGCGCTGTACTCGCTTCTGGTCAACCTCTTCCTGCTCGGTCTGAATCTCGTCATGGCAACGTGCTCGGGCAGCCTCGCATTGATGGCTGAGACGGCACACAATCTGGCGGATCTGGCCGCCTCGGGGGCCGTCTTGGTCGGCCTGACGCTCTCGCAGCGGAAATCCCACGCCTTCCCCTACGGTTTGTATAAGGTCGAAAATGTCGCGGCGATCGTCGTAGGGCTGGTCATTTTCCTCACCGCCTACGAGATCGCGAAGGAAGCACTCCTTGAGTCGGACCGTGAAGTCGTCACGCACCCGGCCATCCTACTCGGGGTTGCCATAGCGGCTCTCGTGCCTTGGCTCTTCAGCCGCTACGAGCTGCGCATTGCGCGGGACGTCAATTCACCGAGCCTCACGGCAGACGCGAAGGAATTTCAGGCCCATGTTTTGCCCTCGGGGGTCGTTTTCGCGTCGCTGGTGGGACAGTGGATCGGGTGGCCGCTCGATGGGCCGGCGGCGTTACTGATCGTGCTGTGGATCGTCCACGCTGGATGGGAGACGATAGCCGCGGGCATGCGCGTCCTGCTGGATGCTTCGATAGATGGAGAAACCCTTGGGCGCATACGCCGAATCATCGAACGGCAACCTGCTGTTGTCGAGGTCCGATCGTTGCTGGGCCGCAACGCCGGGCGGTATCGATTTCTCGAAGCGGAAATAGGCGTGCGTTCGCAGAGCGTGGAAAAAGCCCACAGAGTCAGTCACGCCATCGAAGAGGAGATTCGAAAGGAAATCCCGTTCGTCGAGCGGGTCCTGATCCATATCGAGCCGGTTGCAAAGGCCATTGTCCGTATCGCGGTGCCGCTCACTGATCACACAGGGGCGGTCAGCCGGCATTTCGGGCTCGCTCCCTATTTCGCCTTGACCAAGAGGCATGTCGAAACCGGGCAGATCCTTGAGCAAATGATCGTCGTAAATCCCTTTGCTGGTCACCCGAAAGGACGCGGTCTCGAAGTCGCGCATTGGTTGCTGGAACAGCGTGTAGATGTCGTCATCACGCCGGACGACATTCGCGACAAGGGCCCGGGGCATGCGTTGGGCGATGCCGGGGTCGCGGTAATCCTCAGCGAGGCGACGACGCTTGCCCAGGTGATCGAGGCACTGCCCGTGGCGGATGTGACAGAAGCGGCACCGCCGTTCGGCGTTCGAGCAGGGAATGAGGATACATAACATGAGCGTGTCGTCAGAGTTTGCTCGGGAGAGCGAAGTCGCCGCGCATCTTGCAAAGGAGGCGGGAGCCGTGATCCTGAGGATCTATGCCACGGATTTTTCCGTGGACTACAAGGCGAAGAACGATCCTGTGACGGAAGCGGATCGCCTGGCGAGTCGCGTGATCGTCGAGGGGTTGCGACGCAAGTTTCCCCGTGATCTGGTGGTTTCCGAAGAGGAGCCGATTGCCGCTTTGGCCTCGAATCCTGATCGGGTCTGGTACGTGGATCCGCTGGACGGGACTCAGGAATTCATCAAAAGGAACGGGGAGTTTGCTGTGATGATCGGGCTGGCCGCCAATGGTCGGCCTAGGGTGGGGGTGGTGTTCCGGCCGGTCACTGCCGAGTTGTTTTTTGGCATTGTGGGAGAGGGGGCTTGGTTGGAAACGAAAGAGGCGACGAGGCCTTTACGGGTCTCTAGTGAAATCGATCTCTCCCGATTGCGTTTAGCAGTTTCGCGCTCCCATCGCGATCGTCAAGTGGATGACGTGCGTCGGCGTCTCGGGATCAGCGAAGAATCCCGGATTGGAAGCGTAGGCATCAAAGTCGGTTTGCTCGTCACTCGGCAGGCAGATATATACTTGGAACCGTCCAGCATGACGAAGGCGTGGGATTCCTGTGCGCCCGAGGCAATCCTCCATGCCGGGGGTGGGCGGATGACCGACCTGGAGGGGGCTCCGCTGCGATACGTACCACGCGAGGTGCGGAACTGGAAGGGAATCGTGGCCACCAATGGGGTCTGTCATGATCAGGTCATTTCGGAAATTGCGTACGTTGTTCGAGAGAGTGCGCAATAGGGCGGCAGTATCTCTGTTATATATCTGGAAGGAAACTGGGCTGGTTTGAGAACGGAATGTTCGGCTTGCGGCTGGTTCGGACCTATGGCGATTTCGCGGTGGACCTGTGTGGAGCTTTTCGCGTGATCCGATAGAGATCAAGGTACAAACGCAGCGTTTTGCGCATAGTTATGGTTTTGACCTGGATCCTCGGATTTGCTCTACTCGGCAGTGTCGGGGCCATCGCCGCTGCGGCCACATTCCTGTTGTTTTCGAAGGCCACACGAGAGCGCGCTGTCCCATTCCTGATCAGTTATGCCACCGGCACGCTGCTGGGAGCGGCATTGCTCGGGCTGTTACCGCAGGCCATTGAGCACGGTGGTTTGCAAGTGAGTCTTGCTTCGGTACTGGCAGGGTTAATTGTCTTCTTCAGCTTGGAGCGACTCATGATTTGGCGGCATTGCCACCATGGAGGGTCTTGTGAAGTGCATGAGACTGCAGGGCAATTGATTCTGGTCGGGGATGCACTGCATAATTTTGTGGACGGCATCGTGATTGCGGCGGCATTTCTCTCGTCGATCCCGCTTGGGATTGCGACTGGGATTGCGGTGATCGCGCATGAACTGCCTCAGGAAGTGGGGGATTTTGCGGTCCTGCTCGACAATGGATTCTCCCGTAGGCCCGCGCTGAAATGGAATCTGATCTCGGGCAGCGCCACGATTCCCGGCGCTCTGCTGGGGTATCTGTCGCTCGAAGAGTCGAGCAGGTTGATGGGGCCGATTCTAGCGCTGTCTGCGGCCAGTTTTCTGTACATTGGCTTGGCCGATCTGATCCCGGGGCTCCATCGCTGGATCGGTTCCGAACCCGGTATCGTGCAATTTCTGCTTCTGTTAGCCGGCGTGGGAACCATCGTGGTTCTCAATTTGCACCACGGAGGGTAAGGGTATATCAAGACCAATGGGTGTTAGTCTGTAAGGAGGGTGGGATTCATGAGCAGAAATATGTGGGGCATTCTGTGTTTTCTGACGTTCGGGCTGTGCGGCTCACTAGTGGCGGCGGAGCCCCAGCAGGGAATTCCAAAGAAAGGCGAGGCGATATACGTGCAACATTGTGCCGGATGCCATGGAACCTCAGGTGATGGTCTAGGTCCTGATATCAAGGAGTTGATCGTTCCTCCCGCAAATTTTCGGGCGCTTAAATATCGTACCAAGACCGATATGGATCTGTATCTTGGGATCAAACAGGGTGTCCTCTTTAGCCCGATGCACGGATGGGCTGATCGGTTATCAGATCAAGAGATCCGTGATGTACTGCACTACATTCGAAGCCTGGCTCCGTTCAATCCCCTCGGCTAGCTCCCCTTCCACTGGTTCATGGGCCCCTGTCGCATTCTGCGACAGGGGTATTTCGTGGTGAGACCTAGAACGCCACAGAGCGCGAGGTCTCACATTCGACTCGATCAGTAAAGTCTCACCAGATCAGGACAATCCATGACTGACTCTTGAACTTCTCTGGCACGGGCTTGGCTTTTCAAAGGGAGGAACTGTCCTAACAAAGGAGGATTAGTAATGGCAATCCAGGACGCTAGGTATTCACCAGAAGCCGTTCTCCTTGCATTTCTCGGAGGCGCCATCGGGGGCATGATTACCGGTGTCCTTCTTGCTCCGAAGTCGGGGGAAGAAACGCGCCGCGAATTAAAGGACCATGCTCGAAGGACGGAAGAAGAGATCATCGAAAAAGCCAAGGAGGCGCGCGCCACTCTAGACGAGGTCATTGAGCGTGGCAAGCATTTCGTGGCGGAGACACGCGCGGATGTGGAAGCTGCGGTCACGGCAGGAAAGAAGCCATGAAAGAGAAGATGGATAAATGCTGCAGCTGACGCGACCAT
>CAYTAS010000044.1:0-26633 GCA_964435885.1 uncultured Nitrospira sp. | reverse complement strand
TCCAGACCTCAGATCATAGGTTGAAGGCGTCCACTTTTTCGAGTCTAGCTCAAAGCCTATGCGGGCTCTCGTTCGGAAAGCCCCTGACCGGTACTGCTACGGCTTCGGGAGTATCACTCCATCAATTAGGGGAGCGAGGAATGCTATCCAAGGTCAAGCATGGGGAATGGTGGGCTTGAGAAATCCCGACATGATCGGATAGGTTCACACCCTATGAATTTGAGCCTATCAAACATGAGCAGCTGGAATGCTTTGAGCGGTGCGGTAACGGTAGCTATCGTCTTGCAGGGATGCACCTCGCCTCCAACTACTACGGTAGAACAGAAGCCCGTCCCCGTTGTTGATCGATCTGCCGAAGTGCGGGAGCTGCGAAAGCAAATTCGTGAGCGAGACCAACGCATTGAGAAGTTAGAGTCTCAACTGGAGGCGTTAAAACTGATCGATCAAGATGCAGAAAAACAAAAACCCCCGTTCAAACCACCGACAACGCTGCGACCTCTGGAGTGATCGGCATCCACCTTATTGAAGAATTGGAAGAACAGCTGGGTGTGATTTCAGAAGGACGCCCGATCTTCCATCGCTACTCATGATGGTGGGGGGCTGCTGACGCCGATGGCATGGGGGTCGAAATACACCCCTCGATGAACTCGACTTTGCATTGCCATGAGGATGCTGCATTGTTGACGTGGCTGATTACATCAGCCGGCTTCACGGTACCAGGAATAATGTCTACGAGCACATGATCGGGGACGCGATTGAAATACACACCGGTTACACCAGGAATTGCCTGCAGAACAGCATTCATCTCAGTTTCCTTGCTGTTACAACCAGAGCCGCTGAGGGTCAGCGGAAGCCGTTCTTTAACGGGTGGAGTCGCCAAAGCCGGTAGGGTGATGGTGAGGATTGCAAGAAGGCAGGCGGTTGAGACGGTTGGATGGCACCAGATATTTCGCATTCGAGGAACTCCTCATGTATATGAAGTATACTCTAACACACCAGCGCGGGGGTATAAAGTACACGAAGCCGACTCTGTTATCGGGTTGCCGGAACAAGATAGAGGTTCTATTACTTTCTGAAGAGCCACCTTTAGTTGCGAGAGAGTTGTCTGCGATACTGCAGCGGGCGAAAGTCGGTGGACTCGGCATCGGAATCCAGCGATAATGTTTACTCTATGACCATACCTTCTCCCGATCAATCCCAGCGTACCTGGCCGGAAGTCGTCGGACTTATCCCTGCGGCCGGCCAAGCGAAGCGCCTGCAGCCGTTTCCCTGTAGTAAGGAATTGTTTCCCGTGGGGTTCGCGAAAGATCCTCAGACCGGTATGCTGAGACCGAAAGTGGCGGCACACTATCTCCTGGAAAAATTCAGAGCCGCCGGCATTTCTAAAACCTTCATCGTCATCCGCGAGGGAAAATGGGACATTCCACACTATTTTCAGGAGGGGCAAGGCGTGGGCCTTTCGCTTGCGTACTTGGTTATTCCTGGATCCGTCGGACCCCCGGACACCCTTGATCGTGCGTATCCGTTCATCGCTCAATACCGGATTGCGTTCGGCTTTCCCGACATTTTATTTGGGCCATCGGACGCCTATGGGCGATTGATTGAACAACAGGAGCGAACCGGGGCAGATGTGGTGATCGGCCTGCACCGTATTGAAGATACACGCATCTGGGACATGGTGGATAGTGACACGAAAGGATGGGTCCGTGAGATTGTGATGAAACCGGCTTCCACTACCCTGACGTTCGGCTGGTGTTTTGCCGTCTGGACGCCGGTCTTCTCCGAGTTCTTGCACCATTTCCTCCGTACCGATGAGACGAAGCGCAATATGAGTGTGTTGGCCAGCACGGCCAACGACCCAGGAGGGGACTTAGCGGTGGGCGTCGTGTTCCAGGCAGCGCTCAAGGCCGGGCTGAGGATACAGGCGGTGACGTTTCCTCAGGACAACTATCTCGATATCGGCACCCCTGAGAACCTCGTTCGAGCAGTGCGTCAACAGGCCGTGGAGTGACGCCAAGGCGTGTGCGGTCCATATCGGGCACTGAGTCTTGCTCGGTTGACGCCTTTACTTGGACCGGACGAGAAATGCTTTCGAGCGCGCATTACCGCCGCCGGCGACCACATCGATGAACGACATGCCGGGCCGAACATCTGGAACGGTCGCTTCAATGGTCGTCTCATTGACATACCGATAGTCGATCGAGGCGGAACCTGCCACACTAAACGCGACGCCACGGAAACAGTCTTTGGTGCCGAACTGTTCCCCTCGAATCGTGATCGTCTGGCCGGGCCTCGCTTCGTCCGGTTCGACCGTGAAGATTTTTGGCTTCTTAGCGCTGTCGCAGACGGGATCTTTTTCGACGGTCTGCTCGTCGTGTCCTTTGATGGATTGCGTGTCGTGCAACGTATAGCCGGCGCCATCGACGATCACTCCTTCTTCCGCGAGTGAATGCTGCACACATGGGAGTACCGACAGTAGGACAAGAGACGATAGGAATCGGCAAGTCATCCGGACCTCCTTCTCTTCGAGGTTACTCGTTCGACATGGGGACATAGGTTTCTCCGACGATGGCTTGACCGAGCGGTGATAAGGCAAAGTCGGTAAAGGCATCGATCAGGGCATTCCGATCGTGTGTTGAGAGAAGCAGCAGTGGCCGTCGTAGGCCGTATCGCCCGTCTTTCACCGTCGGCGTATCAGGCTCGACATGATCGATCCGCAAGAGGCGCACGGCGACGCCCTGTGACACGGCGGAACTCCCTGTGCCGAGCGAGATATAGGCGGCGGCAGACCGTGGGGGAAGTGTCCCGACGACGGTCTTCACGACCATGTCGTCCGTGGCGATCGTGGTGCCGATTTGAGGAATCTTTCCGATAATTCCGAGTTGCGACTCGAATGCCTTCCGGATAGTCTGATGGGCCGGGCGGTTGATCACCAGAATTCCCGTCTCCGGTCCACCCACGTCGGACCATTCCTTGATCGTTCCGGAAAAAATATCGGCGACCTGCTGCAAGGTGACTTCCTTGGTGAAGTTCGAGAAATGGACCAAAATGCCGATTCCGTCCCAGCCGATCTGTGTCGCCGTCAGCTCTCCGTCCTCAGCCCCTGTAACAGCAATGTGAGCTCGGCCCGTCTTCACCAATTCGAGCGGGTCGGAGTCCTCATCCCACAGGATGTCGACATAGGCGCGAGGATTCGCTTTTTCAAAGGCTCGCGCCATCGCTTCAATGGTGGTTTGCTCGGGTCCGTTGCCGGCGATGATCAAGCTTTCTGTCAGCTGGCCCCACGCGTCGGACGGTGAGAAGCAGAGTGTCAGGCTGAGGAGCAGGGCAGCGAGCAGTCCGATCATTGTCGCGGGACGACTGGACCGACTGCGCATTGTACGGTGAAGTACGAGCGGCGTATTGCGGTTATGATCCAGGAGTCGATTCTCCTTGTGACGGCGAGTCCGAGTCGGAAGACATGTTCGGCGGCGGCATGTTGCGCTTGGCGTTCAACGGCGGCAGCTTGGCGAATCGCTGCATCCGCTCCTGTCCCATCGCCCTGGCCTTGAGCTCGGTAAATCCTGGTTTGCGGTCCCCGCTTACCGAGGACGAAAATGACGACATGAGGCGGGTCGCCTGCCTTGCATGACAATGCGGGCATTCGGTGTCCTCGACCCTCGCATAGACGGATTGAGTGACTTCGAAGTGCTGCTGACACTGCTCACAACGATACTCGTAGAGTGGCACAGGGAAGGGTCCTTTCTTTCTTGTAGCTAAACGGCTTGAAACCCCATCATCTCTGTATGTGGCTCAGACCTTGACAAGCTTACCTGGTCTAGGCGATCTTGACCGGCCCACGCGAATCGATTTATTGTAACAATTTACACCGCTCAACTGCCAGTTTCATAAGGAGGGTTTCCATGTCAGTGCTGATTCGACGCTATAAAGGTCACAACGGAATGATGCAGGAAGAGCGAATCGATGATGACGATCGAATCGAACGCTACATGCGGCTCTTCGACAAAGACGACGTCAAGAAGTTAGGGACCGGCGTGAAGGTCTTTATCGAGAAGGATGAGTGGCAGCTTCTCCCATGAACTGGTTCAGGGGGCAGGAGTCAGTAGGGAACAGTTTTTGACGGACTCCTTACCCTTCAAGCCTGACGCCTCACCGGTCACATGATTTACTGGCTTCACATTGCCCGTGGGATTGATCGCGTAACGCTCCATCGCGATCGGTGTTCCGAAGTTCCATCCACCTCCACCTCGAGCGATTTTTGGGAAGGTGGGTGGTTCGACTACCCCGATAAGGAACGCGCGCTCCTGGCCATGGAGCAGGCCGGCGTGAATCGGCAGCGACTGTGTCCGTTGTGTAAACCCTAGACATGGAAGTGCCGAGCCTGGAGTGCTGAGTTCCGAGTGAAATGATTGAGTGTTCGTGCTCCGCATGTTCCACTCGGCATCCAGCACCTCTTGAGTCATGCCACGACTTGCACTCCTTCTCACGACCGTTATCTGGGGCGCGACCTTCCCCGCCACGAAAGCGGCGCTGGAACAAATTTCTCCACTTTCATTTTTACTGCTCCGGTTCTTCATCGGCACGCTGCTGGTCCTGCTGTGGTTGGTGGCCAGTCAGCGTCGACTGCATCATGATCGTGCTGTGTTGAGGGCCAGTGCGCTGACCACCGGCTTCCTATTTCTCGGGTATCTTCTGCAAACCGTTGGGCTCAAGCATACGACGGCGTCGAATTCCGCCTTTCTGACGGCGCTGTACGTGATTTTTGTTCCGTTGATCTTACTGCGGATCGACCGGCGTGTCGTGACGGCGACAGCCATCGCGGTCATCGGGCTCTGGTTGCTGATCAAGCCCGAAACCGCCATGAATGCGGGAGATCTCATGACGCTGGGCTGCGCGCTTGCCTTTGCGGGGCATATCATTTGCCTCGAGCGATACACCAGGCGGGTCGATGCATCGTCGTTGCTGGTTTGGCAGATGGTGGCGATGACTTTGCTGTTTCTTCCTGCTCCATGGTGGGAGGAATCTCCAGCCGGCGCTTTTTCACCGACAGCGGTCTTGCTGATCGGGCTTGGGGTTACGGGCGTCCTGGCTACACTCGCATTCGCCGTCCAAATGTGGGCCCAGCGACTCGTTCCCGCGCAGCAGGTGGCATTACTGTTTGCATCCGAGCCGGCCTATGCAGCCTGGCTGTCCTGGTATTTTCTCGGCGAGACGTTGGATTGGCAGGGGTGGATTGGAAGCGCACTCATCTTATTGGCTGTCGTGATCGGCGCATTCGGCGGCTGATCGTTCTGAAAGGAGGAGCTGTATGGCTCAAAAGTTCGGCAATGGGCGATGGGTTTGTGAAGGGTTCTTGGACAATCGAGTCGAGGGAACCGTCGTCGGGCGGGTTGTGTTTGCGGTGATCGGTCCGGTCGATTTTTGTTTACGCGGTAACTTTAAACCGGATATCGCTGGCGAGGTGATTGGATTCCGCAACGGCCGTTTCGAGGATGATGATATGGCCGGGCAAGTCATCGGCGATATGGCCAGTCCACAGATTGGAACCGTGAATTTAATATCGCTCGACCCGCACCCCAATTTGGAGCCGCATCCCTATGTCGAGTGGTTTACGCTCAACAAGGACCATTATCGTTTTGAGCTGAGCCCTGGCGACGCATGGGTATTGTCGAATGAGGAACGAGAGGCCATTGATGGTGAGAGTCGCCGAATCCGGGAGACCTTGGTCGATCAGGCGTCTGATCGACCAAGGTCTGAGGGCGGTGCTGATTGGATCTAACGGACGGTTAGCTCAAGCTCCGGCTGAGGAGCGGGCAATTCCGTGGCCTGTACTGCCGCGTCGATCTTCTTTTTGAGTACGCTGCGGTCGGAATCCTGCTTGGTTTTTCCTTCTCGTACATAATCAGGAACGCCGCGGATATCCCAGACCAAACCCAGCCATTCGAGTCCCTTCAGGCAGTAGTACGTCATGTCAACCTCCCACCAGTAGAAGCCTTGCCTGGTTGAGGCGGGGTAGTAGTGGTGGTTGTTGTGCCACCCTTCTCCCATGGTGACAAGCGCCAGGAAAAAGTTATTCCTGCTGTCATCGCCGGTCTCATACCGTTGAGAACCATAGACGTGGGAGAGGGAATTAATGGTGCAGGTTCCATGAAACAGCGCCACAGTCGAAATGAAATACCCCCAGATCAGCATCTGCGGGCCGTTGGTGCCGAGTCCGGGTACATAGGCTTCAAGCAGTTTGCCGAATCCGAACATTCCAAAGCCCGTCAAGGTCGGAACGAGGACGTCGAATCGGTCGAGAAAGCGCAGTTCCGGAAACTTCGCGAAATCGGCGATTCCCTTCAGGCGCGGCGCGTAAAAAGTCTGCGACATAATCCACCCCATGTGCGACCAGAGAAACCCGCCTTGACGCGGGGAATGTACATCTTCCGGCTGATCGGAGTAGATGTGGTGATGGCGATGATGACCGGCCCACCATAAGGGCCCGCGCTGTGTGCAGGTGCCACCTAACAGCGCGAACAGGAACTGAACGGTGCGAGTGGTCTTAAAGGTGCGGTGTGAAAAGTAGCGGTGGTACCAACCGGTGATCGCAAACATGCGGATATAATAGAAACCGACAGCGACCGCGACGGCGGTCCAGCTCCATCCGACCCAAATGACACCCAAACACATCAAATGCAACACAATAAAGGGGACGCTGCGCACCCAGTCTACCTTGGGAGGGCCTTCTGCTTTGGTGTGCTCAAGGCCAGCCCAGGAATCAAACCAGCGCATCACGGAATAGAAGAACTCCTGGGCTTTGGTCGGTCGAATCGTTTGCACATCGGACATACAATTCTCCTCTTAGTCGGGGGATCGGCAACATCACTGCGGTGGGAGACAGGGAGCCGGGGTCCCGATTAACCTGACTGATTGCCCTGAAATAGGTCGGGGTGTGATTATACACAGAACTTCAGGAAAGTGAAACCGGACTTTTTAGGCGACTCCGGAAAGCTTAAGTGTACAGGAATGATGGCGCTTGTCTACTGAAATAGAGGAGAGCTTCCCGGAGAGAATTGAGCTATATGTGTTGCTGCCGGTTTGACAGCCTCGCCTGTGCCTCTCTAGAATGCGCCCTACCATGAACGACAGATTTCTGAAAGCCTGTCGCCGCGAGCCGGTTGACTGTACCCCTGTGTGGTTCATGCGCCAGGCCGGACGGTATATGTCCGAGTATCGGACCTTGCGCGCGAAACATTCGATCCTTGAGATGTGTAAAACGCCGGAGCTGGCGGCGCAAGTCACCCTCCAGCCCATCGATCGGTTCCCGTTGGATGCTGCCATTATCTTTGCCGATATCTTACTTCCCTTGGAGCCGATGGGCCTCAACCTTGAGTTTGCCGCAGGCGAGGGGCCGGTGATCCACAATCCGGTGCGCGACCGAGCGGCCGTGGATCGGCTGAAAGTCATTGACGGCGATGAACTGAACTATGTCGCGGAAGCCGTCAGGCAAACACGGCGCGCTCTCGATGGACGGGTGCCCTTGATCGGCTTTGCGGGCGCCCCGTTCACGCTCGCGAGCTATGCCATTGAAGGCGGCGGGTCTCGTAACTATCTGCACACCAAGCAAATAATGTATAGCGATCCTACGGCCTGGCATCGCCTTATGGACAAGTTTGCGCGCGTCATTACTGGATATCTGCGCCGACAGATTTCGGCGGGCGCGCAGGCGATTCAGTTGTTTGACAGCTGGGTCGGATGCCTTTCGGCAGGCGACTACGCTGAATATGTCATGCCGCATGTCCAGTTGATTTTTGAAGGGCTGAAACGCGAGGGGGTGCCGATGATTCATTTCGGCACCGGTACGACGGCCATTCTCAGACAGATGCGCGAAGCCGGTGGTGATGTGATCGGGGTTGACTGGAGGGTTCATCTGGATGAAGCGTGGACGATGATCGGACATGATCGGGCTGTCCAGGGAAATCTGGATCCACTCGTGTTGTTTGCACCGCTTCATGAAATCGAACGCCGCGTGGAGGATATCTTGCGGCGCGTCGGAGGGCGTCCCGGGCATATCTTTAATCTCGGTCATGGCATTCTTCCCACGACTCCTGTCGATCATGTGGCCGCAACGATCGATATGGTACACAAGCTCAGCCAGCGATAGGAATGTGAAGCATTCCTCGTGAAACGCGTCTCGTCAGAGCGAGATACGAACGACGTATGAACCATGACTGACCAAACTCGCCACACTGCTGTGCTGCTCATGGCGATGGGCGGCCCCGATTGCTTGGAGAACGTGGAACCGTTTTTACGCGATGTGCGCGGGGGTCGGCCGACCCCCCCGGAGTTGGTCGAAGAGATTCGTGAGCGGTATCGGGCGACGGGGGGGAAATCGCCGGCTGTCGGGATTACCCAAGAAGTCGCAAGGAAACTGGAACGACAATTGAGTGCGTCGGGTGACGGCCGGTACCGGGTATACGTCGGCTTGCGGCATTGGCATCCCTTTATCAAAGAAACCTATACCGAATTATTGAAAGAGTCACCGGAACGGGTCATTGGCGTCTGTATGGCTCCGCAACAGTCCTCCCTGAGCACCGGTGCTTATCGAAAGAAGGTGGAAGAGGCGCGTTCGGCATTGGGTGATCAGACCGACGTGACTTATGTCGGGAGTTGGAACCGGCATCCTCGACTGATCGCGGCGATTGTGGAGAACATTCAGCAAGGGCTCCAGAAGTTTCCTTCCGAGGTGCGCGCGACCGTGCCGGTGCTGTTCACTGCCCATAGTTTGCCCGAGCGAGTTGTCGCAATGAAGGATCCCTATCCTGACGAGGTCAAGGGCACCGTGGAGGCTGTGACCCAGCTTTTGGGAGGCCAACCAGCGTATTTTGCTTATCAGAGTCAAGGGCGATCGAGTGAGCCTTGGTTGGGACCAACGGTGGAGAATAGAATGGATAACATGTACGAGGAAGGACACCGACAGGTACTTGTCGCTCCCATCGGGTTTATCTGTGACCATGTGGAAACACTGTACGATATCGACATCGAATTACGACAGTTGGCCGTCAATAAGGGGATGCACCTCGAACGCATCGCGATGTTGAATGACTCACCCGCCCTCATCGAAACGTTACGCGCCGTCTTGGCTTCACACGAATCCTCTTCTCGTATTCCGTCGTGACTCGACCTCGTACAGTCGTCATCGTGGGCGGCGGTATTTCTGGCCTGGCCACCGCCTTTGCTTTACTGCAGCGTGCGTCAACGGCCGGTCTTTCCCTTCGCTGTACAGTCCTCGACGCCGGTTCATCATGGGGCGGGAAAATCGTCACACATCGGGTCGGCGACATCGTCACGGAAGCGGGCCCGGATTCCTTCCTTTCTCAAAAACCGGCTGCTCTTGATCTCTGCACAAAGCTTGGTCTTGCCGATCAACTCATTAATACCAACGAGACCCTCAAGAAGGCCTGTGTCCTCTACAAGGGACGGATGCACGACTTGCCGGAGGGGCTGCTGTCCTTTGTTCCGAGGCAGTTGAAGCCGTTTCTTCGGAGCGGACTTCTCTCGTGGACAGGTCTGGTTCGGATGGGATTGGAAATCGCAGTGCCCCCTGGTCCTTCGACAGGCGATGAGTCACTCGCCGGCTTTCTTCGTCGACGGTTCGGCACACAGGCGTATGAGCGGGTTCTGGAGCCGCTCATGGCGGGAATTTACGCGGGAGATGCTGAGCAGATGAGCCTGCGCGCCACGTTCCCGCGCTTCTTTGAGCTGGAACAACAGCATGGCAGCGTCGTGCGCGGCATGATGGAGGCCAAGAAGACGGCTGCAGCGGCATCGTCAGGACAGGGACGGCGTACGATGTTTGTGAGTTTGAGGAATGGGCTCGGCGATCTTGTGACGGCATTGACTCGCCGGTTGACGGAGCAGGGTGCGGAGCTTCGGCTCGGGACACGCGTTGTGGTGCTCCGAGTGAGGTCGCACGAATTGGGTCGTTGGATGTACGACTTGATTCTTCACGATGGCTCGGCGCTTTCCGCGGAAAGTGTCGTGCTGGCAACGCCGGCCCATGTTTCGTCGGATCTGTTGCGTCCGTTGAGCCCGATTGCCGGAGGCGTGCTGGATTTGATTCCGTATGTGTCGACCGCTACGATTGCCATGGCGTTTCCCCGAACGATGACGAGCGGGATCGAAGGATTCGGGTGTATCGTGCCACGGGCGGAACAACGTGAGTTAATTGCGGCAACCTGGACGTCGCTGAAGTGGCCGCATCGTGCCCCGGCAGATCAGCTGCTGGTGCGCTGTTATGTCGGCGGAGTGGGGCGCGAGGATATTCTGCAACTCGATGATGCGGCATTGACGGCGAAAGTCCGGGACGAACTCGCCACGTTGTGCGGGATCAGGGCGGAACCGAGTTATACGGAAGTAAATCGGTGGTGGAGGGCGATGCCGCAGTATACCCTCGGCCATCTGGACCGATTGGCACAGCTTGATGCGGCTGTAAGCCGCTATCCAGGACTCGTCCTTACAGGGGCCGGCTATCGCGGCGTCGGTATTCCCGACTGTATTCGCGACGGGGAGACTGCGGCAGAGCGTGTCGTCCAGGATCTTGTAGGTGAAACCGGCCGGAGACGGCGATCTACTGGAGACGGTGGGGACTCAGGCTAGCCTCCGACTGTATCCCGGACATCGGTCATTGGTACATCCAGGCCCTGGTCAACGGGAACTCGGTGAGGCCGCCGGCTTCCTGGCGGCTGGCAAGCACCTGATAGACGTTGAGCCAGCCATGGGAAAACGCCAGCGAGGAACCGGCCAAATAGGTGCGCCAGACACGCAGTGTCCGTTCCCCGACCATCTCTTGGGCGGCATGCAGGTTCTCTTCCAATCTGCCCGACCAGTGCGCAAGTGTCCGAGCGTAATGCGGCCGCAAACTTTCGACATCATAGACTTCGAAGTGTTGTGTCGCCATCTCTCGAATGACGGTATGGAGATGGGGCAGTTCGGTGTGAGGGAATACGAATTTCTCCATAAACTCGCTGACGCCGGATCCTACAGTGCGGCCGTCGGCATCGGAAGAGGTAATACCGTGGTTTAGAAACAGTCCACGATCGCGTAGGAGTCGTCGCACAACACCGACGTACAGGGGAAAGTTGTTCTGGCCGACATGTTCAAACATGCCGACGCTCGAAACCTTGTCGAATCGGTCTTCGCCGAACCGCTCCGGCGCGTCCCGGTAGTCGAGCCGGAGGACCTCGACGCGGTGGTGAAGGCCGGTCGCCTTCACGCGCTCCCTGGCCAACGCAAACTGGCTGTCTGACAGTGTGATGCCGACGGCGTGGACGCCATAGTGCTGTGCGGCATGCACGATGAGCCCACCCCAGCCACAGCCGATATCGAGCAGTCGTTCTCCCGGCCGAAGCCGGAGTTTGCGACAGATATGATGGAGTTTGGCTTCTTGTGCGCGATCGATTGTTTCCTTGCCGGTCTGAAAATACGCGCAGGAATAGACCATGCGTTCGTCGAGCCAGAGTCGGTAAAACTCATTGCCGACGTCATAGTGATAGGCGATGTCCTGTTGATCCTGTTTCGGTGTGTGCCGCGCCGTCAACGCGGCAATACGATTTGTCGCCGGCGATCCGTCGGCCGCCACGAGGTGTTCAGCGCTTGTGATGACGACCATGATATCGCCGTCGATATCGAGGCGCCCGTCGACAAATGCTTCACCGAGCGCCCCGAGCGTCGGATGGGTGAGGGCTGGGAGCAAGGCCGGATCGCGTATCGCCATCACGACACGAGGTTCCTGACCAAAGTTCAAACGTGAACCGTCCGGGAGGATAAGGTCCAGCGGTTGACCTCCCAGTGCCTTAACTTTTTCTGCCAGGCGTTGAATTCGGTAGCCGACTGCCTTTCCGACGATCCTATTGGTCGCATGGGAGAACAGATTATGATGAGACATGATGGCCTCCTCGGAGCAATGAGCGGGATTTCAGTAGAAGGTGCGTAGCTATGTGCAATACCCATCGCTACCCGTGTGCCAAGCGAATACCGTGCCTGCCGGATCATTTTGAAATTCCTGCCGTCCGCGGCGTGAAGGACGAGGCGATGTTTGAAACTGCGGTGAAAATCCACACGAGAACAACCGGGGTGAGGCATCTCGCAACAGCGACAGTCTACCGAATGAACGGGCTGGTTCTTACGGAAGAATGATCGTGTGTTCCGGATAGCCGAGTGCTTTGAGGGTGACTTCCAGAGAATCACTCATCGGTGCGGGACCGCAGAGGAAAATACGTGTGTCAGGTGATGGCGACGGCAGGTGCTGTCGCAACATGTCTGATGTGATGCGTCCTGTGCCGCCGGACCATCCATGAGGCGGTTATTCCAAGACATGGTGACAATGGAATTTTGGATAGTCACGCACGTGACGTTCCCACTCCTGCCGAAAGATAATGTCGGATTCCGTCTTGTTTGCAAAGAGAAGAAAGAGCTCAGCATCGATTTTCTTGGCCAGAATCCAGCGAATAATGGAGATCATCGGGGTGACGCCAGTTCCGCCGGCCACGAATCCCACCCGTTTAGCCATTCCGTCGGTCCAATGGCCTCCTGAGTTCGGTCCACTCATGAGCACGGTATCTCCGATGCGCTGATCGTGCAGATATCTAGAAACAACGCCTGTCTCATACCGCTTGACCGTCAGATCGAAATACCCCGTGGTACCTGGAAGTGACGATGGCGTATAGGCACGCTTGACTGTCTTGCCGTTGAGCGTCGCATGGACATACAGAAAATCGCCGGGCAACATATCCAGTGTTGCGTTGGCGGGCAGTTCAAATCGGAACGTCTTTGTGTCGTGGGTTTCCGTCTCAATGGCAGCCAGCTTGTACGGACTCGGTGTCTTCGACTTGATGCGTGTGATGGGATCCATGTTATCGGTCTGACTTGGGCGACTTTTGTGGTGTGGCCTTTAGAGCCGGTCCACCGCCCTTCTGCTTGGGATCAGGAGCCTGTCTTGCGTCGAGACCGGCAAGAACCGGCTGGGCCGCTGTGATATTCTGTCGAACGGCCTGCGATAGCCAATGACGCGCTTCGTCCGTATTTCGTGTCACCCCTCGGCCATAGGCGTACATGACACCGAGGACGTACATCGCTTGCCCATTCCCAACCTCAGCCAAACGGCGTAACCCTGTTGAGGCCTTCTTGTACCAACGGATAGATTCCGGCGCTTGTTGGCCATTTTGTTTTGCATAGTATTTGCCAAGCCGATACTGAGCGAACGCGTCACCTTGCTCCGCCAATTGAGCATCGGGATTCGGATTCGACGGTGACCTTTTTGCGGGTGCACGCGCAGGGGTTTTCTCATTGTTCGAACCCGTTTCTGTACGATCCGCAGGATGAGGTTCTGTCGCAGATGGTTTTGGCGGCTGGTCCTCATGCCTCGTGGGCTCGGGTGAAAGGGGAGGGTTTTCAGGAGGAGGAGAGGGTATTGATTGCTGAGGCTCGGCTGGATGTTCAGGTTGGGATACAGCGGTCTGGCTCAAGTCTTCCTTGCGACTCTCGATCGTGGCGGCCTCTGGGTGGGATTGGCCACATTCCTCGATTGGATTCCCCGGGGTGTCCTTGCTGGTGGCGTCTTGGCAGGCTGAATCATCCTGTGAGGCGGGAGGCGATCCTATGACTGTCCAGGTGATCCAGATGACGGGGATGAGGAGAAGACTCCACCGGACCGCTCGGCGTCGTAAGATGGTCCGATCACTGGGGGGGACGATGACAAGTCCGGGGTAGTCTTTCTTGGCCATGCCTTGTGTACAGAGAATCTTTCGTTAGAATCTATCAGGCGATTTCGACGATGTCCGAGTATTGTCCAAGCCGCTCCGGTTTACCCTCGTTCGCATGCGGCGTGTGCGCGAATCGGTCAACGGCATACGCAGCGTAGCGTACCATGAGTTACCCATACATAGCCCCTTGTCCTGTCCACGCGCAAGCTCCTATAGTAGAGCTGCAGAGCCGACCAACATGAATTCAGGAACAACCCAGGAAATCATCCCAATCATGCGATCAATCGACAGCGCCCTTACTATTTTGGAAGTCAACGGTCCTTTTCGGGAGCCAAGAGAGCCGGTCCTTTCGTACGACTATTCGATACAACGGGCGACGTGGACGATGCCGCATGGCGTACGTGTGAAGGTTTCGATACCGGATGAGTTGGAGACGTTCAAGAGGCGTCTGTTGGGGGTAGTGACCGGCTCGCCTGGTCAGCAGTTGCTGATAAATAATATTCTCTCCAGAGCGATTGCCGATCGGAAGGTGAGGGTTGCCGACGAGGAAGGCCTATTGGCTGAGCGGCGTGACGTCATGTTGGCCCCGTTTACCGGGCCGCTGAGCCATCTGTTCGCGAAGTTGGAAGATCTGTTTGAAGCGGATCAGGTGCCTATCCGTGAGGAGGTGAAGCAAAAGGTAGGAATATAACCTGTCCCGCTCACACGAAGCATTCCGCACATGCGCTAGAAGATCCTGCGATACTGTTTGGAGTGCACGCCGGATTCATCGGCAAATCCAAGTGCCCCGGTATCCGGGTTTCCAGTGTCATTGAGGTCAATCCGGTAGTACCCACGGACGTGCTCCATCGCCGTCTCGAAGGGAATGGCATTCGGATAGAGTGTTCCTGGAGCATGAGCCCCCCGCGCCAGATTGCGGATCGTATCCGGATCTGCAAATTGTTTGTCCGAAAAAATGAAAATGTCCGCGATGGCATGGTCGCCCAATTTGTGGTTCGTTGTGGTGGGTGGAAGGTGTTCGCCCAGAGAACCATCCAATCGTGCATTTCTCAGGCGTTTCAAGAGAGCGACGATTTGGCTATCCGTAGCTTGGGGGGGGACGACCAGTCCGAGGGCATTCATGTCCGGGATGGTCGTGTGGACTTTGAACATGACGGGGACCGTTTCCGGGTCTTCGATGACCGAAACGGTGGGACCTTCGGTGCCTGTGGCTTGTTTGTTCTTTGAGCTTGGGACAATTAAGGCGACGAAAAGCCACAATCCGATGAGCGTGCCGAAGACCACCAACAACGGATGAGCCCCGGCACGCTTTCCTTCCTGGTATGGTTCTTCGTTCTTGCTCATAGCGCTCGATCATTCATGTGTAGAGAGCTGTTGGGAGCGGAAGTTCCCAACCGGCGCTTGGCTTCTTCCCATAGCATATCCATCTCAGCCAGCGTCATCTCCGTCAGTGGCCTGCCTGTCTCCTCCGCTTGCGCTTCAACGAGATGAAACCGATCAATGAAACGATTAGTCGATCGACGAAGCGCCTCCTCAGGGTTGACCTTAACGAACCGGGCGAGATTAACGAGAGAAAATAAGATATCTCCCAACTCTGCCTCGATGTCCGCATGGCCATCGGGCTTATTTGGGGCCGGGTCGGCGCCGGCCTGAGCCAGCGCACCCTTTAACTCGTCCACTTCCTCCGCAACCTTTCCAAAGATCTGATCGAGTCCCGCGGCATTGTGCGGCCAATCGAATCCAACCCGTGCAGCTCTGGCTTGTGTTTGATAGGCCCGGAGCAACGCCGGCAAGGTTTTCGGCACGCCGTCCAGCGCGGAGCGTGCGCCACCGGCGGCCGCTCGTTCGGCGCGTTTAATATGTTCCCATTGATTCAAGACCTGCTCGCCGTTGGTGATGGTGCCTGTGTCGCCGCTGTTGCCGAATACGTGGGGGTGCCTCCGGACTAGTTTGTCATGGAGCGTGTCTAGCACATCATCCACAGTAAAGGTGCCGGCTTCCGCGGCAATCTGGCTGTGGAAAATTACTTGGAGGAGTACATCGCCCAGCTCCTCCCGCAGTTTGGCATCGTCGCGCTGGTCGATCGTCTCCAAGACCTCGTACGTTTCCTCAAGCAGGTAGGGCTTCAATGACTCGTGGGTCTGCTTCCGATCCCACGGACAGCCGTTCGCGGCGCGCAGCGCCGCCATGATTCCGACCAGTTTGGCAAATCGTTCCGACATAGCTCTATCGTCAGAAAACAAACAGTCTCGATGCCCTGGGTTGGCTCGCCAACTGTATACCGAGAACCGTTGTTGCTTCAATGGCGTCGGCGAGCGACTGGTGGGGCTTGACGGTAGGCCTGGATCCGCGGAAGATATGCGCGGTTTGCGGTTTATTGAGGAGGTGAAAGCCGTTCTGCCGAACCTGACCGGAGTCAAACGGCTGATGGCCTCACTCATGTATGGCGCGGGCCTTCGACTGATGGAATGCCTGCGCCTGCGAGTGCAGGACATCGATTTCTCCCGGAATGAGATTCTGGTTCGCGACGGCAAGGGGGCGAAAGACCGGATCACGATGCTGCCCGAATCGACGAAGGTCCCGCTCCAAGACCACCTCAAACAGGTCAAGGCCGTTCATCAACAGGATGTCGCGGATGGGTGGGGCCGTGTGTAGCTTCCACACGCCCTCGACCGCAAGTACCCCAACGCGCCGAAGGACTGGTGCTGGCAATGGGTCTTTCCCCAGGAACGCCGCTGGAAGAACACCAGGACTGACGAAGAAGGACGGCATCATGTTCACGAGGCGATTCTCCAACGGGCCGTCAAGGAGGCCGTCCGCCAGGCGGGGGTTGTGAAGCACGTGGGTTGCCACGCATTCCGGCATTCGGTCGCCACGCATCTACTGGAGGCGGGTTACGATATCCGAACGATCCAGGAATTACTCGGACACAAGGACGTCAGCACCACGATGATGTACACCCATGTGCTGGTCAAGGGAGGTCACGGGGGCAGGAGTCCAATCGATGCTCTGTAATCGGTTTATCCAGTCTGGATAACACGTCAACTCGGAAACGGTGCTGGATCACAACGGACGGCAAATCAATCGGTTAGGGCAGATACCCATTATGTGCCTGCGGGGATAGGCAGACACAGCATAGGCTGCCTCTGCGGATTATACAGACCGTCTAATCATTGTTGGGCGTCATGAATTTAGTGTCGTGGAATTGCGCGGGCTCGTTCAGAACCAAGTTCCACGCTCTCGCTCAGTACGGAGCGGACCTGCACGTTGTGCAGGAATGCGAGGACCCAGCACGCTCGACACACGACGTCTATAAGCAATGGGCATCAAACTACTTGTGGGTTGGCGGTAACAAAAATTGTGGCCTCGGTGTCTTCGCGCGTGAGGGTATACGCCTGGAAAGGCAGCCACTGGATTCTGGACGGCTTGAGCTATTCTTGCCTTGCCTGATCAATGGCGCCACATCCCTCTTGGCCGTCTGGACTAAGCAAGCCAACTCGCCAACCTTTCAGTACATCGGGCAGCTGTGGAAGTATCTTGAGCTGCACAAGCAGGCTCTTGCCAATGCACCGCTGCTTGTGGTCGGGGATTTCAATAGCAACGTCAAATGGGATAAATGGGATCGGTGGTGGAATCACACTGATGTCGTTAGAGAGCTGGGTGCCTTGGGAACGGGAAGCGCCTACCATCACGCTCGATCTGTAGCGCAGGGTGACGAGCCGGAGCCAACACTCTTCTTGCAACGAAACCTACAGAAGGCCTACCACATCGACTACGCATTTATTCCAACTGCCTGGCTAGACGGATGTAGCGTCAGTGTCGGTGCTCCCGCAGAATGGATTAAGCTCAGTGATCACATGCCTTTAAGAGTGGCATTCAACCTCAGCGCATGACGCCCAACAACCGCATGCAGCGATCTGGATCACCATAAAATGCACGCGCCCGACCGTCACAGCAGGTTTGAGGTCAGTGATAGTGCGCTACAGGTTTGGCGTCCAGTCGCTGATGCGGGACGTTAGCCGGCGCAAAGAGGAGAACACGGCATGAGTGGACCGACGCTACAAGCGCAGATCGATGCTGCGAACAGCACTTTGCGCCGCCGCTGATGCTGAACGGTACACGAACTGAGAAGCGAGTTCAGTCGGAAACCAACTCGGGACTATGCCGTGACGCATTCTCTTCTCAAGTTTCTTTATCTGCTCGGTCTCACATTGATGGGAGCAGTATGACGTTGACGTACCGTGTTGTATCACGGCACGTTCGACCGGACGGCCGATGGATGGCTCGATCTGTACAGCTCTCTATCGACAATCCTGTGCTCTTCAATCTCGGTGATGGCTTGCGGGCAACCAGGCCCTATGGTAGGGTACCGGCGTTGTCCATGGGTTCTGCAAAGAGGTTGAGGAATGGCTGACGAGGAGCAGGGTTTCGTCGTTCGTGACAGACGTGGAAGCGCAGGGGGAGAGAGCGCTCCAGCCGGATCTTCAACCGCACAAGAAACACAGTCTTCAACTGCCGCATCTACTGGATCGTCCCATGCGGCTCCGGCTCCTCCGGTTACCTTCTCATCCTTTGTGATTTCGTTAGGCTCGTCCTCGCTCATGCTGATGGGCGAGCAACTGGACCCTCAACAAGCTCCCATGTCGGTTAATCTCCCGCAAGCGAAAGAAATTATCGATCTGTTGTCCGTCCTGGAAGAGAAGACGAAGGGTAATCTGACCTCCGACGAGCAGACCGTTCTGCGTGATATGCTGTATGCGCTTCGTATGAAGTATGTCACCTTGGCCTCGCCGAAATAAGACCCGTTGCTCTGTTCGTTGATTAAATCACCGACATCGTGCGCTCTGCGTGTTGGATTTGAGAGGGTTTCGCAAGTCGGCTCTAGCGGGCGGCACTGCCCACTTCTATCCGTGACCGGATCCGAACGCGTGAGAATGTTTGAGCCGAACTACCCCATGCTGGGAGAAAATCTGTGCCCGGAGACAATGACCTAAACTCGGCCGCGATGGGCGCGACGTTCAACCGTCGTTCGAGCGACCAAGCCAAGAATCCTGAGCGTAAGGGACTTCACCTTCGTCCGGTCTGGATTGTCTTGATTCTCCTTGTGCCGTGCGTGGCGCTCACGCTGTATTACGCACAGATTGCCGCGCCGGACGTACAAGAGACCGGCTCGCTCCTCCCCACGACCAGCTACGCCCTCGTTCTTCTCTTGCTCAACTTGGATCTGATTGGTTTCGTCGTGCTGGTGCTCTTGTTGTCACGGAATCTGATTAAGGCCTATTTTGAACGTCGCCATCGGCTTGTCGGGTCAGGATTCCGCACGAAGCTCATCGCCGCGTTTATCGGGTTCTCATTGATCCCCACGGTTCTGCTGGCGGTACTCGCGAGCGGCTTGGTCAATAAGGCCGTCGACGTCTGGTTCAGCGAGCACATCGAAAAGGTCATCAATGACTCGTACGAAGTGGCTCGCATGCAACACGCGGGGCATGTTGCGCTGGCGGTGAATAGCGCTCGGGCGATCTCGCAGGAGTTGTTTCGTGAGGATCTGCTCATTCCGGAACAGCGGGATCTCCTCATCGCCGCGATGGCTCGGAAGCGCATGGAGTATGGGGTGGCCGGGATCGAAGTCTTCTCCAACAAGATGGAGACGCTGACGAAAGCGCTTGATGCCGATGTCCCGATGGGCGTGCTGGAGCTGCCGGTCAGTCAATTGGTCCTCCAAGTGATCAACGGCAAGCAGGAGTTCACCTCTGTCCAGGAGGCCCAGACCGGCCGACTGGTGCGTGCGGCTATTCCGGTGGCCTCCGGAAACCGGCGAGGCGACTTGGAGGGGGTCGTTGTTGTCGAAACCTACGTTCCTGAATCGCTGTTGACAAAAATGGAGCGGATCGGCCGTCAATATGCCGAGTATAAACAAATCAAGGCGATGAAGAATCCGATCAAAGCCGGGGCGTATCTGTTTGTTGCCGTGGTGACCGTGCTGATCTTATTCAGTGCGACGTGGTTCGGATTTTATGTGGCGCGCAGTATTACCGTTCCCATCCAACGGCTGGCCGAGGCGACGGAAGCGGTCGCCCAGGGAGATCTCTCGGTGCAAATCGATGCCAGGGCGACTGATGAAATCGGCACGTTGATCGAGTCGTTCAATCGAATGACACAGGATCTCCATGGGAGTAAAGCAAAGCTGGAAGAGGCGAACCTCACGCTCCGGAATACGAATGTTGAGTTGGACCGTCGCCGAGCCTATATCGAAACGGTCGTGGACACGATTGCCGCCGGCCTTTTGTCCATCGATCGAAACGGGCTGGTGTCCACGTTTAACCCCTCGGCTGAGCGCATCCTCGGTTTGCCGGCAGAACGGTTCAGGGGGCGGTTTGCCAATGAGGTCTTCAAGGAATTCGGCTTGGATCTGTTTCAGACAGCCTATGATCGCATGTTGGCTGATGAGCGTGATGATCTCGATCTGGAGGGACAACTGGACATTCAAGGGAAACTGATTACGATCGGATTAAAGGGTTCTCGAATGCGGGATGAAGCCAACAAGGACTTGGGGTTTGTCTTGGTATTTGAGGATCTGACGGAATTGATTAAGGCGCAGAAAGTCGCCGCGTGGCAGGAAGTCGCCAGACGCGTGGCGCATGAAATCAAGAACCCACTGACCCCTATCCAACTCTCGGCACAACGGTTACGCAAGAAGTTTTTCGAGAAGTCTCCTGATCTGGAGCGGGTGTTCGACGACGCGACCAATGTGATCATCAACGAAGTCGGCAGCTTAAAAGAAATGCTGGATGAGTTTTCAAAGTTCGCCCGCTTGCCCGCTCCGAAGATGACGCGGCAATCGCTGCATGAGGTGGTTCGAGAGGTGGCGACGTTATACCGAGAGGCGCAGAAGGATCTTGAACTGATTCTCGAGCTGGATGAAGATCTGCCGCCCTTCAACTTTGATCGGGAACAGCTTCGGCGCGTGTTTGTGAATCTTTTCGATAACGCGGTTCAAGCCATGAATCAGAAAGGTCGGCTGTGGGTCGAAATTAAGTACGATACAAAACGACGACGCGCCGTGGTTAAGGTTGCGGACGAAGGGCCTGGCATTGCGCCTGAAGATCAAGAGCGCCTGTTTGTGCCGTATTTTACTCGAAAAAAGACAGGAACGGGATTGGGCCTGGCGATCGTTCGCCGAATCATCACGGATCACGAAGGGCAGATCCAATCCGGGAACAATCAACCGAAGGGAGCCGTGTTTACGTTTGACTTGCCGGTATAGAAAAGAAGTCGTTGTCAGGTGCATGGGCGAACGATTGCGAGTCATGCGGTAGGGAGGAATGATGTCGGCATCGATTCTGATAGTGGATGACGAAGAAGCGATTCGGACGTCCTTGCGGAGCATTCTCGAAGATGAGGGGTATGAGGTGGCGATGGCGGCTACTGGAGCCGAGGCGCTGAAGATCTATGGAACGGACCCACCGGACCTCATGATTCTCGATATTTGGATGCCTGAAATGGACGGGCTCGAAACTCTGCGGCGCGTGAAAGAATTCGTGCCTACCACGCAGGTCATGATGATTTCGGGGCACGGGTCCATTGAAACGGCGGTCAGAGCGATCAAGCTCGGGGCGTATGATTACATCGAAAAACCGCTGTCGTTGGAAAACGTCACGCTCCGTGTCAAGCATGCTCTGGAGCAATCTCGATTGGCTCAGGAGAATCGGTCTTTGCGGACTAAGGTCCAGCAGAAGTTCGAGTTGGTCGGACATTCTCCGGCGATGCAACGGTTACGGGAGCTGATCCAGACTGCTGGTCCCACGAACAGTCGAGTGCTGATCGGGGGGGAGAATGGAACGGGGAAGGAGCTGGTCGCTCGAGCGATCCATATGCACAGCACCCGCTCAGACCATCCGTTCGTGGCGGTCAATTGCGCTGCCATTCCTGAGACCTTGATCGAGAGCGAGCTGTTCGGGCATGAAAAAGGCTCGTTTACCGGAGCCACATCGATGAAACGCGGGCAATTCGAACAGGCTGATGGAGGAACGTTATTTCTCGACGAGATCGGAGACATGAGCCTCAGCACCCAAGCGAAAGTCTTGCGGGCGCTGCAAGAGCAGCAGTTTACACGGGTCGGTGGAACCAAATTAATGAAGGTTGATGTGCGTGTGCTCGCGGCGTCCAACAAAGATTTGGAAAAGGAGATCGGTAAAGGCCAATTTCGCGAGGACTTGTTTTATCGTCTCAACGTGGTTCCTATTGTCGTGCCTCCCCTGCGGGAGCGGCGTGAGGATATCCCTGCGCTGATACAACATTTCATGAAAACCCATGCCGACGAGCAGGGCTTACGAGTGAAGGAAGTGTCGCCCGAAGCGATGGCGGTGCTTCAGCAGTATGATTGGCCGGGTAATATTCGGGAACTGAGAAACCTGATCGAACGACTTATGATCATGGTCCCAGGGTATGTGATCGAGGGGGCACAGGCCGTCATGTCTTTGCAGGGAAGAACGACCGGACCCGTGGCGGTTCCCGTTCACGCGGCCAATCATCTTCTGTCAAAATCCTATGACTCCCTCAGGGATGCTCGAAATGCCTTCGAAAAGGAATACATCAGCCGCAAACTTCGGGAGCACCATTGGAATATTTCGCGGACGGCTGAAGACCTCAAGATTGAGCGAAGCCATCTCCACAGAAAGATCAAGTTGTTGGATGTGGAGATGCGGCCTGAAAGTTAGGAGCCATGAAGAGGGGCGATTACGTTGCGCATGTGGAACAGGGAGACTCTGGAATGCCATTGCAGGATGGCGCTGCACGTACTCGTTGAGCGCGCCCTCAGCGATGAAGGCAGGGTGAGACTTCTTACAGTCCCCATGGGCCTTCGGCCCACCCTGCAGGATGAACATGACGATTTGGCAAGAGGCAAGGGGGAAGAAGGCTCCGACCTCAGGCCTATTTTCTAAGCAGGCATCAAGAAAAAGTAGAACACCCGGAGAGGACACCTCTTCCGGTGCCCCCTAGTTGGCGCGTTGACCTCTGCCGTACCCTTCGCTAAGATGCGCCTCCGAAGTTATCCGATCGTGAATCCAAGGTAATTCTGAACCGTCTTGTCCAGGACCCTCGAGCATGACCACCTATAGGGATGCCGGTGTGGATATCGATGCAGGCGACGAATTTGTCGATCGTATCAAGCCGCTGGTGCGATCCACGTTCCGCCCTGAGGTTTTGACGGACCTCGGTGGATTCGGCGGACTGTTCGGCTTTCAAGCCGCCAAGTATCACGATCCCGTTCTTGTTTCGGGAACCGATGGAGTCGGGACCAAGCTCAAAATCGCCTTCATGATGGACAAACACGACACCGTGGGGATCGATCTGGTGGCCATGTGTGTCAATGATATTGCCGTCAGTGGCGCCGAGCCGTTGTTCTTTTTGGATTATTTTGCGACCGGCAAATTGGCCGTTGCGAAGGCACAGGCGGTGGTGTCGGGCATTGCCGACGGTTGCCGACAAGCAGGGTGCGCGCTCATCGGGGGAGAGACGGCCGAAATGCCTTCCTTTTATCCGGATGGGGAGTATGACCTTGCCGGATTTGCCGTCGGGGCTGTTGATCGTTCGAAGATGATCGATGGTCGCCACATCGTACCAGGCGATGCGATCGTGGGGGTGGCCTCGTCAGGACTTCATAGCAATGGGTATTCGTTGGCGCGGCGAGTCTTGTTCGAACAAGCCAAGTTGACGGTGGAGAGTCGTCTTTCTGATCTCGACGGGTCGATCGGCGAGGTTCTGCTGACACCCACTCGAATCTATGCGAAGCAGATCTTGGCGTTGGTGGAACAGTTTCCAATCAGAGGCATCGCACACATTACGGGCGGTGGCATCACAGAGAATCTGCCACGAGTCTTTCCAGAGGGAGTACGAGCAAGAATCATTCGTACCGCATGGTCGCCTCCGCCGATCTTCAACATGATGAGTCGGTTGGGACAGGTGGATCCTGACGAGATGTATCGGGTGTTTAATATGGGGATCGGGCTGGTTCTGGTAGTCCCGTCGGATTCGGTGAACGGCGTACTGACCCATCTTCGGACTTTGGGTGAGCGAGCCTGGCACATCGGAGCGATCATCCTTTCACATGGCGAAGAGCCTGGAGTGGAGTATGTCGAGTAGTCGTTCGGTCCGCTTGCGGGTGGCGGTACTGGCTTCCGGTCGTGGTTCGAATTTGCAGGCCATCATTGATGCCATCGAGGCTGGTCAGGTGCAAGCTCAGATTGCGTGTGTCGTCAGCAACAAGAGGGACGCCGTGGCGCTTGAACGGGCTCGGAAGCACGGGCTGAAGGATCTGTTCGTCGATCCCAAACCCTTTGCCGGACGTCCGGACAGTCGTGAAGCCTATGACCAGGCGTTACTGGAGATCCTGCAACAGCATGAGGTCGAACTCGTCCTTCTCGCGGGCTATATGAAAATCGTCACGGCAGTGCTGGTCAATGCCTACGCCGACCGGATGATGAACATCCATCCCTCACTGCTTCCGTCCTTTCCTGGGTTGGATGTGCAGAAGAAGGCCATCGAGTGGGGCTGCAAGCTCGCAGGTTGCACGGTGCATTTCGTCACGGAAGGCGTGGATGAAGGACCCATCATCATTCAAGCCGCCGTACCTATCCTCGACAACGATACGCCTGAAACCCTGGCTGCCCGAATCCTCGTGCAGGAGCACAAGATCTATCCTCGTGCCGTACAACTCTTCGCCGAAGGGCGGCTCCGAGTCGAGGGCCGCCGGGTTTCTATCGATGCTGCCAAGTCGGAAGGAGAGGCGATTATCAGCCCGTCATGAAGATTGATCTGCAGCCTGAGTATCTGGTTGCGCGGGTCAGATAGTGCTGAAACGAATCAAAGAGGAGAGAGGCATGAGGGAAGGGTCCTAAAACAGAAACGGGCAGGGCTCTCGTTCCCTGCCCGTCACGGATAGTGTACGATTGCCGTAGGTGTGTGATGCGTTATTTAACTTCGTTCAGATGTGTAAGCGCGGCCTCGGCATGTTGCGTGGCGACGTCGGCGTGGCCCGCTTTACCATGTTCAACGGCTTCGTTTAGATGATTAATCGCTTCGTTCAGATGCGGATTCTTACCTCCTCTCTCAGCATAGTTCCGCGACTTTTCCGCATGGGTCACGAGCGCCTCAGCATGGCCCTGTTTGCCGTGATCCACTGCTTCCTTCGCGTGCGCGACCGCGTCCCTCACGTTACCAGCCGGGGATGGCTGGGCGTTCACTATAGGTAATCCGATGAGTGTTCCAAACGCAACGATGATCAAGGCACGACGGACAAACTTGCAGGTCATGGTTACCTCCGTTTGTTGGGTTAGCAATAATTAGTGTAAGGACCATTGCCCTATATGTCCCTCCCTCAAGGAGTCATCACCCTTGGTAGCCTCCTGACTACGGGTTCATCTTGCTGTGGTTGAATAGATAAGAGAAAAGTTTTTGGTGGAGGGCACGGGAGTTGAACCCGCGACCCCTACGTTGCGAACGTAGTGCTCTCCCAACTGAGCTAGCCCCCCACCTGAAGAAATCGGACTCCATAAACCACCTAACCCGCGGTGTTCGCTGCACATGAGTGTACAGTCTTCTTGCTGCAGTAGAAGAACGGGGAGGAACGTTGGTTCACGTAGCCCGTGAGCGGTATTATACACAACCCATCGAGAAGACTCTACCCGTACTTATTTTTTCCAAATCATGCTTTTCTGGGCAATGCATAAGGCTTGGTTGCAGGGGGAGCAACGGTCTTTGAAAGGTTGTCATTACAGGTCCAAGGTTTTTGATTTTCAAATCTTTAGCATGCTTCATCAGACAATCGTAGGGAAGTTGGATGTAGAAGACAGACGATACGATTGTCAGAGCCGACACCTCATTCATAAATTCATACGATTGCCCGATGAGGTACGCTCAGCACGCGGTCTCTATGCTCTCGTTAAGCTGGAAGTTCGCAAGGTATTGGGTGGGAACGCCCTGAGACTCGTGTGACAGTCATCGATAGATAATGGTGACTCGGCTGAGGAAATCTTCAAGTTGCAGGATTTGTTGTTCAGTCATCGAGGGGTTCCGTTGTTTAGCTGCTTGTTCCATCGCGGCTCCAATCTCTGTAATCCGGTCAAACCCGTAGCCGCCACCATCACCTCTTAGTCGATGGCCAATGGTCTCAATGGTTCCGAAGTCGTGCCGCGTTAGCGCGTCTCGAAGCGTGCTGAGATCATTCTCCCGATTTCCTAAGAAGATCGGCACAATCTCTTCAAGATCACGGCTAATCTCCACGGTCACGTGGTCTTTCGCCTCAGGCTGAAAGGGGTTTGTCACGAGCGGACGTGCTCCTTGTGTGCCTGAAGAATCTCCAGCAAGGTGGATTTCTTCACGGGTTTCGTCATATGGGTGTTGCAACCGGCCTCGAAAATGCGAGCGCGCTCTTCCTTGAGCGCCAACGCGGTGAGGGCGATTATCGGCGTGGCCGGGAGATCATACTCGCGTTCCCATGATCGTATCGCTTTTGTCGCAGAATACCCGTCCATGACCGGCATGTGCATGTCCATCAAGATGACGTCGTACTGCGTGGCTTTACACTTCTCCACGGCAATCGCGCCATGCTCCGCGATCTCGATGCTATGGTCCGTGTGCTTCAGGTAAGCGCGGATCAATAGTTGGTTATCAACAGAATCCTCAACCAATAGGACTCGCAAAGCTCGGGCTGGAGTCGTTGGTGATGGCTCGACTGGTTTTTCAGGTATCGACGGAACTCCCTTTGTTCGACCCAGGGCAATCCCAATTGATTGAAGAAGATCTCCCCGTCGAATGGGTTTGAGCAAGTAGCCACCGAGTCCGAGATCATATGTCCGTGCGATATCATCAGCCCAACGATCGGATGTC
>CAYTAS010000043.1:0-26939 GCA_964435885.1 uncultured Nitrospira sp. | reverse complement strand
TGCGTGGAGCCTGCGAGCTGTTGGGGCTCGATCCACTCTATGTGGCGAACGAGGGACGCTTTGTCGCGGTGGTTCAGGCTTCACAAGGAGAAGCCGCACTTGCTGTAATGCATCGCCACAAGCCTGCGAGTCTTGCGGCCCACATCGGCGTAGTGACCGATCGCGATCCTCCCATGGTCGTTCTACGGACTGTCGTTGGCACGCATCGTGTCCTCGATCTGCTCTCAGGCGAGCAGCTCCCGCGAATTTGCTAGTTCGCGAGTCAAGCCGAGGAACTTCTTCGCTCAAGTTGAACCATCTCTCTTCAGCTGTGGCATTCTGCAACAGTGACTGACGCCCACCCGTGGAGTTTTTCCCGCTCTCCACGATAAGATTTCTCTGCACGCTCGGCGAAGTCCTATTCTTTCAACGAGGTTCAGCTTCTCAGAAGGAAACCGCCGATCTGGTCCGATGGCACAGTGGTTGCCCATTGGTTTTCTTAGAGAGATGAAAGGGAGGTTATGCCGTCACTATCTACGTTAGTGTTTCTGTTCGTGGTTCTCTCGTGTGTGACCGTTTTGCATGCCGCTGCTGGTGATAAAGACAGCGGAAAAGCGTTGCGCGAACACTATGATCTTCAGGAGGGCAAGCGGCTCTATGAGCACAATTGCCGGTTCTGCCATGGAGACCAGGGGAAAGGAAACGCCTATGACGTGACCCCTCCACCTGCGGATCTCACCAGCCCAGCCGTCCGGCAGAAGTCGGATGCCGAGCTAGCGCAGACGATTCATGAAGGTGAGCGAGGCACGGCGATGGGGTCCTGGAAATGGCAGCTATCGGAAAAGGACAAGCAGAATGTCCTGCAGTACATCCGCTGGCTGGCTCGATGATCAAAAGCCGGGCGTGAACGATCGCCCTTTTCACGTGTGGTTCAAGACGCGGAGCATCCGATATGACCAACCATGAAAAGCGAAAGAAAATCATTCCGTGGATCAATCCTGATGAGCGCGTGACCGTGCATTTTCTGGACGAGAAGGATCTGAACGCCGAGGTGACAGGGACCACTGAGGAGCTGGTTGATCTCTCGATTGAAACCAAGGCGCCTCACATCAAGCAACGGATTTCGGTCCCGCTCAGGATCACGGAAGTATCAGAGGACCTCGGACATTACACGCGGGACCCCGAACGGCCGTTGAAACACCGGAGGCTCATGTTGATCGTCGATGAGAAACGGCCGCCTGTCGTCTATTAGATGAACATCGATGAGGAGGCAGAGATGAATCGTCATCTGCTGTTGTGGGTGATAGCCGGTATTCTCCTTGCCACGACGAGTTGTCGTCCCCGACACCCACCACATACGCCCCAGCCGTTTGGTATGGAGGAGGTAATCGGCACGTTGGCTTTGTCGGGCATCCTACCGCTGTGAGTAAAGCGCCAATTCTTTTTTGACGAGCCGATACGAACGATGATCGCACACCACTTCCCGCTGGTTTGAATTGTGATTCGATATCGGACTAAGTTGAAGGGGGCCATCACTCGAAAGATTGGGTTCAGTAGTTCAGCCGTCTTGCTTGCGCTCTTGTCGGCTTGTGCTTCACCGGTCGAGGGTCTGTGGCCGCCACCTCCGGATCCCGTTCAGCACACGGTGTCCGTGTCGATCGATACCTGGCATGCAATGATCGCCTTTCGGGCCGACAGGCCTGACGCTTCACGCTTCACACCTCACGTGTATGAGGAGTGGGGCTATGCCGAGCGCGCCTGGTATCTGGAGGGAAAGACGGGCGTGACCGGCGTCGTGCGAGCGCTGTTCTGGCCGACCGAAGGCGTCGTCGAAGTGGGGAACTATGATCGAGTCTGGGCAGACCGCACGCCGCAACCGCCCTCCGACCTCTTCACCTTTCGTCTGACCGAAGAGGGCTATTGGCGCTTACGTCGGCACTTGCATGCAACTCTGTTGAACGACGAACCAGTAACCTCGTTCCGTCAATCCGTGTTCTATCCCGCGAAACGTTCGTACCATCTGTTTTACACCTGCCATCAGTATGCGGCTCATGCTTTGCGGGAAGCAGGTCTGCCGATTTCACCGTTCTGGGCCTTTAACCGAACCAGCCTCACCTGGCAACTGCGGCGCGCTGCTCGGCTTCACGAGGAGCAACCGACGGAAGTTCCAGCTATTGAAGCGCGTCAGGCAAAACTGGTCGGCCGTGAGAATCTATCTCATCCCCTGGCACCGGCCAGGTTGCTGGATAAGCATCTGGCTTTGCAGTAGACTTGTCGGCAACAGACAGCTGAGGCCGGCTCGTCATGCAGGCAAGCCGTCGCAGATTGAGTGGTGAGCCGAGAAAACGGTTAGAGACAACGAGTAAATGCCGACAGTATTAAGGGTGCGCGCGTATCGATTGTTCTTCTACGCGAGCGATCGCGACGAACCGCAACATATTCACGTCGAGCGTGAGGACAAGATCGCTAAGTTCTGGCTCGATCCGATCAGGTTGCAGAGAAGCGGTGGCTTTACTCGAGCAGAGCTCAGTCGAATCCACAAAATCATCAGGGATCATCACATGGAACTCATGGAGGCTTGGAATGAATACTTCAGGGGTTGACCTTGAGGTTCCACGTGCCGAAGCGGTAACCGTAACGAGAGACGCCTTAGTTGTGGAACTGAGTGATGGCCGGACCATCTCGGTTCCTCTCGCGTGGTACCCCAGACTCCTCCATGGCACTCTGGACGAACGAAATAAGTGGAGATTAATTGGCAAAGGCCACGGGATTCATTGGGAGGATCTTGACGAAGATATCAGTGTGGAAGGACTATTGGCCGGAAAGCCTTCCGGCGAGAGTCAAGTCTCATTCAAGAAATGGCTTGAGTCGCGTACGGCGCGGTCGGGAATGTCGGGACTAAGACGCGTCAGTCGACGCAGGAAACTAGGCGGCTGAGCGAAGCCAATCGCAGCAAAACGGTGAGTACTCAAAGGGAAAGTGGGAATAGAGAGCTATTCTGTTCGCGGACGGCCAAACGAAGTGAGCCGTTCCCTCGCAGTTGCATTCTGTCCCAGATATCTTGATCTAAACTCATGTGCTCAATAGGGGAGGAAGCGGCGTTGCGAGCCCAGTAGATCGGTTGTGACCGCCTCTGACCAGCCCCCTCCATGGGGACTTGATGCTGGCTATATCGCAGGCCAATATCCGAATACACCGCCAGGCTCTGCCGTCTATCCCGGCTGGCGGCATCTTGACAGCGGCACACAAAGGACAGATATTGCGGTAGGTTCTCAGGACAGACATATCATTTCGTTCATGCCCATTCCCGATTTTCAGACGCTCATGCTCCCGCTCCTGCGCTTTGCGGGGGATGCTAAAGAGCATTCCGTTGCGGAGGCACGGTCGGCAATCGCTTCCGACTTCAAGCTGACGTCTGACGAGCTTGCACAGATGCTCCCGAGCGGTCGGGCCCCATTGTTCGCAAACAGACTTGCATGGGCAAAGCAATACCTCTCGGCGGCAGGTCTTCTCGATACATCGAAAAGGGCACATTTCGTCATAACCTCGGATGGCGCGGAGCTCCTACGGAATCCGCCCGCACGGATCGACATCAAGTTCCTCGGGCACTACCCTGCCTTCGCAGCGTTCCGCGCGAGAACAGCCAAAGCCACGATCGGTGTTGTCACGATTCCCGAGGAAGAGGACTTGGCGGCAACCGATTCCGAAATTGCGGCTGCTTCCACCGTCCACACCGAAATTCAGGCTGCCCTGCTTCGACTCGGCGCAGAAATGGGCTAGACGTTTGGGTCGCCCGCAACGATCGATCGCGAATGTTTGGCAATAAACAGGTTGGGGAGTTTCCGCGTATGTTGCCCACGTTGCCGGTGCAGTTCGACGAGGCGACGAAGCGGACCATCGAGCTTATCGATGTCCTCTGGCTGAAGGGCAAAGCTATCGTCGCTGCCTTCGAAGTTGAGAGTACCACTTCAATATACTCAGGCCTTCTCCGTATGGCAGATTTGGTCTCAATGCAACCGAATATCAACCTTCCTCTCTATCTCGTTGCGCCGGACGAACGCCGAGATAAGGTCATTGCCGAAGTGAATCGTCCTACGTTCGCAGCTCTTCACCCTCCGCTCGCAGATATCTGCCGCTACATCGGTTTTGCGACTCTGCGAGAAGAGATTCAAAAGGTGGAACACGTGCTTCAGTATCTGAAGCCCGAATTCCTCGAAGAGCTTTCCGAGAGCTGCGAGCTCGGTGGCGAGTGAGCGTCGGGGGGCCAACAAAGCGATGGCGCCGTCGCAAAAGACGCACGGCTTAATGCCAAACCGTTGGGCGGCTTAATGGCTACTCGCGCTACAGTTCAGCTATCGGTGAGGCCCATCGCGGTCCTGATATGACTGCCGCTGAGCCTGGCTCTGACATCGATGTGTTGTTTGTGTTGCAAGGGCCTGTGGTTCCGGGAGTGGAGTTCGCACGAACCAGCGATATTATCAGCTCACTCTCTCTCACTCACGGCGTGGTGCTCTCTCGCGCATTTGTTTCGTTCGATCTGTTCGAGCGTGAACAGTGCCCCTTGCTCATGAATATCCGGCGCGAAGGCGTCGCGGTATGACGCCCGATCAAGCAGCGTTGCTTCGCAAAGCCCACTCCAGCCTTCATGCGGCCAAACTCTTAGCCGGTGAGAAACTCTTTGGCTTTGCGGTGTCTCGTACCTACTACACCATACATATGACCGAGTATGGTCGGAAGGGTCGTTTCAACGGAAGAACAGGGTGGTAGAGCCCTGGCAAAACCACTTCGCACGCAGACACTCTCTGCGTGCGCGGGACTTCTTACTTCAGGGTACCTCCGATGGCCAGGGATGAGGTGTCAGCATCCTCGACGATGTTCCGACCATCGGTCACTGCCAGAATCCGGAGATAGATCTGCTGGGCGCTCTGTGACCATCGAGGATTTATTGGAAGACCACGGAACGCTGCTTCGGCAGCTTTCTGTTCGTCGTGAGTGAGTGCGACTACTGTAGTCATGGTGCGCTCCCTGTGTTTAACAGTATGTTCTCTACATTTATTTTAGAGCCATGATACCGAGGAAAGATTCGGCACGCTGGCCTCGTTCTAGATCCGATACCATTCTCCCACGGACATCATCCGGTGGAAGCACCGGGTGCCCCTTTCCAATCCGATGGCGCCTTGAGCATCAAGAGGAATCCGACTACGACGAATACGACGATGGTGCTCATGCCCAGCCGGTGACTGCCGGTCCAGTACGTCGTCCAGCCGACGACGAACGGCCCAAGAAAAGCCGTGACTTTTCCGGCTAATGCATGGAGTCCGAACATCTGGTTGCGGAGAGATGCGGGCGCCATACGAGAAAGGTAGGAACGGCTGGACGCCTGTGCTGGTCCGACGAAGATGCCCAGCAACAACCCAAAGATCCAGAACAGGAGACGTGATTCCGCCAACAAAGCGGCTGTCATCGACAGAGCCAATCCTGTCAATGACAAAAGTATGGTCTGCTTCGCACCGATCCGGTCGTCTATCCAGCCGAACCCGGCCGATCCGAGTAGGGCAGCCACGTTGAGGGCGAAACCAAAGGTCACGATGTCTCCTTCGCTCATCCCGAACACCGTGGCCGCGTAGATCCCGCCAAACGCGAAGAGGGCGACCAGTCCGTTGTGGTAGATCATCATGGCGATCAGGAAACGGATGATCCCACGATAGGGCCGGACCTCCTTGATCATATTGAGGAGCTGAGCGTACCCATCCTTCATGGCCCGCTTGAGCCCTTTGCCGGAAGCCGGCACGTCCGGCGTGACCACAAACAACGGCAGCGAGAACAACAGAAACCACGTTGCAACAAGCAACGCCGTGGCTCTCATATGTCCGCCTCGATCGCGATCGAGGCCGAACGGGAGCTGCTCCGGCATCAGAAACAACAGGCCGACGAGCAGGAGGCAAGCCAGACCGCCCGCGTAGCCCGCACTCCATCCCCAACCGGACCAGCGTCCGACCCGCGATTTAGGCACGAGGCTTGGCAGCATCGCGTTGTAAAACACAGAGGCGTACTCGAACGTGATGGTCCCAGCTCCTATGAGCAACATGGCGGGCCAGAGAAAATCCGGGGAAGGTCCCACGAACCCTAGGAAGCCGATCGAGAGGATCGTCAGAATAGTAAACAAGCCGATCCAGGGTTTACGCCGACCCGTCTGGTCCGCGACGGCGCCCAAAAACGGAGCTCCGATCGCGACGATCAACCCCGCGATCCCCAGCGTCGTCCCCCAGAGCCGACTACCGGACTCCTCATCGGCCGCAATTTCTTGGGTGAAGTACGGCGGGAAGATGAACGTCTGAATGACGGTCCAGTACGCGCTGTTGGCCCAATCGTACAAGGCCCAAGACCACAGACCGGTGAGCGACGTGTTCGGTTCGTTCACGGATTCAGTCTGACGATCCAATCGATCTGAATCAGGTCGCCGGTTCGGCGACCTTTCTGTGGAGAGCGTCGGTGATGCGTTCATGCGGCTGCATTCCCTTTCCTCGCCGCTCCAGCTCCGAAGGCAACAGAACTGTTATCTGATGATGCGGCACAATGTGCGTGTCAGGCTTGGGACGCGGGCCGGGCCACTCCATTACAGCTTCAGGATATGTGTGGGCGGCAGCGAAGGTTCCAGTTCCCAGACAATGTCGTCTTCGGTCTCCTTGCGGTTTCTCCCCCGGACCATGAGCATCGTCCAGCGCTTGGCTTCCTTGACCGCCCCCTCGTATTCCATCACGTGAAGAATCGTCCCAAGTCGCTGAACATCCTGACCGTCGTAATCGATCGTGGTGTCTTTGACTTGCCAGCCGTCGCCTTTTCGTTGCAACTCGATCTTGGCTTTCACCATGATGGACCTCACTTGGTTCCCCGGGTCCGCTTCCTGCTCTTTAAGTGAACATGGGGGCGATGGCGATACAGCATCAAGTTCGATGCCAGAGCAGGCACTCATACGATCGCATGTGCACCGCAACGTATCGCCCTGTTATCTCGCACCAGGTTTGTGAAATCACAAGAGGTCTGTAGCGTTTGACGCCACTCATGCCTGAGGAGGAGCGAAATATTTCTACAGTCCGGCGCATTGGTTCCCATGCCGCATGCAAGACATTTTCATGTCTAGAGCCATGAGAATTGTGAGCCACCTTGATAAGGGTGCGTCACGGCACCTGGATTGTTAGCGTGCAGACCTGGATGGGCCGCAGCTCTGGTGCTCCATGCGGAGGCCGCGCCAAGATGATCAGACTCAGCTATCATGTCACCAACTTTTTTATCCGATACGCCATGGTTGCTGTGGTTGCGCTCTTGGTGTCGACTGAAGGATGGCTGGGAGCTGCAGATCGTCCAAATGGTATTTGGGTCGAAGGTATGGTGAGTGCAGAACTCCGTAAGGTGGTGCAGACATTGGCCGTGACCATCGGCCCACGCAGCTACAGAGACCCCGCCAACTTGGACGCTGCCGCCGATTTTGTGGGGAACCGGTTGGCCGCCTTAGGTTACCACGTCACCGAGCAGTCCTATCAAGCGGGGGAATTACCGGTCCGCAACGTCATCGCAGAACGGCGAGGCATAGAAGAGCCCGATCGTGTGATCGTGGTCGGAGCCCACTACGACACAGTCGTCGGCTCGCCGGGCGCGGACGACAATGCCAGCGGAGTGGCGGTGTTGCTGGAACTGGCGCGCCTCCATGCAGATACCCGCTTTCGGAAGACCGTGCGGTTCGTGGGTTTCACGTTGGAAGAGCCGCCGTTTTTCCGCAGCCCGCACATGGGCAGCCGGGTCTATGCGCGGGCCCTTAAGGAGCGTGGCGAACGAGTCGAGGCAATGCTCTGTCTTGAATCGGTCGGCTACTATTCACAAGAGCCGGGTACCCAGTCGTTTCCGTGGCCCGTGTTCTGGCTGCGCTGGCGTTATCCGACCACCGGCAATTTCCTCACGATCATCAGCAATGCCGATTCGCGACCGCTTCAGGAGCATACTCGAGACGCGTTGACCACGCGGATGGCGTTGCCGGTTGAGACCTACACCGGCCCTTGGTGGATTCCAGGTGTCGATTGGTCGGATCACGGATCCTTTTGGAACGAGGGCTATCCCGCGGTCATGCTGACAGACACGGCCCTATTCCGCAATCCTCATTACCATCGTCCGACCGATCTGCCGGACACGCTGGATTACCACGCGATGACAGAATTGGTGAAAGGACTGGGGCAGGCCCTCATCTCGCTCGACGAACGACGGTAATGGGATGCGGGAGGCCAGTCCAGTCGCCACGGCAACAGATCCGTCCTGTGGCATTATGCGACAGCTTCGCCACAACCTCCGGCCTTCAACTCCCCACTGTGGCGGCGGACTCAGATCGGTTCGGTCGTCATGTGACCAAAACTGATTGTTTTTCCAACAGGTGGCGCTCTAAGTGGCGGTGGGTCTCCTCTGGCATTGACGTTGCGGAGTAGACCAAGTGTGTTGATCCGACTAAGGCGTGGATCTTCCGACCTGATTTCAGAGGAATGATGGTGGGTGAGGGTTGGAAGCTGGGATGGCCGCAAGATGGAGCGGAATCGGTGACATCGAGAGAATCGACATGCCCAGCAAGCGCGAAGAGAGGCCTTGGTTTGCGATGGGGCTGTATGCTCGCCGCTGTCGTAGGTTTGTGGGCTATCATGCTGGTTCACCTATCGTCTGCGCAGCAGCCCAGGCCAGTGGTGTACCTTGTGCCGATCGAAGGCGTGATCGACCTTGGTTTGGCTCCCTTCGTTGAACGGATTTTGGACGAAGCCGCCGTGAGGGATGCCGCGGCGGTGATTCTTGAAATCGACACCTTCGGCGGACGCGTGGATGCCGCAGTCCTCATCCGCGATGCCTTACTGCGATCCAAGGTGAAGACCGTTGCGTTCATCAACAAACGGGCCATCTCTGCCGGGGCCCTGATCAGCCTGGCCGCGGAACACATTGCCATGGCGGAAGGGGGAACGATCGGGGCGGCGACACCCGTCCAGATCGGTCTGCCGGGGGCCCCTGCCCAGCCGGTCGAGGAAAAGACGGTCTCCTATATGCGAAAGGAATTTCGCGCAACCGCGGAAACCCGTAAGCGGCCTCCGTTACTTGCTGAAGCGATGGTGGATGCCGACGTTGAGATCCCCGGTTTAATTGAGAAGGGAAAACTCCTCACGCTCACGACCGACGAAGCCCTGGAACACAAGCTGGCTGACTTCCGCGCCGATCGACTCGACGATGTGCTCAACCTGTTGAAGCTAGAGAATGCCGAGGTCCGTCGCGCGTCGGAAACGTGGGCGGAATCGCTCGTCCGAGTGCTCACGCATCCAATCGTGAGCGGGATTCTGATTGCGGTCGGAACGCTCGGGATTCTGGTTGAAATTCAGTCGCCTGGCTTCGGCGTGCCCGGCGCGGCCGGTCTCACCAGCCTAGCCCTCTTCTTATGGGGCCATTGGCTGGTCCGTCTCGCCGGGTGGGAAGAGTTGCTCCTCATCGGGATCGGACTGATCCTGCTGGCGATCGAAGTGTTTCTCGTGCCCGGGTTCGGTATCTTCGGGGGGCTCGGCATTGCGGCGCTGATCGGTGGACTCGGGTTGAGCCTTGTGGGAGCCGGGGCCACGTGGGGCGTGATTCTGTCTGCCTGGGGACAGGTGATGCTCGCATTGCTGATAGCGATTGCGGTCGCGCTGGCATTTCTGCGAGTTGTTCCACGCCTGCCTTTCGGCCGGCCATTGGTGCTCGAGACCGGATTGACGGCTGAGTCGGGCTATGCCTCTGCGCCGGAAACGGACCGACATTGGCTCGGCAAACGAGGCACCGCCGTCTCTACGCTGCGGCCGTCCGGGATTGCTCATTTCGACCACGAGCGAGTAGATGTGGTGACGGAAGGCGAATTTGTTGAAGCCGGTCAGACCATCGAGGTCGTTCGAGTGGATGGTAATCGGATTGTGGTTCGGCCTGTCCAACCGAATCCTGAAAGGAGTGTGCTATGAACGAAATGGAAACCGGTCTGATGGGATTCATCGCCACGACGATCCTGGTGATCGTCGGCGGCACACTTCTACTGTACCTGATTCCCCTGCGTTTGTGGATCGCAGCCTGGGCCTCCGGTGCCTATACGGGACTGGTGACGCTGATCGGGATGCGTCTTCGCCGTGTTCCTCCGGACACGGTGGTCACCGCGCGCATCAGCGCGGTGAAGGCCGGACTCACCATCCCGCTCAATGATCTGGAAGCCCACTATCTGGCCGGTGGCAATGTCGTGAACGTCGTCAATGCGATGATTTCCGCGGACAAGGCGAACATCCCCATGCCGTTCAAGCGCGCGGCGGCCATCGATTTAGCCGGGCGGGACGTGTTGGGGGCGGTCAAGATGTCGGTGCTCCCCAAAGTGATCGAGACGCCCCGCATTGCGGCGGTCGCCAAGGACGGCATTCAGTTCATTCCATTTGCCGTGTGACGGTGCGCACGAATCTCGACCGGCTCGTGGGCGGCGCGGGCGAGGAGACGGTGCTGGCAAGGGTGGGCGAAGGGATCGTGAGCACGATCGGCTCGGCGGAGACTCACAAAAATGTGCTGGAGAATCCCGATCACATCTCGAAGCATGTGCTGGCGAAAGGGCTTGATGCGGGGACGGCCTTTGAGATCTTGTCGATCGACATCGCCGATATCGACGTCGGTGAAAACATCGGCGCCAAACTGCAAATCGACCAGGCTGACGCAGACAAACAAATAGCACAGGCCAGAGCCGAGCAACGGCGCGCCATGGCCGTCGCGCTGGAACAGGAAATGCGCGCGAAGGTGGTGGAGGCCGAGGCCGAAGTGCCGAAGGCCATGGCCGAGGCGTTTCGCCAAGGGAACCTGGGCATCATGGATTACTACCGCATGAAGAACGTGCAAGCGGACACCTCCATGCGCGACTCGATCGCGGGGACGGGCGAAGAACCGCCGACCGGGCCGACTCAAAAGGAGCGGTGATGATGGAATGGGGAGAGCTGGCGCTTGCGGTGCTCCTGATCACGGCTCTGGTGGCGCAGCTCGTGCGTGCGTGGAAACAACGAGGGTTTGAACCGAGGAAGGAGGAAGCGGGCAGGGAAGTGAGCATCCTCCTCCAAGAGAGCAAGCAGATCTCTGTGCGTGAGCTACGTGTTCCGAGCGAACAACCGGGCCTGCCACGGCCTGCCACGGATGTATTCACGGCAAGACGCCCTCGTATATCCCGTGCATTCCGCATGGATGTGAACACGTGTACCATGCGACGCGGGATCATTCTGATGACGATTCTAGAGCCTTGTCGCGGGGTTAATCCGTTTGTGTTTCGCGGTTAAGAGAGGGGGAACTGCCTAACTGCCCTTCTGGAGGGGGGCGGTGGCGCACGGGCGGACCGTGCGCCACACAGCGATGCCACGGCGGCGACCAGAACAGGGGGCATGTATGGTCGATCCCTCTTCCATCATCGTCGCCGTCTCTCCTGACTAACTTGTCTGCAGCGACTGTTTGATCCATCGTGCCTCCTCCACATGCGCCCGAAGCATCGGCAGGGTTCTGTACGACCAATGGAGCACCTCCGGATCCTCCACCGTCTGCATGCTCTCCTCAAATTCTTGTACATCCCTCTGGTGTTCCCACAGGATGTATTGCATATACTCGCGATCGAACGCGTGGCCGGATAGTGATGTGAGCTCTTTCAGTTTCTGCTTGTGTTCGTCGCTTAACTCCGAAGGCAATGGAATGCCTTTCTTGCCCGCCATCTCTTGTATCTCCCGGTTGATCCTCTTGTGGGTGGCGATCAGGTGCTCGGCGAATTCCTTCACGCGTTTGTTGGCAGCCCGTCCGTCGACGAGTAGGGCCAACGAGATCTGAGCTTGTTGTATTTCAGCCGCTTTCTTGAGAAACGCTTGGGTGTACGGCTTAGGCTCCGGTTTGGCGCTTTGCGCCCATGCGACTGGGATGACGGCCATTGCGGTGGCCGTAGCAAGACCGATCACGATTGTGCGTATCATGGGTTCCTCCTTGTGTGAATGTTGGGAAGGTCGGTGGATGACATCCACCCTCCGAGTACTTCGCACGTGTGCAGATGGAGTGCCACTGGCTGGGATGAGGCTTGAACGAGCGGATCAATCCAAATATCGCAGTGTTAGAAAAATGACCATGCACACATAGATATGAGGAAAAGGAGAGGTTGGGGAGTTACGCGGCAGGAGAATCATCCACCCTGTTGCCAATTTCCGCAGTATCCAGGCTTTCAATCCTGCCTTCCTATGGCATCGATTCAGAATTTGCGGGTTTCACTGACCCTTTGCCGGATAAGGTACAGCGGTGTTCCTGCCAAGACGGTCGCGAGTCCCAAGCCTGCTTCGACTGGTCGCTCAGAAACTGCGTTCCAGATGATCACCATCGACATAAGAATAAAGAACCAGGGAACAAAGGGATAGAGCGGTGTGCGGTAGGGACGGAGAAGATCGGGCTCTTTGCGGCGCAGGATCAATACCGCCCCTACCGCGAGCGCACTGAACAGCGTGAGCACGGTGCCGCTATAGATCACCAACTGCTCAAAGCTTCCCGAGAGAATCAAGATCGACGCCCACAGGCTCTGGAGAAGGGTGGCATTGACTGGTGTATCGCGTGTGGCGGACGTTCTGCAAAAGTAGGCTGGAATCAGCTCGTCTTGTGCCATCGCATAATACACACGCGGCCCGGCCCACACCATGGCGCTGATGGCGCCTGTGATCAAAAGACACAGCAGCATGGTGACCAACCGCGCAGCCTCCGATCCCAGCAGCGCTACGGCGACCTTGCTCGCGACAGGCAACAGCGGTGGCTGGGCTAAATCCGTGACGGACAGCGCGTAGAAGTAGAACAGGTTCAGCGCGAGATAGAGGAGTGTGACAAACAATGTGCCGCTGATCAAAGCCTGCGGAATGGTACGAGCCGGCTCCTTGACCTCTCCGGCCAAGTAGACCGCTGCATTCCACCCGGAATAGGCATAGAGAGCAAAGATCAATGATACGATCGAAAGCCCGATGCTTGTGGTCGCTTGTGTATCAGACTGGCTGAGATGCGCCCAATCGCCTTTCCCTCCCATCATCCCCGCTGCCACCAGCGAGAAGATGGCTCCTATGTTCAGCACCGTGAGCGTCCGTTGAAGCCATCCACCCGCTCCTTTCCCTCCAAGGTGAAATGCGGTGATGGACCATAGGAGGCCAAGCGCGATGACCATCGACAGCAGGCCTCGTTCGCCGTCGAGCGGAAGGAGTTGGTTCAAGTAGGCGGCGAAGCTCATGGCTCCTGCCGCAATGGCCGCACTGAAACCGACGGTGAAGGAAGTCCATCCGCTCAGAAACCCGATAAACGGTCCATAGGCTCGGTAGAGATATACGTATTCTCCTCCGGACATCGGAAGGGCTGTCCCTAGCTCGCTGTAGGAGAGCGCACCAGCCAGGGCGATGAGCCCTCCCATCAGCCAGATGAACAGAATCAATCCGGGATGGCCGAGATCCCGCGCTATGAACCCCGTCGTGGTGAAGATGCCGGTGCCGACGACGTTGCTGACGAGCACGCAGGAGGCGGTGAACCAGCCAATGCAGCGGGGAAGTGAAGACGGATTGTTCTCGGCTCTGTCCATCGGTGCGGTTTGTCCCTATTTCTCTCTGGATCGAACCAGCGGCACAAACCGCACAAGGGTGAGAGTTTTGCGCTGATAGCCCTCTGCTGTCCGGTGATAGAGCTCTAGGGTTTGGAGGCCTTTGCCGACCGGCAGGATCAGGCGACCACCTATTGCTAACTGGTCGAGCAGCGGTTGCGGGACATGGTCTGGAGCGGCCGTTACGATGATGGCGTCGAAGGGTGCTTCTTCAGGCCAACCCAGGTATCCGTCTCCTCTCCGAACTCGGATATTCGTATAGCCCAGTTCCGTCAACGTCTGTTCTGCTTGGCGAGTCAGCGGCTCCACGATCTCGATGGTCAGTACCTTATCGACCAGCTCAGCGAGGATGGCGGCTTGATAGCCGGATCCGGTTCCGATCTCCAGAACCTTATCCGTCTTCTTGAGTTTCAGCACATCCGTCATCTCAGCGACCAAAGAGGGTTGCGAAATGGTCTGGCCGTGGCCTATGGACAAGGGTCCATCGATGTAGGCGAACAGGGAATACATTCCCGGCACGAAGCGATGGCGCGGTACACGCCTCATCGCGGCAATCACAGCGGGACTCTTAATGCCGTGAGGGACAATGTACTGATCGACCATCCGGTTGCGCTCAGCCTCGCGGTTGGAATCCATGGGAAAAGAATCAGTTCCTCGGCCTCCATTACATGAGGAGACCCAGACCGGCAGACTGATGATGGTGATGCAAGCGAGCGTAAAGCACAAGGGACGTTGATGGGGACGTCTCATGGCCCTCCCTCACCAAGCGGTCAAGGTCGTCATGTTGTAAAGGGAGCAATCACGATGCCACACCGTTGAATGAAATAGTGAGAGGAAATCCCGTTGAGTCGAGTAAGGTGTGGCGTTGCACTACAGAGGCAACCTCGGCACTGTGGCATGTTAACCCGGTGGACAGGTTCGTTGACCTTGTGTTCATGCCCCAACCTCTCATAGAGACTTGGTTTTTCCTCGTCCCCTTGAACGGCACCGGCTTTGCTCCTTTTAATCTCCTACAGTCGACATCAGCAGAGAACTCCCATGCCAACCGACCTCCAGCCCGCGTTGTACCAGGAACCTATGGCGGACCACTTCGTCCGATGCACGCTCTGTCCCCATGACTGCAAGGTTGCGCCGAATCACCGAGGGGTTTGCGGAGTTCGGATCAATCACGGCGGCCAACTCTTCACGCGGGTGGCAGATCGCATTGTGTCCGCAGAGGTTGATCCGATCGAGAAAAAGCCGCTGTTCCACTTCCTTCCAGGCAGCACTGCGTACTCCATTGCGACGGTCGGCTGTAATTTTCGCTGCCGGTTCTGCCAGAACTGGACCATCTCACAATGGCCGAAGCTCAGGGAGTTAGTGGATCGTGGTGAGGAGGCAACATCCGCCTCCGGTGAGCATCCGTCGAGCGAGTGGTGCGCAGAGTCAGAGCCACCCGAGGCGCGCTGGGGAATCGGAACAGCAGTAGTTCCCTCCGAGCTGGTTGCCCAGGCCGAACGAACAGGGTGCCGAAGTATCGCCTATACCTACACGGAACCGACGATCTTCTATGAACTGGCGCTCGCCACAGCGCGACTGGCGTCGGAAGCGGGGCTAGGCAACATTTTCGTGACGAACGGGTTCATCTCGCTCGATCCTCTGCGAGAGATCGCTCCGTACCTCGGTGCCGCCAACATCGATCTCAAATCCTTCCGTGACAGTTACTACAAAAAGTTGTGTGGAGCCAGACTCGAGCCGATCTTGGCGGCCATTCGAGAGTATAAAACACAAGGAGTGTGGATCGAACTCACCACGCTCTTGATTCCAGGCCTGAATGACGAGGAAGGCGAGTTGAGGGATATCGCACGCTTTATCAAGGTTGAGCTAGGCGAGGATGTGCCCTGGCACATCAGCCGCTTCTTTCCTGCCTACAAGATGGAGCACTGGCAGGAAACACCGATCCGCTCGTTATTACGAGCCAGGGATGTCGGCCTGGAGAAAGGGCTGCGCTACATCTATCTGGGGAATGTGCCGCAAGAAGAAGGAGGCGAGAACACAGTCTGTCCTGGGTGTGAGGCAGTCGTGATCCGACGATGGGGATCCACGGTGGTGGAGAATCGGTTGCGAGCGGGTCGGTGTCCGGATTGTGGCCAGTTCGTGACGGGACGTTGGGCCATCGGAGGCTAACCGGAATATTTATGAACGTGTCTACCGCAAACACGGTGATCAAGACGCTCATCTCACCCATGCCGGGATGTTTTTCATCGGAGATCAGGCTCAATTTGCCCGCTCGCGGCGAGAAAGACTTGTTTCTCTGGTTCTTGACGGCGCTCCTGTACGGAACGAGGATCTCCGGTTCGATCGTCGCAAAGACCCATGACGAATTTGTCCGATGTGGGCTCACAAGCCTGAAACCATCGTGAAGACCGGATGGGATGGGTTGGTCAGTGCGCTCGATGCCGGCGGCTATGTGCGCTACGTCTTCAAGACTGCGACAAAGTTACTGGAGGTTATGAAGAATCTCATCGATCAGTATCGCCCATGCTGGAAAGCATTCAACTATTCACCGCTGAACCGGGGCATCACGAAAGAGGAATTTGATGAAGCGGTGGAGATGGCTAAGGCGGCCGGGCTGCATCGTCTTCACCAGGAAGGACCAGGGTCGGAGGTGGCCTGGATCGCGGAGGTGTGAGGGGATGCGATGAGCTCGATTGAACCGATGATACTTGAGTCTTCTCGGATTTCTCCCGCAGGGGAAGCGATGGAGATTGTGGAACGGAAGGGGCTGGGCCATCCCGACACAATCTGCGACGCCGTGATGGAGAGCGTTGCTGTCCACCTGGCCCAGGCTTATCTCAAGACCTGCGGCCGCGTTCTCCATTTCAATGCCGACAAGGGGATGTTGGTGGCCGGCCAGGTCGCTTGTCGATTCGGAGGTGGTTCAGTGCTCGGGCCGATGCGGCTGGTGATGGGCGACCGTGCCACTTTCGAATGGAAGAACAAACGCATCCCGGTGAAAGAAATCGCCGAACAAGCGGCATGTAAATGGTTCAAACGGAATTTGCCACGCGTCAAGCCGCTGACAGATTTGGAATGCCAAGTTGAACTGAAACCGGCGTCGGAGGAACTTCGCTCCGTGGCCGAGCGACCTCGGGAACCCGTCGCCAATGACACCTCTGCCACCGTGGGGTACGCTCCCCTGACGCCGACAGAGCGACTGGTGTTCCAGGTTGAGCGATTTCTGAACGGGCGTTCGTTCAAGAAAGAATTTCCTGACACGGGAGAAGATGTGAAAGTGCTCGCCGTCCGACGGGGCAGGGATCTTACCGTGACGGTTGCCATGCCGTTTCTGGCTCCATTGATCCGCACGGAGTCTGAGTATTTTAAACGGAAGACATTGGCGGCCGGCGCGCTGGAGGATTTTGTGAAACGGAAAGGCGGGACTGGCCTTTCTCCACATATATTCTTGAATGTGCTGGATCAGCGCGGCGTCGGTGAGGCCGGCGCGTACCTGACGCTGCTGGGCACCTCGGCGGAGGCGGGAGATTCCGGCGAAGTCGGGAGGGGCAATCGCGTCTGTGGAATCATCTCGCTACGTCGGCCGGCCAGCGCCGAGGCCGCGCCAGGTAAGAATCCGGCGGCGCATGTGGGGAAGATCTACAATGTACTGGCGCAGGTATTGGCGAAGGACATCTATAAGAAGGTGCCGGGGTTACTGGACGTGACGGTCTGGATCACGAGCCAGATCGGCCAGCCGATTTCCTCGCCACAAGCCGTGGTCGTCGAAGTGATTCCGAGAAGAGATGTGAAATTAGAGGCCGTGCGTCTGCAGATTCAGCGTGAAGTCCAGCTGGCCTTCACCCACATGAAATCCTTCTGCAAGGCATTGACGCGGGGCCTGTATGGGGTGTGCTGAGTGAACGGATCGGCGCCGCCGACATGCATCCGCTCGACGAGGCCATGCAACGTCTTGCTCTGCAATGGCCTATCAGCAGCCGTGATCTTTCCTTAACCCGGTTATTTGCGCAGTCTTGCCTGCAATTCGCTCGCAAGCTCATCAGGGAGGCGGTCGCGATTCTCCCTCGTTACTGTCACGAGGCGACAGTCGGGTCTCTGTTTCACCTGTCGGATAAACCCCTCGCCCTTCAGCGCGATCGTCGCGACAAGGGTCTTTGGTCCGTCCAGCAGCAGGGTGACGGTGTCGATAAACCGTCTGGAGAAACACTCCATCTTGCCGATCTCGTCGATAATGATCGCGGGAGCCAGTGAGTCCCGGAGATTCAACTCCTCCAACAGACACTCGAATTCCGCAACGTCCACTCCATAACGACCAACACGGTATGGCCCTGTGTGGCGGATGTGGGACAAGACCAGCCGGCGGTCGCAGAGCGTCACAAGTCGAAAGCCTTCTCTGATTCCCCGTTCGTTCCGGATTTCTTCGGTGTAGAATCCCGCCGGTCGATATTCCGTCAGGCGCTCTGCAAGCTTGCGGATCAGTGTGGTCTTGCCGACGCCGGGCAGTCCGGTAATCAGAGTATGCGAAGCCATGCAGCAACGATTCCGTCAGGTATTACGTTTGTGGATCGTGATGTGATTCCCGTCCGGATCCTCAACTACGGCCATCCGACAGACCGGTGTTTCGAAAACTTCCGCGACGAACGGCACAGCTCGCTCCTTCATCTTGTGGACAAACGCCTCCATGTCAGATACCTCGAACGCTACCACCGCACCCTTCGCTCCCGGTGTGTGGCCCATCTCCGTCGTCGTGATCGCGAAGGTTGAACCTTCTAGGTCGTAATCCACCCAGACGTCCCGATAGTTATAGCTCACGTGCAAGCCAAGCACATGTTCGTAGAATGCTCTGGCCCGTTCCATGTTTGAGACGGGGTAGGCGGTGAATGCCATTGAGGTAATCATGAGGAGTTTCCTTGGTCGGTGATGAGCATGTGGATCAACAGGCACTTCTTCCGGTGAGCATCATAAGATTGCCGCTCATTACACCTGAGCCACACGGGTTTTGGCCGCATGTTCGAGCACCTGCTGGATGTGAACGTCCACCTGTCTGAGCACCGAGGGAGACACCGCATAACCATCGCTCTCATAGGTGAGAATGGGCATGCCTTGCCGGATACTGAGCGGCTTGAGGATGGCCTCTGAAATCCGGTAAGGCAGACAGTTGAACGGCCCGATGACGAGCATGCCGTCATACCCCTCGCGAGCGGCTTCCAATCCCTTACCCACCGTGGGGAGAAGTTCACCGTAAATGGCGGGTGAGACATGCTCCGCGCCTCTTTCGAAAATGGCCGAGAGCGCGTTGGATCCGGCTACCAGTAAACCAGTCTCACGGAAACGTTCACGAGTCCGCGCCTCCTCATGCTTCAAGGTGTAATAGCTCAGCCATCGCTCAATGTACTCTTTGCCTTCCGGCTGAAACATCCTCATGCAGGCCTTGGCTAGAGCCAAGCCGCCCGGTTTCATACCCCAGGTACCGGCCGTTTCAGCCATTGGATGATATGCGGCATAGAGAAACAACTCGCTCAGATCGACCGGCTTGAGAATGATGCCCCGTTCGGCATAGAGGTCACGCACGCCGTCCATGAAAAACGAGCTGAAGCGGGTGAAAAAGTCGCCGGCCACGACGACGCGCGGGCAGGTCCGAGGATCTCTGGTGCGTGGCAGGCTTGCCAACCGCTCGACGAATGCGGGGAGACCGGCATGGAACTCGTCTCGCGAACGAGCACTCTCGGTGAACCGCTCCCATTCCTGTTGCAGTCGATCGAGCGCTCCCTCGCGCCCCACGACACGAAGCACCTGCTCGATTTCCACCAAAATATCGCCGAGGATGATCGCCTGCGCCAGATGTTGCGCAAGAACGTTTTTTCCGAAGCCGAGATAATCGTTCTCCGGTTGAGGGTTGAAAAGAAATAGATCACTCAACCGCTGCTCGGTAAGGAACCGCTCAAAATACCCCATGTAGGCGTCGCTGACACAGGGAGCGCCGCCCTGGAGCATGTAAAATCCCGCGATTTCTCCAGGCTGGCGATGCTCATGGATCTGAAGCAGCTGGCCGATGCAGATCGGCAACGGGAGACATTCGCGGCCGGAGGTGTATTGTAACCCTGTGTCGAGCTGCGCTCGGTCAAGTGGAATGACGGTGCCAGGGTGGAGCCCGAGCCAGCCCGCTGCCATAGCAAAGGCCTGGGTGTGGTGGGGAGAAAAGTTCGGAAAGTAGACTCGGACCCGAGGGTCAGTGAGGAGCACAGACTCGCCGTTTGATCGGACGACACGGCCTCCTCCGACCAGCCGGCAAGGAACGAAAGGGCCGGCGCCGAAGGTTTGCGCCTCCCGATAATTGTGGATGATGTCCAGAAACGCTTCCAGCCTGGTTTGCACTCCGGCATCGGCGGTATGCGCGTCGATCTCGAGGACGAGGTACGGTTTTGAGCCCAACTCCGAGGCGAGCATGGAGTGGGTGAACGCGTCGATGGTGCAGCTGAAATTGCTGACGCTCAGAAGAAAGAGATTGGAATGCCGCTTTGCGATGCCGACGGCGTTCAAGATTTGATTCGCAAAATGCCAGGAGGTGGGACCCTCTCCGGCCGGCAGCAGACAGTCGGCCGGGATGACGGTGACGCCCATGCTGGAGAGTTTCTTCCCGACGGATTGCGACGCTTCCGGAGTGAAGGCGTTGTAGCTGTGGCCGGCGAGTAAAATGGCCGGCTTGCCGGCGGCGATGGCCGCACCGAGCGCTTCTTTCCCAAATTCTCTGAGCGTGCGCTCCGCATCTGTCTGCACCTCTACGGCAGCTGCCCAGGCACTGGTAGCCACCTCGCGTCCGACTCCCAGCTCTGCGACTGCCATGTCGACCAAGGCCACACAAGACTCGTAGCCGTTGATGAACTCCAGCACAGGCGAGAGCAAACGGCGATCGGGAAATGCCTTGGCCAGGAAATAGGGTCCGGCCTGCGTGATCGGGCAGAGGTATGAATCCTTGCACTGGTTCGGATGGGGCATCCGGACGACATGCGGGATGAAAATCAGGCCGATACCTTTCTTGACCAGATCCAGGAGGGCACCGTGGGCGATCTGCGCGGGAAAACAAAATCCAGAATGTGAAGTCAAATCCCCCCGCGGGTCCACGTCCGACAGCACCACCTTCATGCCGATTTCGGAAAAGAATGTGGAGTACAGCGGGAACAGTGAGTGCGTCGTGAGCGCCCTGGGAATGCCGATGCGTGTCCCGCTCGCCACTGTAACGGCGCCGAAACGGCTCAGGGATTCGCGCACAAAGGCCTTCGCGCTTTCGTATGCGGGCCCCACCCCCCAATACGTGCGTTCCACTCGTTCATGCTTCGGCGTCGCGGCCGGTCTCATCGGCGTGACTCGAAAGAGTACCTCGGCGCGCATCTCGACGAGATCTTGGGCCGCTGCGGTCCTGGCCTTTCGCTTCCATACATTTTCGTAGAGGCTGCACCGGCCGCCGAAGGGAAACCGGCGACCTGCGACCTCAAACCGGTCAATGGTGCAATACATTTTGCACGCACCGCAGGTAAAGTGGCCGACACGTTTCATCTCCGGAGCCGCCAGCGTGAGCAAATCGATGGTGTGGCCCGACGCTGTGCCGGAACGTTTCAGGGCCAGGAGCCCGACACCCAGCGCTCCAAGCAATTCCGGGCTGGGCGGAATCACCACTTGGCGGCCGACGCTGTGGGCGAAGGCATATCCGAGGGCACGGTTGAGCGCCACACCTCCTTGCAGGAAAATCTTCTTCCCGACGTAGCGCGGTCCCTTGACGCGATTCAAATAGTTGCCGGCGATGGCGTACACCAGTCCGGCGATGATGTTGTCGCGGGGATGCCCCTGTTGCTGGGCGAGCCGAATATCGGAATTGATGAAGGCCGCGCAGGTCGCCTTGAAGTGCACCGGGGACGGGGCGGCCAGCGCCAGGTCGGCGATATCCGACACCGTGATGCCCAGATCGCCGTGGGCGCTTTCCTCCAGGAACGAGCCTGTTCCCGCCGAACAGGCATTGTTCATTGCGTAATCGATGGGCACGCCGTTGCGCAAATAGATGTACTTGGAGTCCTGGCCGCCGATCTCGAATATCGTGTCCACATCGGGATCGAAATGCGTCGCGCCGGCCGCATGGGCCGAGATCTCGTTATAGACATGTTCGGTGCCAAGGTAGGCGCCGGCGAGTTCACGGGCCGATCCGGTCGTGCCGATCAAACCGATCGGTCGATTACCGATCTGGCTGATGAGAACCTGAAGACATTCACGAGTCGCCGCCACTGGGTTTCCTTTTGTTCTCCCGTAATGTGAGGTCACCACGGCCTGCGTCGAAGGGTCCATCAAAATGGCCTTGGTCGTCGTCGATCCAGCATCGACTCCGAGGACCAGAGGCCCGTCAGGAGGAGCCTGTCGCGGCGCGGCGGCGATCACCTGAACCCGTTCGCCGTAGAGATGGAGCGGCGGGAGACGGCCGAGGCTTGGCTGTGCTCCAAGCTTGAGAGACGTCTCGCTGGGAGAGTCTCGTACGAGCAAGGCGGTGCCCCAGGCTTCGAACCAGGCACTTTCCGGGAGCACCACAAACTCCGTGGCAGGGAGCTTGGCCTGCAATGCCGCCAGCATGGCGTCGTTTCTGGACACGCCCCCGATCAGCAGGACTCGTTTCAGCTCGCACGTTCCTTTCTCCAGCAACGCAATCACTCTATTGGACATGCTGTCGTGCAGGGTGTGGAGAATATCTTCCGTCGTAGCTTCGTTGCGATTCAGCTTATGGGTAATATCCGACTTGCAGTGCACCGAACATCGTGATGCGAGCGGCACGACTTTACCGCCGAAGGATCGTTGGATGGCTTCGTCCATACCCAGCTCCATCCGGCCGATCTGCTGCACAAAAAACTCACCGCTTCCCGCCGCACATTTATTATGGGACACCACATTAGCGATCCTGCCGCCCATCAGAAGGTAGACGAGGAACGATTCCCCGCCGAGCGACGCGACCGCGTCATACGTTCCGTCTATTTCGCGGAGCGCCCGTTGCACCGCCGCGACTTCGGAAATATGGCCGAGCTGGCCGGACACGCCGAAGTATTCGGCATCGGCGAACTCCGGCCGGGCAAGCACCTCATTGAGCACCTCGATCGGTCGGCCTTGATGGGCTAGAACGGTAGCGCTTCGAGAATCACCTCGAAGGACGGCGACTTTCACCGTGAGGGCGCCGATGTTCACACCGACGTACGACATGGAGAATTCTCCAGAAAAGAGTGCCTTGCCGATCGTCGATCTTGCACCATCGTGTGGGCAAGCAGGCTATCGTAAAAGTTACTTACTCCGCCGTGAATCCGCTGGAAACCGCCAGGGAGTGGAAGATCCCTTTCAGGGTGGCGGGAGCTGACTCGCAAGCTCCCGCTCCGCGTCGAGCCAATCATCAAGCGCACACCCATGCCGATAGCCCCGCTCGCTGTAGAGCTCATAGGCTCGCTTCGCGATCAACATGCGCGGCTCCTCACAGGGTGATTCCGGTTGACGCGTCTGTGCGGCAGGGGAAGCCTTTGACTTGGTTGGTGTACTCACTGGTGCTCGGGACTTTGTCTTCTTAGTCTGGCGCGAAGGCTCGATGTTCATGACTCTGTGATCCTCCTTTGAGGGGTTATTGATAGGGATGGAAGACAACCTACATGAAAAGTCAGGAGACGCAACGATCGTGCCTTACGTCAGCCATGTGGAATAGCATGCTGGTGCTGTGGTCCTTGTTGCAAATCAGGGCAGTGCGATTTGATACACTGTCGCCATCTACCACACGCGTCTGCATCCAAGTATCGGTGGCCAGGAAAGGATGGGGTGTCGTTGCGAAATCCGTCCCATAAGATCGACGCAAACTCATGATCGCGATCATCGTTTCGTTCGCGGTTCCTCGGCTACGCTTCGCTCGCGCAATTTCTTGACCAATTCCTGGTAGGAACTCTCGCGAATGATCTTCTGGAACTGACTCCGGTAATTCCTTACCAGACTTATTCCGTCTATAATGATGTCATAGGCATACCATCGGCCTTCCTGTAAGAAAAGGCGGTAGTCCATGGGGATAGTCGCTTTCCCAGACTGCAGCGCGGTTCGGACCTCGGCATACGTTCCCTCAGTTCGCACCGACAGGTACCGTACCTGTTCCCCGCTATACTCTTCGATCTTTTCGGTGTACCGGTCCGAGAGAAAACTCCTGAAGACCTCAACGAACTCCGCGCGTTGAGCCTCGGTCAGCGGAGCCCAGTAGACGGACAACGCGCGTTTCGACATTTCTGCATAGTCGAAGCGAGTCGCGATGACTTCCTCCAGCATGCGACGGCGAGCTTTTAGTTTCGCCGGGGCCTTCAAGACGGGGTCTTCAAGGATATTGAGGACCTGGTTGACCGTTCCGCGCACGGCTTCGGTAGGCGATTCGGAGCCTTGTGGTGCCGCTGCAAGGGCGACGACCCAAACCAGAACAGCCGCCACGACAGTCCACAAGGTTCCTCTGCCTAGCCGTCGTCTCACATGCCTACTCTGTGCGGTATTCGTCAATCCAGCACAAACGTCACTTTCAGATCCACGCGATACATGGTGACCTTGCCGTTTTCAATTACGACATGCTGCTCTTTCACCCACGCGGACTTGATCCCATGGATGGTCTTGGATGCCCGGGCTATCCCCTGGACGATGGCATCTTCAAAACTCTTGGATGATTCTGAACTAATCTCGATGACTTTGGCGACGGACATAATACTTCTCCCTTCCTGTCATGCGCCTGCGCGCGGTTGATGGCCCATCAAACTTTGATTCAAATCCATGACCGAGTCTTCAGCAAGGATGGCGCCAAAGTTCGTTCGGCCGGCAGTTCGGTATTTGAGAGATATCTGAGAAGGTTAGCGAGACAAGAGAAATGAAGGTCGAGAAGATTGGGGAGATCTGCGACATGTCCCAACAATGATCTGTGGCAAAAGAGTGCATGCAGTGAGCAGAGGAAAGGGATGGAACTATTGCTTAACAGACAACAGAGCTTCCTCGCTCAGGACAGATAGACTGCGACAATTCTGGAGAGAACAGCTCCGTTCAAAACCGGACCCGGCCTGCCTGTATGGTAGAGCCTGACCTGAGTGAGCGGCGCGTGGCGAACTGAGGTTCGAGTGAGCCACCAGACGATGGCTCCCCGAACCCCGTCGCTCGAGACATCCTAATCTTCGATGCCGCCGATGTGCGGAAGAAACAACACGCCGAAGGACCGGGAGGCCTACGGTAGGCTATTCCAAGCCTTCTTGAATTCCCCGGCAATGAAGGCGTGACCCAGGTTAGTCGGATGGATGTCGAAGTCGAACGGCCCGGTATACCCCAGCCTCCGCTGGATCGTCACAAGTCCCTGCCTCCCCAGGGAGGGCGTGTACAGATCAACGACCGCGACTCTGGACCCGGTTGGCGCGACGACAATCTGCAGCCAGGAACTGAGCGCCTGGTTAAATCCCTGTACCGCCGCATCAAGCAGTTGGAACACTGCGGGCACGGGGTGTGGAATGTTGTAGTAGTTCGAGACCAGGATCGTGACGTTCTGTAGCGCGCGGCATGGCTGGCCCGTGACAGGGTCGAGAACGGACGTGGCCCCAAGAGCAGGACTAAGGACGCCGTCGTTATTGAGCAGCAAGTCGACGGCCTGGGCCACTCGTTTCGCACTGCGGACCACATCCAGATCGTTCCTGAAAAAGTCGTTGGCCCCTGCGGTGATGGTGACTACGGTCGGCCGCTGCTCTGGCTCTGCGCAGAGCACCTGCGGCGCCTGGTGATCGCGCAAATCCCAGCTTCTGGCGCCCCTGGTTCCCATATTGGAGAAGTCCATTTCCTGCTTCTTGCCGAATGCGCTTTCGTCGTACAGCCGATACACGTACCCGTTCGTGACGGGCATCGCGCCTTCACCGGCGGCAACACTGTCGCCCATGCCAACGTAATAGCTGCGCTTTGTAAAATTGACTTGCGCGAACGCAAGTGCCGGAACCAGGATGAGTGTGAGGAGCGACAGTGTAAAGCTGAGTCTAGGTCTCATCGTACTCTCCTTCTGTTGGTATGAAAACTAGTTGGCTATCGGTGCATCGACTAACTCCTCTGTCGCGCTTTCCGCTGCCTGCCCATCGGCCTGGATCTCTAGTATTCGTTTCACAGCCCCGAGGTTGGCCACAAACCACAAGGTTTGCGTTCCAATAACCTTGACTGATCTTAACCCTGTAGAAGGAAACACAGTGATCGTTGTCTTGTGGATCACTTTCGCGGCATTCGTAAACGTGCCCTTTGGCACGGTGACACCTTCAAATGTCTCTACTGGGACCTGGGCTAGTATGTCGGCCGACTCATTCTTTCCATCGTTATCTAAATCTTGCCCAAAATTCACTCGTTTCTTGTTTACGACCTCGGATGTCACGCCGAGATTCAGCGGAAAGAGAAGTTCCCGAAAAGGAATGATACTTGGGGAGAGAGTATCGGAGGAATCGCTGTTGCCATAATTCCAGATTCCTCGTGAATCCTTGAGATAGTAGACCTCTTCTGCAGCTCCAGAGTTGAGCGGATTATTTTCTGCCAAGATGGTGGTCGTTACTGACCCCACGGATTTCGTTCCATTGACCGTCATCGTGTTGGAGTATTGTGTGGTCGGTTGACCCGTTTCCGAATGGGTTCCCTGGAACTGCCAGGTATTGCCTTGGGTCAGGGGGAAGTAATTGCCGATGTCGCCAGGGCCCTCCGTGGTCTCGCCGGGACCAGATGCTGCCACGATAAATCCTGTCAGTCCTGTCTCATTCGAGACTGCTGTCTTGATTGCCGAAACGGTCGAATCAATATTGAAACCAGCGGTGAGTCGCTTGACGACCGCGAGTTGATTGACGGCGCCCGTGATATCCCGAAGTTCTGTAACGGTGAACTGATTCAACGTCGTTCCCGGCGTGAGAACAATTCGCTCAAGGACGAGACGGACTGCGGTTTCGGAGATTGGATCGAGATCCACGGTAGGCCCGGTTACAAAGGCGCGCAGTTGAGCCCCTGTGCCAGAATTGACGACACGTGCGGCCAGATTGCTGGCCGGACTAAGGCCGAGGCTGGTGAGGTTGAAGGAGTATCGGCCGCCGGTCACAGCAGTGGACGCTAGAGAGGCAGCCACATTACCAGCATCGTCGATGCGGATCAGTTGAACCGGTGTGCCGTCCGGCACAGGGTTGACACCAGAGAGTGCCGCCACTGCCTCTGGGAACACTAAAGCTCGGCGGTTTCAAGTTCCAAGTGCAACGGGTGAATGATGGCGCAGTTGCGCATAGAC